>CAYHOS010000001.1:0-563 GCA_964358505.1 uncultured Candidatus Peribacteria bacterium
GGAGTAAAGTATCCCAGAAACAACCAATTACCTGCCTTCGCAGAGATTGCCCCGACGCGTCAATGCCGACGCGTCGGGGCCTGGGTCAGACTTCAGCTATCAGGTGAGGAGATGCGATGGGTGAGGTTCTGAACCTTTCGATTGAGTTGGCCGTAGGTCACTGCCGCGCGTTTGCCTCTATGGCTGCGGCGGAATGACTCCAGTCGCCCTGCGGCAACGTGGGCATTCCGTTCGCGTCGTGAATGTCGTCGGCAGGTCTTTCTACGGCGCCACTCCCTCTTGCGGTCCTTCACCTCAACAACCACCACATCATCGAGTGAACTAAACACCATGACAGCGCTCTCCTTACTGAGAAGCTGACTTCCACCTTTCAACATCGACTCGCGCGAATCCTCGCGCAAGCCACCCCAAGAAGAGAATGAGGGCAGAATGGATGTTCCCTCCCCCCGATCGATCGGCGAAAGAAGGATAGAGAAAGGCAGATCATTGATTGCTTCGATGCTGTAAAAAAGAACAATGACGAGAAATCTGCTTCTGCGTTAGAAGTGGACCAGGACAGAAAT
>CAYHOS010000001.1:573-87013 GCA_964358505.1 uncultured Candidatus Peribacteria bacterium
ATGAATTCTGTCCCGGTCCGATCGCACAAAAAGTGCGGGGGGGCTGGCTCACGCCAGCTCCGTTTCGAAGGCCTCTTCTTCAAAAAACGCTCGAACATGGAATACTCGAATAGCGTCACGCGTGAGCTTCGGGCACTGACGTTGTTTTCCCGAAGCAATAGTACAAATTGGACAGTCGCGACACGCCCTCCGTTTTCCTATTTTCCTCGTTCGAGCCAACTCACCCCGATCCTGATCATACTTAGCCATGGCCATGGCCTCCGAAGAAAACTCCTGCTACTTCCTCTGGGTCATTTACATCCTGACATCCTCCAGAAGAAGCAGGTTTCTCATCATTGCGGTACGGTGTTTCCAAGGAACTGAAGAGATACCGCATCCGAGCGGTTATAGATTAACCGCAATGTTATGTTAGATTTTGTCTACCTGTCAACTACGGCGTGAACCGGCAAGAGGAAGTGCGCAGGGGGAAGCCAGAAAAACAGCACACACAAACGCACCACGCTCTTTCAAGAGCGTGGTGGGGCGTCCCTTCGGGGACGCGGTCGGTGCTAGGATATCCTGCTATGCCCCAGAACATCCACAAGCGGTATGGCGCCTATCTTCCGCATTGGACCAAGCCCGGCGGCATCTACGCCGTCAACTTCCGGCTCGGCGATTCCGTCCCCCAGAAACAATTGGAGCAATGGCGAGGGGAGCGCGACGACATCGTCAAGACCGCCAAAGCCCTCAAACGGGAACTGGCGCCGCGGGAACGATTGCGCCTCATGCAACTGCATACTGAATCCATCGAGCAATACCTTCGGAGCGGCCGCGGAGTTTGCTGGCTCAAAAGGGAGGACATCGCGGAGGTGGTTGCCGATGCGCTGCGCCACTTCGAAGGCGAACGGTACCGGCTCTTCGCTTGGTGCATCATGCCAAACCACGTGCATGTGGACGTACAGCCGCTCGGTACGCACACGCTTCCTTCCATCCTCCAGTCATGGAAAGGCTTTTCGGCATGGAGAGCGAACAAGCTGCTCGACCGAACCGGCCCATTCTGGTTGCCGGAATACTACGACCACCTCATACGCAACGCGGACGATTTGCGCTACCGGATGGAATACACATGGAGCAATCCGGAACTTGCGGGATTCCATGGCTGGAAGTGGCGGTGGAAGATGGAGGAGAGAACATTGAACGCCTTCCTGCAGTCACCCGAATCGCCCTGGCACGAGCCCGAAGGCTCGTGAGACCCATGCCCCAGAGGGGCATGTGACGGCTCCGCGCCACTGTCTTCCTTCACTACGTGCCTTCCTGCCAACTGCTGAGATACTTCTTCTGCTCCGCCGTCAGTTCATCAATCCCTATCCCCATCACATGGAGCTGCGTGCGGGAGATGAAGTCGTCGATGTCGGGGGGGAGCGTGATGACCGTGGCTTTCATCTTGCCCTTATTCTTCACCAAGTACTCGCACGCAAGCGCTTGGCCGCAGAAGGAGAGGCTCATCACCTCGCTGGGGTGGCCTTCCGCCGAGGCGAGGTTGACCAGCCTTCCCTCGCCGGCGACGTAGATGACCTTGCCCGAGGGCATAAGGTACTCATCCAGGTAGTGGCGGACGCGGCGCTTGGACGCGGCCTTCTTCTCCAGGTCCGCCAGGTCGATCTCGCAGTCGAAGTGGCCGGAGTTGGCCAGCACCGCGGCGTCCTTCATCTTCTCCATATGGGCGACGGTGATCACGTGGATGTCCCCCGTGACGGTGACGAAGAGGTCGCCGAGCGGCGCGGCGTCTTCCATCTTCATCACGGTGTGGCCGTCCATCGCCGCCTGCATGGCCTTGAACGCGTCAACCTCCGTGACGATCACCCGCGCGCCCAATCCTTCCGCCCGCATACTCACGCCCTTGCCGCAGCTCCCGTACCCGGCGACCACGACCGTCTTCCCGGCGATGAGCAGGTTGGTGGAACGGAGGATGCCGTCGAAGGTGGATTGCCCCGTGCCGTAGTAGTTGTCGAAGAGGTGCTTGGTCTTGTTGTCGTTCACGGCGACCATGGGGACCTTGAGCGCGCCGTCGCGCTCCATCGCGCGGAGGCGGATGATGCCGGTTGTCGTCTCTTCACACCCGCCAATGAGGTTGGGGAGGAGTTCGGGATGCTTGGTGTGGAGCAGCGTGACCAGGTCGCAGCCGTCATCGATGGTGATGTGCGGCTTGGCCTTCAAGACTTCCTCCAAGTACTTGTAGTAATCCTCCGTCGTCTCGCCCTTGTACGCCCACACGGAAACGTCTTTCTCCTCCGCCAGCGCGGCGGCCACATCGTCCTGCGTGCTCAGGGGGTTGCATCCGGTGATGGCGACCTTGGCGCCCCCCGCCACGAGCGTGCGGACCAGGACGCCCGTCTCCTTGGTCACGTGCAACGCCATGCCGATCGTGAGGCCGTTGAAGGGCTTTTCCCTGGCGAAGCGCTCACGGAGCTTGAGGAGCGCACCCATGCGCTTCTCGGCGATTTCCAGGTTGAGCTTCCCCTGGCCTGCAAGGGAGGGGTCTTTGATGGAGGACATGGAGAGAGTGTAAAGCACCAAGAACCAAGTACCAAGAACCAAGGCACCTTGACACGTAGTTAACGTAAAGTGTACACTATAGGTGAACTTTTCCCTCTACCAATGACTACACGTGTAATCGGCATTAAGGAGTTCCGGCAGAACCTCACGAAACTTGCCCGGCAGAAGAACGTGCGGTTCATCGTGATGCATCACTCGGAACCGGTCCTGAGAGTGGAACCCATTGATGAAGACACGTTGATCCTGGAGAAATTCGGGGATCAGCTTGAACGAGGCCTGAAGGATGCCAAGGAAGGCAATTACATTTCTGAAGAAGCTTTACGAAAAGAGTTGAAGCTGTAAACTGGCCTGTCCTATGAAGGTCGCCTATAACCCGGATGCCAGAGCAGACCTCGCTCGCCTGCAGAAACAGCTCGTCCGAAGAATCGTGGACAAAGTGCACTGGTTTGCGGAGCAGCTGGATCCTCTTCACTTCGCGGTTCCTGTGAAAGGAACTCGTGGCTTCTTCCGCTTCCGCGTGGGTGATTATCGAGTAGTCTTTACGCCGAACAAAGAAGAGATTGTCGTCCTCCTCGTCGTGGCAATCAAACATAGGAACATCGTGTACCGCTGAACGGTCACGGCAGCGCGGGCAATGCCTCCCCGTACGTCGTCTCCGCCCTCCCCATCACGTCATTGAGGTCGACGGCGTCTATGAGCGTGCCTTCCTGCTCCACGATGAAGGAAGCAAGGGAGGAGCCCAGCATGGCGCATTGCTTGAAGCTCCACTTGGCGGCGAGTCCGGTGAGGAAGCCCGCGCGGAACGCGTCGCCCGCCCCCGTGGGGTTGACGGTCTTCTCCGGCTTGCACGCGGGGAGGACGGTCTCCCCCTTGGGCGTATACACCGTGCAGCCCTCCTCCGCCTGGGTGATGACGAGGAAGGGAGCGTGCTCCAGCAGCTGCTCGATGGCGAAAGAGGTCTTCTTGCTGATGAGGCTCCATTCGTACGCGTTGGCGATGACCCCCGCGGACTTCCCGATGGCGCGCGCCAGCTCCTCCTCGGCGAATGCCAGCACCTGCTGCCCGGGGTCGAACAGGTAGGGAACGGCGTACTGCTGGCACCAAGCCATGGCCTGCATCATCACCCGCGCGTCGCGGGGGCTGATGACGGCATAGGCGAGATCGTCGCGCTCCTCGGAGAGGTCGGGGAAGGAGCCCGCGGCGTCCGCGCCGGGATGGAAGAATGTGATCTGGTGCTCCCGGGAATCCGTGGCCACGATGGCCGTGGACGTGGCGTAACCGCGCTGGACCTCCACGCGCTTCGTGGAGACGCCCCGCTCCTCGAGCAACGCCGTATAGGAACCCGCATCGTGGCCCACCGTGCCCACGAGGAGCGGCTCCTGGTTGAGGAGCTTGAGGTTCCACGCGATGTTCGCCCCCGTGCCGCCGTGGTGCCGCGCGAAGCGCGTGGTGACGAACGCCATGGAGAGCTCATCCAGGTGCGCGGGATCGATGGCATCGGGGAAAGAGCCGTCGTACTGGAGGAGGAGGTCGTAGGCGATGGAGCCCGAGACGAGGATCTTCATGGCCCGCATAGTGTGCCTGGGGATGGGCATCAAGGGAAGGGCGGGATAATGGCCGGTGCCGACGGATACGTTGTAAGGACGCGGCATGCCGCGTCCCTACCTCCTCGATCCACAGACCGCTCCTCTGCTACACTACGCTCAATGAAAATCGCCGTCGTCGGCACCGGCTACGTCGGCCTCGTCTCCGCCGCCTGCTTCGCGGAACTGGGGCACACGGTGGCGGGCGTGGATATCGACGAGAAGAAAATCGCGGTCTTGAAGGGCGGCAAGAGCACCATCTATGAGCCGGAGCTGGAGGAACTGATCCAGCGGGGGCTCGGAAGCGGGCTCCTGAGCTTCACGACGGACTTGAAGAGCGTCCTCCCCGAGGTGGAAATCGTCTTCTCCGCCGTGGCCACGCCTCCCGGCGAGGGGTTCAAAGCCGACCTGCGCGCGGTGTTCACGGTGGCGGAGACCGTGGCGAGGAACGCGGAGAAGGACCTCATCTTCGTGAATAAGTCCACGGTCCCCGTGGGGACGGGGGGAAAGTGTGAAGAGAGGATTGCCGCCATCCTCAAGGAGCGCGGCAAGACGCACTCCATCCCCGTCGTCTCCAACCCGGAATTCCTGCGGGAGGGGCTGGCCGTGCCGGATACCCTCATGCCTGACCGCATCATCGTCGGGATCAATGGCAATGACCATGCGCGGGGGATGATGGAGGAGCTCTACCGGCCGCTCACGCGCGTCGGCCGCCCCCTCCTCTTCATGAGCCGCGAGAGCGCGGAGATCGTGAAGTACGCATCCAACTCCTTCCTGGCCGCCAAGATCAGCTTCATCAACATGCTCACCGCCTTCACGGAGAAGACCGGAGCGAATATCCGGGACATCGCCGCGGGGATGGGGCTGGATAACCGCATCGGCCCCAAGTTCCTGCACGCGGGCATCGGCTACGGGGGGAGCTGCTTCCCCAAGGACGTCAAGGCGCTGCTCCAGACCGCCAAGGAATACGGCGTGTCCTTCGAAATCGTGGAAGCCACCGACCGCGTGAACACGGCGCAGCGCTTCCGCTTCTTCGAGCAGATCCTCGCGGCGCTCCCCAGCAAAGCGCGCGTGGCGCTGTGGGGGCTCAGCTTCAAGCCGCGGACGGACGACATGCGCGAGGCGCCCAGCTTGGATCTCATCCCCCTCCTCCTCAAGGCGGGCCATAGCGTGACTGCCTACGATCCCGCCGCGATGGAAAACACGGAAAAAATCTTTCCAAAGGAGATCACCTACGCTTCCTCACCCATGGAAGCCGTGTCGGGGGCGGACGCCCTCGTCGTCCTCACGGAGTGGGACCTGTTCCGCGGGCAGGATTTGAAGGAGGTGAAGAAGGCAATGAAGGGGAAGGACCTGTTCGATGGAAGGAACATCTACGAGCCGAAGGAGGCGGAGGAGGCGGGACTGAAGTATAGGGGGATTGGCATATCCTAGCTACAGAGATAATGAATGGATGATTGCAATCGGTAGTTGCTTTTTTAAAAGTTATATGTGATAATGTTATCATGTCCTTCGAAGAACCGATAGAACAGCATCGGTTGCAAGCGATGCAGGAAACCCAAGAGTATCTCAACATTCTCAGTAGGGCGTCTACGTCCGGCTGTGTGGCATTTTTTCGATGGGAAAATCTCTTGCAACAAACGCGTACACAACTTCAGAACAGGCTCATAACGCCCGAGCAATCCGCAGCGGTCATTGCATCAATACAACAAGAGATCCCTGGGGAACTGAAAAAACTGGAAGACCGGAGCTATCAAATGGTGCTTCGCTTTCGTCCCGGTATGCGCGTGCTATACGGGGACGAGAAAGCATCAACTGTCGTAGGCTATGTGAAAATTAAGAATAAGTGGTTTGTACAAATCCGCGACAAGAACACCGGACGCGTCGCTTCGGCCAATCCCTATAACTTGTCGGAAGGATGGAATGAGCGCATGGAAGCACAGGATGCAGGATCGGTGATAGATACGGACACATTTGCACAAGAGTTTGCCCTGGATCCCCGCATTCACGCGGCAATAATCCAACGGGCAACGCACGGAGAGGCTATTGCACCCCAGGGAATTACAAAAGTGCAGAAAGGGAAGCGCACGATCCACGTTTCCCTTTACCCGAAACAGGCGATGGTTCCCTTTCTCGCCCATCAGCTCGCACTGAGCGGCGACGTCATACTCTCCTGTAAGGAACCCTCTGCCGACGTGCATCAGCAGCAATATAGAGAGCGCGCGGCAACTACCCTAGAGACAGTAGCCAGAATCATCGGCATTGGAACGGGAGAGCTATTGAGCTGGATGCGTAAACGACATGTGCACCCCGTAATGAGAGACGCAGTTAGGGATGGCTCCACTATTGGGACAGAATTGGTCGAAGTCTATACTGGGCCAAGGCTTGGCAACCGTGCGTGCGTCTATTGGAAAGATGAGATAGTTGAGGCGCTGCCCGAACATCTCAGGGAACTATTCGAGCAGGGCATAGAGGAAGAAGAACCAGGGAGTCGGTAAGGATGAACCGAGGGACCCAGAACGGAGGACATAGGGCCTGGGAACATTTCTTGGCATCTCTCTCTTTGTTCCTAGGTCCTAATCCCTAAGTCCAAAGTCCTTCCCAGTAGGACGAATAACAGGCACAATCTCTCCCGTATGAAGATTCTCGTTACCGGAGCCGCCGGCTTCATCGGGTTCCACACCGCACAGGTGCTCCTGGCGCGGGGCGACGAAGTAGTGGGTTACGACAACTTCAGCCCCTACTACGATCCCAAACTTAAGAAAGCGCGGGCCGCGCAGTTGGAAGGGAAGAAGGGGTTCCGGATGGTCCGTGCGGACATCCTGGACCGCAACTCCCTGAAGAAAGCCATGGAAGGATGCGACCGCGTGTGCCACCTGGCCGCGCTCGCCGGCGTGCGCTACGCCTTTGACCATCCGGACGAGTACGTCGACATCAACATCCGGGGGTTCTTCAATGTGATCGACGAGGCGCGGCTCCAGAAGGTTCCCGGCCTCATCTACGCCTCCTCCAGCTCCGTGTACGGGGGCAATACAAAGATGCCGCTCGCGGAAACCGACCGCACCGACGACCAGCTCTCGCTCTACGGTATGAACAAGAAGGATAACGAGCTTATGGCGCACGCGTACCACTCCCTCTACGGCACTCCCGTCACGGGCCTGCGGTTC
Organism: uncultured Candidatus Peribacteria bacterium; assembly: GCA_964358505.1. Lineage (GTDB taxonomy): Bacteria > Patescibacteriota > Gracilibacteria > Peribacterales > Peribacteraceae > CAIKAD01. Next base: position 7,859 of record CAYHOS010000001.1, read on the forward strand.
TTCACGGTCTACGGCCCGTGGGGCAGGCCGGACATGGCGCTCTTCCTCTTCACGGACGCCATCCTCCACGGCCGTCCCATCCAGGTCTTCGGGCAGGGGAAGATGCAGCGCGACTTCACGTACGTGGACGACATCGTGGCGGGCGTGGTGGCCTCCATCGACAGGAACCATCCGGAGGAAGTGTTCAACCTGGGCTGCGGACGCACGGAGGAGCTGATGGACTACATCGCCGCCATCGAGAAGGCTTGCGGCAAGGAGGCGGCGAAGGAGTACCTTCCCATGCAGCCGGGCGACGTGGCGCGTACGGAAGCGGATATCGCCAAGGCGAAGGGGATGCTGGGCTTCGACCCCAAGACGCAGATCAAGGACGGCGTGCCGCGGTTCGTCGAATGGTATCGGGAGTATTATCACATCTGATTCCGTCACGGTGAAAACCAAGCGCATGAGTCCTCCGCCATCGGCCGAGCTGCAACGGCTTGCGGCGCAAGCGACGGACCAGTTCGACCGTATCCACGCGGACTACATCCGCGGGGAAGGCTCCTTGTACCGCCGCCTGCTCCGCAAATGCATGTTCCGTCCGCTCGCACCGGAAGTATTCGATGACGCGCAGAAGCGGGTTCTCCTGCATCACATGGCGGAGTTGGCGGATACGCGTGACGAGAGGAGCGCGGAGAAGATCCGCCGCATCGTGCGGGAACAGCACGGCGCCCTCGTCGCCAAAGCGCTCTTCACCCTCGACGCTTTCTTCGACTGCTTCCCCACGAGCAGGAATACACGCACCCTCCGCCGGAACGTGCGGGCTTGCCAGGAATCCGTGAGCGGCAAACGCGCCCCCTCTCCGCCTGCCGATATCGCCGCGACCATGGCGATGCTCGAAGACGTCCTCTCCGTGGAATCGCCGGCGGCGCCCCATGCCCCTACTCCTTCACCCACACCTCCACCGGGGCATCCGCCGCGCGGGACCACCCCGGCACCCGCTCGATCCCCTCGCACGCCTCCAGGCACACCGCCGCCTGCGCCTCCGGAAGGAGCGACGGATGGTAGCGGCGGATAGAGGAGGATGCTTCGTACTGCCACTCGTGCCCGAACGATCCGGCGATGAGGATGGCGCCGCTCCTCCCGCGCCGCGCGAGCGCCTGGAGGACGGCGCGGGCGGGGGAGGGCGAGAGGTCGGGCGGGAAGAGGAGCAGGCAGAGCAGCGTGATGAGGCCCACGGGGATCAGCGACGGGAGCGGCGCCTTCCACAGATGTCTGAAGAACGCCAGCGTGCCGTAGAGGAAGAGGGGGGTGAAGAGAAGGCCATAGTAGAGCCGGAACGAGATGAAGGTGAACGCGGCGACGAGGCAGACGCTGAGGAGCGGCCCCCAATCGCGCCGCAGGAGCAGCCCCGCCATGCCCGTGAGTCCCAGGAGGATGCTCCCCCCCACGCTCCATGCCTGGAAGAGCCCCGTAGACCACGCCAGCAGCGGAAGGTCGGTGTTCTTCACGCCAGCCCGCAGCCAGCTCGCCGCGAGCAGGGGGTCCGCCGCGGTGGAGAGAAGGACCAGCACAATGGGGCCGAGGAAGTAGAGGAGGCGCTGCCACGGCGACAGGGGCTTGCGCCATAGGAGCAGCGCGACCACCGGGGCGTAGAACAGCGCATGGTACGATGTGAAGAGGGAAGCGAGCCACAGGAGCGCCGCGCCGAAGGCATGCCGCGCGGTCCACTTCCCCTGTGAACGCCGCGCCCTTGCGAGGAGCACGAGGAAGAGCAATCCCTGGAGCGCCGTGAGGGACACCATCATGATGGTCCCCGCCTGCAGGACCACGGCCGCGCACAGGAGCCAGGCGCACGCCGCGGTGAACCGCTGCTCCCGGGCCAATCCCGCCCCCATGTGCCACACCAGCCATGCCGCCTGCACGAGGAGCGTGGCGAACACAGCGCGCCACAGGAACTCCTGGTACGGCCACGACGACGTGAGCGAGAGGAGGAAGCGCGCGAGAGGGGGATGGGGATACGGGATGTTGAGGAGGTACTTGGCCTCGTCCGTGTGCACGCCGCCGAGCGCTTGTATCCCGGCGAGGAGGAACGCGTAGATCTGGAGCACGGAGGCGAACATCACTCTTCGCATGGCTGCACGGCGAACGTAGAGAGGGAGAGGATGAGGCACCGGGGGGGAGGGGGGCGGCGCAGGTGCTCGCGGTGCAGGAGCCGCACTTTGGAAGGCATCACCTCCAGGATCTGCACGTCCGAAAGGAGCCACCCCCGGCTCGCGGTGAGCTGGGTGAGAGCCAACTCCGCGCGATTGCGGAGCGTGGCGTCCAGGTAGAGCGGCGCCACCGCCCACGCGCGCCGCGCCGTGGGGATGCCCAGCACGAGGAGCAGGAGGAGAAAGAGGAACGCCGGGAACGGAAAGCGCCGCTTCATGCGGTCCACGTGAAGAGGCGGCTCATGGTGTAATTCCACACGGCCCCCAGGAATCCGGCGGCGGCCACGCTGAGGAATTCATCGATGCCGCCGGAACGCAGGGAGGAGGCGACCGAGAGCGTGGCAAGAGCCCCTACGAGGCACACGGCGTTGTAGCGGATGAAGCCGAGCACCGCTCCCCATCCCCGCAGCCTCTGCCGCCCGAACGTCCAGATATTATTGAGCAAGAAATTGAAGACGATGGCCGCCTCGATGCCCGCGAGCAGCTCGACGAGGAAATCATCCCTCCATCCCGCCAGGGCAAGCACGACGACGGCGGCCCGAAGCCCCAGCAGCGTCACCACCATCCCCATCGCACCTACGAGACAGTACTTCACGAAAGTGAGGGGGAGGAAGCGCCCGAGCGTGGCATCGAAGAGCTCCTCCAGGAACTCCAGTTGCACCGTGAACGACATCTTGCTCTGCCCGAGCGTGCGGGAACGGAAGGTATAGGGGAGTTCGGCGCCGGGGGTGCCGCGCGGCACATGGAGGAGGAGATCGAGGAGGATCTTGAAGCCCTTGGGGTTGAGGCGGGGAAGCACGCCCTCGAAGACGGAACGTGCTACGGCGAAGAACCCGCTCATGGGGTCCGTTACGGGGACGCGGCACAACCTCCTGGCTAAGCCCGTTGCCATCCTGCTCATCCATTGCCGCCGTCCGTCCCACTCTCCCACGCTCCCCCCCGCCGTGTAGCGCGAACCGATGGCCAAACCTCCCTTCTCTTTCACCGTGCGGTAGAGCGCGGGAAGCAGCGCGTAATCGTGCTGGCCGTCCGCATCCGTCACGCCAAGCACGTCCCCCTTCGCCGCAAGGAACCCTTCGATGACCGCCGAGGAAAGCCCCCGCCTCCCCACGCGACGCAGGACCCGTAGGCGGTCATTCCCCCGGGAAAGCTCGCGCGCCACGCGCCACGTGCCGTCCGGCGAATCGTCATCCACCACGATGATCTCGTGGGGGATTTCCTTCAGGATCGCCTCCAGCTCCGGCACGATGCGCGGAATATTCTCCGCTTCGTTGTAGGTGGGGAGGATGAGGGAGAGCATCGGGAGGTAGTGTACCCTTTCCCGCTCTCCCGTTTCCAGGCACAATCCCAAAGTCTCCCCATGCTCCCATGAATATCCTCGTCACCGGCTCCTCCGGCACCATCGGCACGCGCCTCTGCGAAACGCTCCTCAGGCGGGGCGATGACGTGATCGGCGCGGACTGGGTTGCAAACAAGTGGCGGGAGGAGGTAGAGGCGGTAACGCAGCACGCGGATCTGAGGGATGAATCCGCCGCGGAGGACATCCGGCTCCCGGGGGACGTGGACGCCGTCATCCACCTGGCGGCCAACGCACGCGTGTACGAGCTCGTGGAACATCCGGACCGCGCGCGGGACAACCTCCTCACGCTCTTCAACGCGCTGGAACTCGCCCGCAGGAAGGGCATCAGGAAGTTCCTCTTCGCCTCCTCACGCGAAGGCTACGGCAACATCCGCGCGGAGCGCTACACGGAGGACCTGGTGCGCGTGGAGAACTGCGAGAGCCCCTACACCGCCAGCAAGGTGGGGGGCGAGGCGCTCGTCCAGGCGTACACGCGCTGCTACGGCATCGACCACGTGATGTTCCGCTTCTCCAACGTCTACGGCATGTACGACGATTCCATCCGCGTGGTTCCCCTCTTCATCCGCCGCGCCCGGGCGAACGAACCGCTGACCGTCTTCGGGAAGGAGAAGTGCCTGGACTTCACATACATCGACGACGCCGTTGACGGCATCGTGAAGGCGCTGGACCGCTTTGAGGACGCCAGGAACGGCACGTACAACATCGCGTACGGGGAGGGAACCACCATCGTGCACCTCGCCGAGCGGATCAAGGGGCTCCTCAAGAGCTCATCGCCGCTGGAGATCGGCCAGCCGCGCACGGGGGAAGTGGTCCGTTATGTCGCGGACATCGCCAAAGCGCAGAAAACCTTCGGCTACGACCCCAAAGTGCCGTTTGAGGAGGGGATCGAGAAGACCGTGCGGTGGTATGAGGAGAAAGGTGTATAGACAACGTATGGACAGTGTCTATACGTATCATCATTGTCCCGGAAGTTCATTCCCTTCCTTGGTCATTGGTACTTGGTACTTGGTGCTTGGACCTTCTCCTCGTGGTACTCCTCCTCAGCATTCACGTTCCAGATGTTCGCCTTATCCAAGCGCCCGCTCACGATGTTGTCCACGGCGAACATGGCCGCGAGCATGGAGTGGTCCTGGTTGTTGTAGCGGTGCATGCCGTTGCGGCCGATGAGGAACAGGTTGGGGATGGCGTCGGTGTACGCGCGGACGGTGTCCAGCTGGTCGTAGCTGCCGAAGTACGCCGGGTACGCCTTGGGGACGCGCAGGACGCACGCATCCACCACGTCCTCCTTCTTCAGGAATCCGATCTTCTCCATCTCCGCAACGCCCAAGTCGACCATCTCCCGGTCGGGTTTCACCCACAGGTCGCCGCCCTCGTTGACGAAGTACTCCAGCCCGATCCATACGTGCTTCTTCCGGTCCGCCACCAGATACGGGCTCCAGTTGTTGAAGATCTGGACGCGCCCAACGCGGACGTCGCCTTCCTGGATGTAGATCCAGTTGTCGGGGACCCTCTCCCGTACCGCCTTCTTCCCTTCGCGCACCGAGAGCTTCGTGAGGAGCAAGCCTACCGTGAGGAAATCGCGGTACTGCAACCCTTCGGCCACTTCGATGACGGAAGCCGGCGGCTGGGGGTGGACCATGCCGATGAGCTGTTTGATGGGCATGGTGGAGAAGAGATAGTCGCAGGCGACGTCCTCCGTTCGCCCCGTCTCCACGTGCTCGAGCGTGGCGCTGACGACTTTCCCCTGCTCGAGGCGGATGCCCGTAACGCGCGTGCGCATGCGGATCTCACCGCCGCGCTCCCTCACGCGATCCGCCACCGTCTCCCACAGCTGGCCGGGACCGAGCTTGGGATAGTAGAAACGCGTGATGAGGCTGGTCTCGCGCTCTTTCTGCTTTTTGGAAAAATCACTGGAGAAGAGGTCCTTGAGGGCGTGGAGCACCGCGCGCTTAAGGGAGAGGCCCTTCACGCGTTGCGCACCCCAATCCGACCGGATCCGGCTGCAGGGGACGCCCCACACCTTCTCCGTGTAGGCCTCGAAGAACGTCTCGTACAGGCGCTTGCCGAAGCGGTTCGTGTAGAAGGCGTCCAGGAAGCGCTCGTCCTTGCGTGGGAAGAGCTGCACCCGGATGTAGCTGAGCGTGATGAGGATGGTGTTGAGCAGGCCGAGCCGCCACGCCACCGAGAGCGTAATGGCGATGGGGTAGGGGAAGAAGTTCCGCTGGAAGAAGATGCGGGAGAGGCGCGGGCGCTGAAGCATCACCCGGTCTTCCTTCTCCGGATCGGGGCCGCCGGGGGCGTAGTCGATCTCGTGGCCTTTCTCCAGCGTGTCCGCGGCGGGCTTCCCCTGGAGGGGGAGGATGGTGAACCACCACCGCATCACCCGGTCGTTCTTGCTGAAGAAGCGGTGCCCCCCGATGTCCATGCGGTTGCCTTTGTAATTGTACGTCTGGGCGATCCCCCCGATCATCCCCGTCTGCTCGCACACGATGGGCACGATGTCGGTGCGTTCGAGAAGCTCGTAGGCTGCGGTCAATCCCGCGGGGCCGGCGCCGGCGATGATGGCCGTTTTCGGCACCCGCGGAGTGTAGCGGTTTTGGGAGGAAGTTGTTAGGGACTTGCCCTTTCCGAACGCCGTTCCGCCAGGCACACTACGATCCACTCCCCCCGCCTTTCTTTACCCACCGCCGCCGTGGAAATGCCTGAGCCGTACCGCTACGACCCCAACGTCTACTGGCAGGCCACCGAACAAGCGTATCCGTACTACCCGACCGTCCGCCACCGACGGCGCTTCATCCTGAAGACCATCGACCGCCTGCAGCCGGCTGGCAGGCGTTCCACCTTCGATTTCGGCTGCGGTGAGGGAACGCTCCTGCGGAGCGTGCAGGTACGTTTCGGGCTGACGCCTGGGGAATTGGGAGGCTGTGACATCTCCCAGGCGGCCATTGAGCGCGCACGGGTGAAGCTCCCGGGTTCTACCCTCTCCCATGCGCTCTACCCCCAGCTCCGGGACGCGTACGACGTGCTCATCTGCTGCGAAGTGATTGAGCACTCCACGGAATACGCCGACATCCTGCGGTGGATGTACGCACACACCGCGCCGGGAGGCCTCCTCATCCTCACCACGCAGACCGGCAAGATCCACGCTTCGGACCGCTACACCGGCCACGCGCAGCACTTCAAACTGCGCCCACTGTGCGCTCTGGTGGAGGAGACCGGCTGGCGCATCGGGAAGGCGCGGCTATGGGGATGGCCGTTCTTCACGCTCCAGAAGTACCTCACGGACGTCTCCTTTCCCGTGGTGCGCGAACGCTGCCTGGAGGGCGCGCTCACGCCCGGGAAATCCCTCCTCTTCTCCGCCGCATATCTGGCGTACTGCCTTCACGACTTCATTCCCTTCGGGCCGCAGATCTACATCGTCGGGAGGAAGCCGCGTTGAGTGCCTCAGGCGCCCGTACCGCCCCGCGGCGCCGCGGAGATCAGGGAACGGAGATGCACGAAAACTTCTCTTCCGTTTGCAAGGCAGTACAGGACGAAGAGGAGATCCACGGCCAGCGGCGTGAGGAAGAAGGACGGCCCGAGCGCGAAGACGCCGCGGAACTGGAGGAAGAAGTAGAACCACTGGAAGTGGAGGGTGCCCAGCACAACGGGGATCCAGAGGGGATGGCGCACGAGGACCGGGAGGGCGGCGAGGATGATGAGCAGTACGCCCGTCTCCATGTAGAAGTGGTCCATATGGTCGATGGCCACGTTCATCCCGATGCCGATGAGGAAGCCGAGGGCAAGCGCGAACGGGAGGCGCCGGTCCTCAAAGAAATCGCGCCAGGAGAGGAAGGCCCAGATCCCTAAGAACACGAGGACGGGGGTGGTGTGCATCATGTTGCCGAGGGCCGTCTTGGCGGGGTCGGGAAAGTAGTAGTTGTGGATGGAGAAGAGCATCTGCACGGCATGGCCGGCGTTGAGGAATATCCGCGTAGGACCGGACCAGATGCTGGCGGCAGTGAACTCGTCCGCGTGCGCCCCCACGATGATGCGCCCCGCCTGCAGGAACTGGATGAGGATGTAGAGCGCCGGGACCGCGAAGGCGGCGATGACGTGCCAGTAACGCCGCAGGAAGGACCCTCGTTGAGGCGGAAAAGACAGGAAGAGGGGGAGGAGCGCCGCAGCGAAGGGGAGGGCGATCATGGCGAAGCCCCAGGGGAGCGCGGCCCAGCGCGACCGGCGGGCGAGGAGGATGACCGCGAGCAGGAGGTACAGCGTATACGTCGCCACCATCCATCCGCGCAGGCTGGAGAAGGAGAGGAACGGCATCATGGCGATGATGGCCGCGAAGAGCAGGCCTTGCGTGGCGGAGCGGAAGAGGCTCTTCGCCGCAAAGTACGAGAGGAGCGGAAGCAACGCGCCGCTCAGCATCTGCACGTGGATCTGCGTGAGGGGCGACCGCGTGACCCAGTACCAGGGCACCGCGATGAAGTTCTGGCCGTGGAATCCCGGGATCGTGAGGTCGAGGCGGCCTCCCGCAAGGCGCTCGATGAATTTCTGGTACAGGAAGTGGTCGTCCATCGGATAGGGCGTCGTGAGGAGCATGCTCACCCCCACCGTCGCCGTCAGACCCAGGGCAAGGAAGAGTGGACGTGCAAAAAGGGCACGGAGAGCCTTCATGGGTTTACAACCTGGAAGAAGAGAGCAACGGTTTGTTCTTCGCGTGGGTGGAAGATGTGACTCTCGATGGGAACGGCACACCGAGATGGTTGCAGTCTGCCCCTAGCATGATCACCGCCAGATCGGAGAGGGACGTGCGCGCCTCCCAGCCGAGGACACGCTTTGCCTTGGAAGCATCCCCAATGAGCATATCCACTTCCGCGGGGCGGCGGTAGCGTGGGTCCATCGCCACGATGACTTCCTTGGATCGCGTGTTGAGATACACCTCGTCCCCTCCTTTCCCTTCACGCACAAACGGTATGTCGAGATGCCGCAGGCAGAGCTCCAGAAACTCCCGTACGGAAGCCGTCTTTCCCGTGGCCAACACGAAATCCTCCGGCTTCTCCTGCTGCAGCATGCGCCACATGCCTTCCACGTATTCCGGGGCATATCCCCAATCGCGCTTGGCTTCCAGGTTCCCCAGGTAGAGGCAATCCTGTTTTCCGGCGAGTATGCGCGCGAGCGTCATGGTGATTTTGCGCGTGACGAAGTTCTCGCCACGCCGCGGCGACTCGTGGTTGAACAGGATGCCGTTGACGGCGTACATGCCGTACGCCTCGCGGTAATTGCGCGTGAGATGGAAGGCAAACGCCTTTGCGCAGCCGTACGGGCTCCGGGGATGGAAGGGTGTTTCTTCGTTCTGGGGCGTCTCCATCGTCATGCCGTAGAGCTCGCTGCTGCTCGCCTGATAGAACCGCGCTGGCAAACCGCTGATCCTCAGTGCCTCCAGCAATCGGGCCGTCCCCATGGCCGTCACGTCGCCCGTGTACTCCGGCATTTCGAAACTCACGCCCACGTGGCTCTGTGCGGCAAGGTTGTACAGCTCATCGGGGCGAACCTCGAGGAGAATCCGGAGGAGGGAACTGGAATCGCCCAAATCGCCGTAGTGGAGCGTGAGGGGGACCTTCACTTCATGCGGGTCGGTGAAGAGATGTTCGATGCGGCCGCGGTTGAAGGTGGAGGCCCGGCGCACCACGCCGTGGACTTCGTACCCCTTCTCCAAGAGGAGCTCGGCAAGATACGACCCATCCTGGCCGGTAATACCCGTTATCAGTGCGCGTTTCATGCCCGGCATCATAGTCCTCAGGGAAGGATTTTGCTACACTCCCCCCATGCAACAGCCCGCCATCTGCGTGGTCGGCCTCGGGTACGTCGGCCTTCCCCTTGCCCATGCGTTCGCCAAGAAGGGATACCCCGTGTACGGGTACGACGTCTCCAAGCGCCGCGTAGATGAGCTTGCGTCGGGGAAGGACTCCACCCTTGAGCTCTCCCCGGAACAACTGAAGGAAGTGACCATCACCTACGGCACGGACCCCGCGGTGATCAAGAATGCGGACGTGGTGGTGATGGCGCTCCCCACGCCCATCGACGACGCGAACAACCCGGACATGACGATCCTCATGGAAGCCTCGGCAACGGTGGGGAAGAACCTGAAGGAGGGGGCGATCGTCGTGTACGAATCCACGGTCTACCCCGGCGTGACGGAGGAGTTGTGCGGGGCGGTGCTTGCGAAACACTCCGGGATGGTGTGCGGGAAGAACTTCACCCTGGGCTACTCGCCGGAGCGCATCAACCCGGGGGACAAGGAGCACACCGTGACCAAGATCAAGAAGATCGTAGCGGGACAGGACGGGAGGACGCTGGAGACGCTCGCGGCGCTCTACGAGAACGTGATCGTAGCGGGCATCCACCGCGCCCCGTCCATCAGAGTGGCGGAGATGGCCAAGGCGATCGAGAACGCGCAGCGGGACATCAACATCGCCTTCGTGAACGAGATCGCCATGCTCTGCAACAAGGTCGGCATCCACACGAAGGACGTCCTGGAGGCTGCGGGGACCAAGTGGAATTTCCTCAAGTTCTCGCCCGGCCTCGTGGGCGGCCACTGCATCGGCGTGGACCCGTACTACTTGGTGGAGAAGGCGAAGCAGCTGGGCATGGCGACGCAGGTGATCACGGCGGGACGCGCCATCAACGACAACATGAGCGCCTACGTGGCGAAGCAGGTGGAAGACACGCTGGGGAGCATGAAGGGGAAGAAAGCCCTCGTCCTCGGCCTAACTTTTAAAGAGGACATTCCCGACACGCGCAATAGCAAGGCGCATGGCGTGGTGCGCGCGTTGCAGAAGATGGGTGCTGACGTGCGCGTGCATGACCCCTTCCTGGGACCGGAAGTGATCGCGAAACTGGACTTCAAGCCGGGGACGCTGGAGGAGGGGCCTTATGACGCCATCCTGTTGCTCGTCACGCACAAGGAGTACCGCGACCTCGCCCCCGGGTCTTTTGCGAAGGGGCTCGGGAAGGGAGGCGTGTTCTTCGACCTCAAATCCCTCCTGCTACCGGAGACGTTTGAGCACGCGGGGAAGCGGTATCTTTCCCTATGAAGGCTACCATCCAGAGATAATCGACCCTCCCCAACGCAACAACAGCCCGGCTCAGGATCGCCGAAGCAAGGGAAGCCACCATCCTCCGTGCCGCGGAAGGTGATGGGACCTTCTGTTGTCCACCGCTGCCTGACGGCGACGGGGGAGGGGGGGCGCGATCCCGCCGCTTCTGCTTCCGCAGCCCCAGCCGGAACAGCAAATCACCGATGCCCATGTGGTACTGGTCGAAATCACACTTCCCTTCCGCCCGTATGGAAAAACCTGCCTGCTCGAGGCAGCGGCGGAGGGTGGCGGGCGTGAAGTAGGAGAGGTGTTCCTCGTAGACGAGGGGCCAGTCGTCCCCGAGCACCCGCCCCGAGTACCCCTCCAGATTGGGAGTTTCCAGGACGAGGAACGAGCCGGGAAGCATGGCAGACCGCAGCGTGCGGAGGGCTGCGAGAGGATCGTTGAGGTGTTCGATGACATGGATGAGAATGACGACGTGCGGCTGGCGCTCCCGCAGAAGGGGCGCGGCAGTTTCGAGCGTCCCCTGTTCCACGGAAAGCCCAAGCGAGCGGGCGAACGCGACGAACGCGGGGTTGGGTTCGATGCCAAAGCCCCCCTCGAACCCCGCCTCCCGCAAACACTGGAGAACCATTCCCTCCCCGCACCCGATGTCGCAGGCATGGTCGAGGGACCGAAGGCCCCGAGCCTTGCCGGGGGGGATGAGCTTCCGGAGGAGGCGGATGCGGTCTTCGCCGTTGCGCCGGCGCCGGCGGTGCTTGGCTTCCGAGAGGTCTACGGTGCACGTGTCGTAATGGGAGGACGAGAGGACGGGTGACGCCCACTGGAACCCGCAGGACCCGCAGCGGTAGAGCGTCATGCCACGCACGGCGCGGGGAATTCCCCCGTCGCCGCAGAGGATGCAGGAAGCCGAGGCCGGGGGGGAGGGCGTGGGAAGCATCAGGCGGCAACGGAACGCAGGAGGCCGTCCGCGGCTTCGATCACCATGTTCACGGTCGTCAGATCCAGGCATCGCCGTTGCTCCTCCGTGGAAACCCGCAGGGTTTCGGCAACGAAGGAACACGGCTTGCAGGGGAGCGGCGGAAGCACCAGCGCGACACGCGGGGAGGGGGGAGGGGGCTGCTCGGCGGGATGCACGGGGCCCACGATGTCCACGAGAGGGACACCGAAAGCATGGGCGATGTAGAGCGGCCCGGTATCCACGGAGATGAAGAGGGATGCGCGCGCGATGACAGCCGCGAGCAGGCGGAGCGGAAGGCCCCCGGCATCCACCGTGCGCGACGGCGCCAGCATGCCCCAAGCACGGGACGTTACGGCGGTGTCCGACGATGAAAGGAGCACATGCATACCATGTTTCTCAGTAAGATGCTTGGCGACCTCCACAAAGCGCTCGAGCGGCCATTCCTTGATCTTGTTCCCCGCCGTGAGCGAGAGAACGGCAACGCGGCTTCCCTCCGGGACACCGTGCCGTTCCAGCCACTGCATCCCTCCCCGGCGTTCTGCATCCGAGAGGAACATCTCATGGCGGTAGGGGACGACGGGAGCGCCCACCGCTTGCGCGATGTTCATGAAGTGATCATACGTCCGCATGCCGCGCCCATAGACGAGGCGATGCGTGTGGAACGGATGGAAGAAGGAGCCCACGAGCCCCAGCCGGCCGCCCCGCGTATGCACACGGACGGGCGCCGACGTCCACAGCCCCAGTACCGCGTTCCACGCGCCGGGATGGACCGCGATGCTCACGCCGAAGCGCGCGCGGTGAAGGGAGAGCAGGAGACGCAGCCGCCCCCCCAGCCCGGCGAAGGAAAGGTTTTGTGAGTTTATGAACCGGTCCACGCAGGGGTTCCCGGCGAGGATGTCGGCGGTGCCGCCGGGGCCGAAGACGGTGATCTCCGCGGAAGCATCCCATGTGCGCAGCGACCGGAGGAGAGGCGTGACGCACACCATGTCCCCGATCTTCCCCAGCTGGATGATGAGGATCTTCCGCCGCCTTCCCTCCTTCCTCCGAACGCGGGAAACGAGGAGCAGCCATGGAAGCATGACCGCCGTCAGCGCATCAATGACGACCTTGGTGACGAAGGATCTCACTGGGGGAGCGAATGGATATGGGCAAGAACATCGCTCGTCGACCGGTGCGCGGTGTCGCGGGGATGAAGGACGAGCGTTGCGCCGATCTCGCGCAACATCTCCGCCTCCACGCACTGTTCCGTGTACTCGGCGGAATTGACATGCACGTCGGGACGGATGAGAGGGAGCCAGGAGCGGGGATCGGGACCGTCGAAGAGGAAGACGCAGTCCGTGCAGGCTAGCCCCGCCACGATGCGCGCGCGCTCCTCCTGGGGGACGATGGGGCGCCCCTTTCCCTTGATCGCGCGGACGGAGGCGTCGCTGTTGACGCCCACGCAGAGGCAATCACCCTGCGAGCGGGCAAATTCGAGGAGGAGGAGGTGCGGCACCGAGAACAGATCGAAGGCACCGTTGGTGGTGACGACGCGCTTTCCGGCGTTTCGCGCTTCAGCGGCACGATTGATCGCAACGGAGAGACCAGTAATCTTGTGCTCGGTGGTCATGAATGAAGGAGTAGGGAAGCCAGTTCCGCAAGATCGCGGACGCGCAAGTCGGAGTGTATTGTAGCCTGTTCTTCCGCGTAAGCGGGATCTTCCACGAGGACGGACGTGCAACCGATGGCGCGGCCGAAGGCGATGTCGCTCCCGCGGTTCCCGACCATCACGGACTGCTGAGGGGCAAGGCCGTGCCGTTGTGCCAATGTTTCCCACATGCCGGTACGCGGTTTGCGACAAAGGCATCCATCATCCGGATGATGGGGGCAAAACACGATGTCATCAAGCTCCACGCCGCCTGTGCGCAGGAGTGAACGTAGAACTTCATGACACGCCCGGACTCCTTCAAGTGTATCGAAACCACGCGCCACTCCTGACTGGTTCGAAACGACAAAAAAATGGTACGCATCCTTCAAGCGGTGCAAACCTTCGAGAACATTCGGCAGGAGGACGAGATCCTCTGGCTTGTAGACGTACGGACGTTCGGGGATGAGAACACCGTCGCGGTCCAACAGCAGCGCCCGGATTTCGAAGCCGCGGCGAAGCGAAGGGCGAAGCCGGGGACGGTCAGAGGGCGGCATCGAGTTCCACGGGAATGAGGATGGCCGTGCCGCGCTTCTGCACCACCACGCTCGCCGCGCGGTTCCCCATGTCCGCCGCATCGGTGAGCGAACCGCCCGCGCCGAGCGTGAGCGCCGCTACGGCGGCGACGGTATCGCCCGCGCCCGACACATCCACCACCGCGGGGGAGAGGGAATCGAAATGGGAAAGGAGCTTCCCGCGCCGCCAGACATCCAGCCCCTCCCCTCCGCGCGTGAGGATGACCGCTGCGCCGGTTGCGCGGCTCAGCCTGCGCCCCAACTCCTCCGGGGAAGCGCCCTGGCCGCCGAGCAAGGCGCGCGCCTCCCGTACATTGGGCGTGAGGAGGGACGCACCCCTGCAATCCTTATGGGTGAACCCGGCGCGGGGTTTGGGGTCGATGATGACAGGGATGCCTTTCTTCTTCCCCAAACGGACCGCTTGCCGGATAACGCGCGCCGTCACCGCCCCTTTCGCGTAGTCGGAAACGAGGATGGCCGTCGCGCGGGAGACGAGGGACGGAAGCCTGCGCAGCAGGAAACCTTCGATGCGGGGGGGGAGGGCGTCAGTCGCCTCACGGTCCACGCGCACCACTTGTTGGCCCGAGCCGCTCACGACGCGCTGCTTGACGACGGTGGGACGGCCGGCGGCGCGGAGGAACGTCACCGGTATTTTCGACGCCTTGCACAGGGAACGGATGGCGGCTTCCGCCCGGTCCTCGCCGGTTACGCTGAGGAGCCTGACCCGCCCGCCGAGTGCGCGCACGTTGTGGGCGCTGTTCCCCGCGCCGCCGAGGACTTCCCATTCGCGGGAAACCTGGATCACGGGGATGGGCGCCTCGGGCGAGATGCGCGTGATCTCCCCCTCCGTGTACCGGTCGAGCATCACGTCCCCGATGACGAGGACGGACTGCCGAGTGAACGCTCCGAGCAGCGCCGACTGCCGCGCGTACCGCTCGGGATCCGCGTGCCCGGAAAGCTCGGTGCGGAAGCTGTCGTCCTCGCTGTGCGTGGTGGAGAATTCGAAGATCTCGCTCTCCTCCAGCCCCGTGAAACGGTGCGGCTGCCCCGCGCGGATGTGGATGAAATCGCCCGGTGCGAGTTCGTACTTCTTCTTGCCCATTTCCAACAGGACACGTCCCTGTTGGATGTAGAACACCTCGTCCTTCTCCCCGTGCGTGTGCATGCTGCAGCGGCGGTCCTTGCGCAGGAGCAGCTTCTTGCCGCAGTACTCCTTGTTCACGATCCACTGCTCCTCCCCCCATGCCTTGGGCACGCGCCGGACGGAAGAGGCGGGGAAGTAGCTCCCGCGCGAGCGGAAATGGACATGGGAATCGGCCATGGGAGTGCATAATACCACAGAATGACTGCATGAATAGCGCTCGATCGAAAAACGAAAAACGTGATAGGATCGCCGCATGTTCTTCCAGACATCCTGGGACGACGGCTGCGCGCTGGATTTGCGCATTGCAGGGCTCCTTGAGCGCTACGGCCTCAGTGGGACCTTCTACGTCTGTCCCCGGGAACAGCACGGTGCCTCGCTTCTGGAGGAACGGGACATTCGCTCGCTCGCGGAACGTCACGCGATCGGAGCGCATACGTTGACGCACCCCCGCTTGACGCGGATCCCCCTCGCGGACGCCGAGCGCGAGATCCGCGGGAGCAAAGCATGGGTGGAACGCGTGACGGGGAAGCCCTGCACGAGTTTCTGCTACCCGTACGGTGACGTGAATGCCGAAGTGCGCGGACTCGTGGAACGCGCGGGATTCGCGGGCGCGCGAACCACGGAAGACTTCCGCTTTACCTCCAAAGACCCCTTTCTCCAACCGGTGACGCTCCAGGTTTCCCCGTTCCCCTGGCGCAAGCGGTTCCATCCGCCGTGGAAAATCCTGGATCCTCTCGGGCCTGCGCGTCACGCCTGGACACGCACGCGCGGCTTCGATCTTCCGCTCTCAGCCTTCACCTCTTGGTCAGCCCTGGCGATGGCGTTGTTGTACCGCGCACAGCCGGATGAGAAATTGTTCTTCCACCTCTACGGGCATAGCCGCGAGATCGAGCGCTACGGGATGTGGGGGGCATTGGAGACCTTCCTGGCTCACGTCGGCCGCTCCGGCAAGGAAGGGTAATCACTTCAAATCTGCCCACACCACCACTTCCCCCGCGACGAGGGACTTGGTAAGGGTTTTGCCTACCACCGTGCGTGCCTCTGCGGGGGCGATGCCCGTGCCTGGCCTGCGGATGGCGAGCATGTCCGCGCTCAGCATGGTTCCCGCAGGCAGGTCGCGCGCGGCGGTTACGCTGCGGCGGCTCACGGCGCGTACCTCCGCCTCGCACGGCTGGCACTTCTTCTCGCCGTCCCCCAGCACCTCGAGCGGGATGTTCACGCCCTTGAGGAACTTGGAGTCGCGGATGCGGCGGACCATTTCGGCCAGCTCATCCGGCTCCAGCGAGGCCGCGTGATCGGGCCCGACCATCGTGCGGTCGAGCGTGTAGTGCTTTTCCACGATCTGCGCGCCGTATGCCGCGGCCATCACCGTGACATTGATGCCCACCGTGTGGTCCGAGTAGCCGACGGGGACGGGGAATACGCGGCGCAGCGTGTCCATGGCCCTCAGGTTGGTCTGGTTGACGGGTGAAGGGTAGGAGCTCACGCAGTGAAGGAGCACGAAGGGGACGCGCGCTCGCTCGAAAGGTTCCACCGCTGCGCGGATCTCCTCCAGTGTCGCCTGCCCCGTGGAGAGGATGGTGGGGACGCTCAACTCCGCCATACCCTGCATGAAGGGGGTGTTGGTGATCTCGCTGGAGGGGATCTTGATGGCCTTCACGCCCATCCCCGCCAGGAAGCGCGCCGAGGCGATGTCGAAGGGCGTAGTGATGAAATCGATGCCCCGCCTCTCGGCGTACGCCTTCAGTTCCCGGTATGCATCGTGCGGCAACGTGAGGCGACGGAGCATGGCCTTCTGGTTTTCCTCTCCGCTGCGTTCCTGGTACGGCGCCAGGGGCGCGACGTCGGACGCAAGTTCGTCGGGATCGAAGAGTTGGAATTTGACGGCGTCGGCGCCCGCCTCCACCGCCACGTCAATGAGTTCCTGCGCCAAGCCCGGTTCGCCGTTGTGGTTCACTCCCGCTTCGGCAATCACGTACACGCCGCCGGGACGGAGGGGAAGGAGACGAGCCATGGGGATGTCACCCTACCTCCTTGGCGACGGAGGGGCAAGAACGTATACACTGTCCCCGATGAAGACGCGCATCATCCCCCGCTTGGACGTGAAGGGGCCCACCATCGTGAAAGGCATCCACATGGAAGGATTGCGCGTGATGGGCGATCCGGCTGCGCTGGCGCGGAAATACTACGAGCAAGGCGCCGACGAACTCTGTGTGATGGACACCGTCGCAAGTCTCTACGGGCGCAGCCCGGATTTCGACTTGATGCGGTCGATCGCGAACGAGCTCTTCATCCCGCTCACGATGGGCGGGGGCATCCAGTCGCTGCACGACATCACGAACTTCCTGCGCGCCGGAGCGGACAAGGTGGCAGTCAACACCAACGCCATTCACAATCCACGGCTCATACCGGAAGCGGTGCGGCAGTTCGGATCCCAGTGCATCGTGCTCTCCGTCGAAGCGAAGCGCGTCGGTCCCGGGCAACCGCCGCAGGGCGGAAATTGGGAAGCGTTCATGGAAGGCGGGCGCGAGCACTCGGGGAAGGACGCCATTGAGTGGATCAAAGAAGCGCTGGACCTCGGCATCGGGGAAATCCTCCTGACATCGATCGATCAAGATGGCACGCGGGGCGGCTTCGATCTGGAGCTCATCCGCGCCGTCACATCCTTCGCGACGGTGCCGGTGGTGGCGCACGGCGGTGCCCGGGACGCGGCGGCACTCCGCGAGGCGCTGGACGCCAAAGCCGACGCCGTTGCGCTCTCTTCCATCCTCCACTACAACGATACTTCCGTCGGCGCCCTCAAGCGCGAGCTGCATGCTACCGGCGTTCCCATCCGCCTCCCCTGACCATGCCCCGCATCCTCGTTGTCGACTACGGCGTCGGAAACATGCACAGCATCCTCAAGGCGCTGCGCCGCTTCCACGAGGATGTCGCGCTGAGCGAGGATGCCGAAGAGCTGCGCGCGGCATCCGCGCTCGTTCTGCCCGGGCAGGGCGCGTTCGCCTCGGGCATGGAGGGGCTCCGCATGCGCGGCCTCCTGGATGAGGTGAAGGATGCCGCGGCAGGGGGAAAAGCTATCCTGGGCATCTGCCTGGGCGCACAGCTTCTGCTGGAGAAGGGATACGAATTCGGGGAATGGGAAGGGTTGGGGCTCCTGCCGGGGAACGTGGTGCGCTTCCCCCCGCTCCAGGACAAGGCGAAGACGCCGCACATGGGATGGAGCGCCATCGAGGAGAACGGCGCGGGCACGTGGAGGGGCACCGCGTTGGAAGGCGTCCCTTCCGGAGCAGAGATGTACTTCATCCATTCGTACATTCTCCAACCGAGTGACTCTTCGCACACCCTCTCTACCACGCTCTACGGCGGGCTGCGTTTCCCTTCGACAATCGGGAAGGGGAAGATCATCGGATGCCAGTTCCATCCGGAGAAGAGCGCAAGGGAAGGCCTCCGTATTATCGAGAACTTCGTGCGGATGGCGCATTGACGGTCACGTCACCTGCTGCCGAAGCTTCCACTCGCTACTCACCTTCTCCCACAGGTGCGGGGAGCGCCAGCTGTCCACCACGTCGTGGAACTGCCGCTCCGTGATGTCGCAGTACTCCAGGAATTCCTTGAAGTATCTCTTGGGGAACTCCCCGTCGAACTTGCGCACCAGCGCCACGCCCTCCTCCCGCGTGATCTTGCCGTCCCGGATCTCATGCGCCGTCTCGGACGTTGCGCGGCCGATGCCGAACTTGATGAACGCCATGTAGAAATGGAATCCGTCCAGCTTGTCGTCCAGGCTGGCGTACTTGGAGTACGTCCCCTCCGTCCGCTCCGGGTTTGCCGTGAATCCCGTGTGCTGCGTGGAGTAGTAGAAGTTCTCCTGCGGATCCCAGAATTTGTAGTAGCTGTAGAAGTGGATCTCCACCTTGGTCTTCTGGATCTCCGCGAAGGGCGGCGCGAAGTACGGAGAGAGGTCCTCGTCCGTAGCCCCGTGCTCCTTCCAGAACGCCGGCGGCTTGCCGGAGAAGTAGTGCTTGTCCTGGTCGGTGACTTCGCGCGTGGGCTTGTAGGCGTTCTTCATGTCGCCCCCGTACTCCACTTCCCCGTTCTCCCCGTAGAAGATGAGGGGGATGTTGTACTTGACGGCAACGTGCAGCGGGAAATTGTAGACGCCGTAGATGAAAGGCTGGAAGGGGTCCGCCATGTGGATGAACGACAGCTTCGTGAGAAGGCGGCTGGAACTCTTCTTGGGCGTGAAGAGGATATGGTTGAATCCGGACTCCACGAACCGATCCAGGTTCTGCCGCCCGATGTCTGTATAGAGAAGGGGAGACCATGTGACCGTGAGCGGATGCATGCCGTACACCTCCTTCAGCTGGTGCGCTACGTAGGAACCGTCCTTGCCGCCGCTCCCGGGGACGAGCACGTCGAAGGTGCCATCGTTCTTGCGGTGGCGGTCGCACAGTTCCCGCAGCTCCTTCTCCCGCGCGGCCCAATCCACCTGGCGCTTGTATTCCGCGTAGCGGCAGGCACTGCAGACGCCCTCCCCGTCGAACGTGATGCGGGGCCGCTGGTTGCTGATGGTGCACCTGGCGCAGAAGCGCACGGTCTCGGGGAGGCCGTACTCAACACTGGTATTGTGTCTCTGCAATGCCAAAGACGGAAGATTGTCAGGGATGGACGTATGGTACCATACCGCCATGACGCCACAGGACAACCGCTGGAAAATCTGGGACAACATGAAATCCTACGGGGAAGTGCTCTACAAGCGCGCAACCGGGGAAGCGCCGGAAATGGAGAGCAGCAAGGCGGCTGCGCGGCGCCTGCAGGGCGTGCTCAAGGAAGGGGATCGCGTGCTGGACGTGGGCTGCGGCGCCGGCCACTACCTGCGGTCGCTGCGCAACGCCTTCGCGTTCCCGTTCACGTACACCGGCATCGACGCCACACAGTCGTACGTGGCATTGGCCGCTCAAGCCTTCGCCCATGATCCCCAGGCGGACTTCAAGCATGGTGACATCGAGGCGCTGCCCGCGGAGGACCGTTCCGGGGATGTCGTCCTGTGCATGAACGTGCTGCTCCACCTCCCCCGCATCCTCCCGGCCATGCGCGAACTCTGGCGCGTGACGGGCCGGACGCTCCTCGTCCGCACCATGGTGGGCGCGAAGAGCTTCCGCATCAAGCAGATACGCGAATGGGAAGGGGAGAGGAAGGGCCAGGAGGATCCTCTCTTCGATGCTGACGGAGAACCGCACAGGTTCCACTACTTCAACATCTACTCGGAGCAATACATCAAGTGGATCTGCTCCACGCTGCCCGGTGCGGCCTCCTGCAGTATCGTGCAGGACAAGGATTACGACCCCGCCGCCCTCACGGCAGCCGCGTGGCCGGACAAGGACAAGCCCGGCGACCTCACGCAGACGGTAGCCGGCATGCAGGTGAACGGCTCCATCATCGAACCATGGGCGTTCATCCGCGTCGATCGAGGATGAGCGGGGGCTACCCCATGGCGAGCGCCGATTGCTTCCGTAATTCTTCCGCCTGCGGGGCGGCGAGGACGGTGCCGTTGGGTTTGACTGCCTCTTGATGGATCCGCACGATCTCCTCGCATACGCGGGCAACGTGCTCGGGGCGCAAATTCGCTGAGGAGGGGAGACTGAGGCCCGTGTCGCCCAGCCGCTCGCTCACGGGCAGATGCTGACTATTGGCGTAGATCGGCTGCTTGTGAAGCGGAGGAAAGAACGGACGCGTGTCGATGCCGCGTTCCTTGAGCAGGTCCATCAGCGCGTCACGCGAATAGCCGAAGCGTTCGGCATCGATGACGATGGAATAGAGCCAGTACACGTTACGCGCCCAGGAGGCGCAAGCCGGCAGCGTCATGCCCGGCACACCCTCGAGTCCCTGCCGGTACAGGTCGGCGATCTTCAGTTTTGCATCGATAACGTCACTGATCCGTTCCATCTGTGCCAAGCCAAGAGCCGCCTGGAGGCTCGTGAGCCGATAGTTGTACCCCAGCACCGTATGCCAGTAGCGGCGTTCCGCCGACATGCCGTGGTCGCGCAGGAGGCGCATCTTCTCCGCCATGGCATCACTGTTGGTCACGACCATTCCGCCTTCGCCCGTCGTGACGATTTTGTTGCCGTAGAAGCTGAAGATGCCGATATCGCCGATGCTCCCCACGGGTTTCCCGCCGCACAGCGCACCGTGCGCCTCCGCCGCATCTTCCACCAAGGCGACCTTGTGGCGTCGTGCGATGCCCGTGAGTGCGCCCATGTCCGCCGGATGCCCGTACAAGTGCACGGGGATGATGGCGCGTGTGCGGTGCGTGATGGCCGCTTCAGCCGCTTGGGGATCGATGGTCCAGGTGACCGGATCGCAATCCACGAAAACGGGCGTTGCGCCGGTGTATGCGACGGCGTTGGCAGTGGCGATGAACGTGAGGGAGGGGACGAGCACCTCGTCTCCCGAGCCGATGCCCAACGCCAGCAGACCCAAGTGCAGTGCCGCCGTGCCATTGGAAACGGCTATGGCATGTTTCACACCGCAGAATCTCGCGAAGATTCCTTCAAATTTCGTCACGAAGGGGCCGGCGGAAGAAATCCATCCGCTTACCACGCATTCCGTGACGTACTGCAATTCGCGCTCCCCAACGGAAGGGGAAGCCACGGGCAGGGCGATGCGTTGATCGAACGCCGCGGCGTCCACCACCCTGCCCCGTTCATCCAGGAGCGGGATGAGGCGCACCTTCTCGTGGAAAAGGCCGGCAATGGATTCCGGAGGATCACTGATGCGTGCGGTAACGGAATCCGGCCGCGCGACCCCCAAAACGGGAGTATCCAACCCCTGCCCCCTCAGCAGAGCCCGCCGCAAGTCCCCGTCCGTCACCAACCCTGCAAAGCGGCCGTCCGCCGCCACGAGGAAAGCGGCACCCAGGCCTGCACGATCAATGGCGCGCATTGCCTCGCGGATCGTGCCCGAAACGGGTACGCACATGGCGCGGATCTGGTCCGGAGTGAACACGGGGGGAGTATACCCGAGAACCCCCTCAGAGGGTTTCCAGAAACCGTCGTTGCGCCAGAAGCGCCTCTCCATTCGGGAATTTCGCCTCCATGATCCAGGGGAGACTCTGGAGAGCCGGCGTGCGGAGCACCCCGGTGATCCAGCTGCCCTCCTCCACCGGGCGGTGCTGGTCGGCGCTCCCGTCGTTGTCGTGGAGGTGGAACGCGCCGATGTACGGTGCAAGGACTGCGATGAATTCCATGCGGTTGAATCCGTAGGTCGCCGCGGAGACATTCAGGTGCCCCGTATCGACCAGGATGCCGAGGAAAGGGGAGGCGATCATTCCAAAGAATTCCTGGAACTCATCCGTGGTCTGGAGCAGGAGCGTCCCCATGTTGTGACGTTCGCACACGTTGTTCTCCACGAGCAGCCGCACCCCCGCCCGCTCCGCGAAGGGGAGAAGTCCACGGATACTTTCCACGAAACGACGCAGTGCTTCCTGCCCCGCATCCGGCCTGTCCGGCTTGGGGAAGATGAATGCCAGTGTAGGATCGGTGACGAAGCCTGCGTGGACGGAGTACAGGGGGGCGCCGAGCGCGGCGCTGAGGGAGAGAGCACGTCGGACGAGCGCCATGCTCCTCTCCCGGATGCGCGCATCCACCGACGCCAGGTTGAGGACGAAAGGTTCCGGCGGAGGCGGGAAGTAATTGTGGAGGAGATAGGGACCGGGCCCCAGCAGCTGCGACGTACATGCGCCCTCGATGGTGACCTTGTCGCCCAACTCCACCGCTTCCATACCGAGCTCCCGGTACAGCCGCAGACGATCGGTGAGCGGCTGCGCGCCGCCCAGGCACGCGGTGGAAGCATAGATGGAGGAATGCGGCTTCATCGGTGAACGGAAAGGAGACGGTCGTACTCTTCCATGCTCGGTACCGGATACTTCTTCCCCCGGAGTTCGACCATGGCCGGCGGGTAGGGCGGAAAGTCGAGCGCGCGGATGAAGCAGCTGACGCGCCCGCGGTCCCACGAGGGATCGATCCTGCCGCCATACGGCACGGCGCGCGGATGGTAACTGCCGCCGGGCGCCTGCGGCGTCCCGCGTTCTCCCCGGAGCGCCAGCGCAACGGCCTCGGGAAACACGGCGAGTCCTTCGGCGATCTGGCGGTGGAAGAGCGTGTATGCCGAATCGTCCTTGCCGATGGGGATGATGCGCTGGAGCAGGATATTCCCCTCGTCGAACTTCTCGGTCATCCAGTGGTAGGAAAAACCCGTCACGTCATCGCCCCCGAGGATCGCCCACGGGACGGAGAAGCAGCCGCGGTGCTTGGGCAGGAGCGACGGATGGAGATTGACGCACCCACCCGTGGGGATGGCGAGGAGGTCGCCGGGGATGCGGTCGCGGTAGTGCAGGCTGAAGAGCAGCCGGGGCCGCCGTTCCTGCAGCCATTGCTTGGCAGCGGACTCCTTCGCCGCCGACTGGCAGACGCTGATGCCGTTGTCCGCCGCGCAAGCGAGGAGCGGGCGGTTGCGTTCGTCGTCGCCGTGCGTGAGGAGGCCAACCTGTTCCGGACGGTAGCCGAGTGCGGACAGGTGGCCGATGGCGAGGATGCCGGGCGCACCGTACGCTGCGAGTATCAATGATATGGAACGGTCTGTCATGCGGGGAGAACGCGTAACGCGGCTTCCAAGAAAGGCATATCGTCGAGAGTGTCCAGTTCGCGGCTTCGCTCCAAAGGCGCAACGTAGCCGCGGACATCGCCGGCGAAGAGCGCGCCGTTCACGAGTGCCGAAGAGACGCGAACCGCGTCCACGAGGCCGGAGAGCATATACACCGGAGGACAGAGCTGGCGCCGGGGGAAGGAACTTTCGTCGTGGCCGGGGATGAGCGGCGTGAGCCGCCCCTCCGCATCCATCCCTTTCATCCAGTACGGGTGCTGTTCCACCGTACACACCGAACGGACGGCATCCGCGCCCGTGGAAGAGAGGAGGCCCAACGCGCCCCGAATGTCTTCCGCTGTACGGAGCGGCGACGTAGGACGGAGCCAGAGGACCACATCCGGCTTCCACTCCTCCCGTTCGGCGAACCACTCGATGGCATGTCGGAAGACGGGGAAATCGGGAGTGTCGTCTGCAGCGATGGCGGAAGGACGCAGGAACGGGACTTCGGCCCCTTCGCGACGTGCAATGTCGGCAATTTCCCCGTCATCCGTGGAGACGACGATGCGGCTGCACGCGCCGGACGCTTTGGCGACGGCAATGGTCCACGCGATGAGCGGCTTTCCCCCCAGGGGAAGGATGTTTTTACGCGGCACACTCTTGGAACCCCCGCGGGCGGGGATGAGCGCCAGGACTGCGGAAGCGGAAGCCATGGGAGGCTCATTGTACCAGAGGCCCGGCGGTCGCAGGCCGCCATTCCTCCCATTCTTTCGCGTTCGCCCCCCCATCCCCTCCCTGTGCCCCGGGGCTGTTGCGGTTTGCATAACATGATGTGGGATGTTACCGTCATATCAACAATCTTTTCCCCTTTCTTGGCCATGAGAAGCAAATCAGTCGCCTCCGTGACACGG
The DNA here is from genome assembly GCA_964358505.1 of uncultured Candidatus Peribacteria bacterium. Lineage (GTDB taxonomy): Bacteria > Patescibacteriota > Gracilibacteria > Peribacterales > Peribacteraceae > CAIKAD01. Next base: position 32,345 of record CAYHOS010000001.1, read on the forward strand.
AAAATTTACTTCAAGCAGCACTTGAATTTCGCGAAAGACCCCGTGCTGCTGCACAGGTGCGTGAAGATGTTTTCCGATCCGACATATTTCAGCCTCACGAAGAAGGATTTCGAAGGGATACATATCCTCGACGCGGGTTCGGGGAACTCGGGATTCCTGGAAATCGCCATGATAGGCCTGGGCGCGGGTCACGTCACCTGCCTCGACATCGGCAAACAATGGATCCCCGCACTGCGCACGCTGCTCAAGAAGTACGCACCGCCGGAGAAGTTTGATTTCGTGGATGCAAGTACGGACAAGATCCCATTTCCGGACAATCACTTCGATATGGTTTTTTCACAGGGCGTTCTCATGCACCTGAACAACATGGAACAGACCAAGCGCGCCTGGAAAGAGCTGGCCCGCGTAACGAAGAGGGGAGGGTATCTGTACGTCTCCCTCGGCAATCCGTCGGGCTTGCTGGAAGACGCAGTCATCCCCGCTGTCCGGAAGTACTACAACACCAACAAGGAATTCAAGCACTTCATTGATACACAAAATCCGGACATGTGGAAAGGCTTCCTCAAGTCGCTCTCGGAGAGCATGCAGAAGCGCACGGGGGAACATTTCGCGTACGAAAATATCGCCCCCCTGCTCGATTGGGATTTCTGCACCATGCTCCAGAATACGATACAGTGCCCCCATCGATACATCACGCAAACGGACCAGGACCATGTGCTCGCCATGTACAAACAGAACAAGTTCAAGCCTCCGCGGCGATGCAGGAGGTTCGTCGTGAGACACAATATCAGGAAGTTCTTCGCGCCTCTGCACTTTGGCGATGTCCCATACCTGTCCAAACTCGTGTACGGGCCGGGCTGCCTGGAATACATCGCACAGAAACGCTGACCGGCCGCCAACGCAAGCGTTACGATATCTCCTTCCACGACGGGGCGGAAGCGACCCCTGTGATCTCATCCTGCAACGCAGCCAGTTCTTTCCCTATCGCGTTTTTCAGCGCCTTCACGTGCTCTTCCTCTGATTTGCCGGTGACAAGAAGGAACCATCGGTCCACGACACCCATCATGCACGTCTCCTCCATCGCCTTGAGGTAGAGATGCGTGCTCCAGGGCGTCGGCGCCTCCCTGCGCTCGAATACGGCGCGCACGGCCTCTGCGCAGTCCCGCGCCGTTCGGATGGGGAAGACCCCGCGGGCGTACTGGTAGAACCATGAGCCGAAGAGGAAGACCTGCTTCCCTCGGAAGAGCGCCTCGAAGCCGGCGGATCCCGTGATCGTCGCCACAGCCGTACAGCGCTCGCGAAGTATGAACGTATCCACATCTTTGGGAATGAGCCTCACCTTCTCCAGTTCCAGAAAATCCCTGTAGTACTCCGTGTTGCGGGAAAGCCATCCGCCCCGGCGCGGGTGCTCCTTGACGTAGAGAAGGACGCCATCGGGGAGCGTCGCATTGAGGAGGCGCGCCGCCAAAATCTGGTCCGCGTACACGCCCCCCAGGGGGACGGTGCTCAATTCGGGTTGGGAGTGCAGCGGGAAGTATACGAAGGGCTTCGTGAGGTCCGGGACCGATGCATGGGCATTATAGAAATGCTCCGTGCGGCGGACGGCGCGCCATCGCTGCAGCGCTTCCCAAGCACGCGCCCACCCGGCGGGCGTGAACAGGATGCGCAGCGCAGGCAGGAAGAGGGCGAAGGGACGGTACAGGGCCAGCGTGCGCAGATGATACCCATGGGTAGGGAGGGGGATGGACATGAGCACCGGGGGCTTCCCCGCGACGGAGAGGAGATCCCGCTCGTAAGAGGCGAACGGCTCCCGCAGGGGGACGCTTTCCGGAGCGCCTGTGGGACGCTCGGCCAGGAGGACGCGGTACCGTTCGCCGATCTGCGGGGTGACATGCCGCACATCCCTGCTTGCGCAAGCGACATCGCGCAGGGTGGTGATGTCAAAGAACAGGACGGGGATCCCGCGCTGCCTGCAGAGGTAATAGATGACGATGTCCGGGATCTCATGCGGGGTCCAGGCGGAGAGGTACAAGTTGATCCTCCGGCGCGTGAGGTAATCGTTCCAGAACTGCAAGTGCCGCAGGTACCAGAGTTTGCGCGTGAGGTACGGGACAGCATGCTTGTCCTCCAGCCGCGTGACGACGGCCATGAACACCGCTTCACACTCCCTCATCTGCAGGATCAATTCCTCATCGAGGGGGGCGATGCCGTTCCAGTCCACGCCCGCGTAATGGGCTTTGCGGATTTCGCTGCTCGCGAAGAACTCCTGTTGCGCCGCGGGGATCCCCGCGAACGGCGGGAGTTCCCCCGTCGAGATATCCGCGCAGAACGCGAACGGATGCGCTTGCATCACCCCCTCGAGCGCCCGCCGCGTGAAGGCAAGCCCGAACCGCCCGACGATGGCACGGATGGGGATAGGAGGGGTCACGAGGGTGAGTATACCAAACGTCTGCGGAACAAGGCCGGAGTTTTCCCGCAGGCCACTGCAGCATCCTTGAACTGGGGGGACCAATGTGTATCATCACGCCATGCGGAAGCCCAATGTGATCATCAAGGCGTTCGACGGGGACTCGACGGACGCCGTGACTCTGGAGAGGGCGTTTAGGGACATCCCGCTGGGCACCTGCATCACCATCGGGGAGGCCGTCCCGTGGGAGACGAGGATCGCCGCGGAGAAGCGCATCGAGATGCGGGCGGAGCGCGTGCGGATCTGCGAGTACCCCGGTGTGGACTGGAACGCGATATTGCCGCTCGACGAGGGGATCATCGAGGACATGCGGCATGCGGAGGCGGTGGTGATGCAGATGGTCGAGCGCTATGCGCGGTACATGGAGCGATACAGGATTGCGGGGGATATTCCGTACCATGAGCGCCGGCGGCAGTACTTCGCGCACCTGCGGTACTGGAACCACGTGCTGGAGACGGAACGCATCGACCTCTTCCTCATGAACCACATGCCGCACCAGTGCTACGATTACGTCCTGTACTATCTCTGCAAGCGCAAGAACATTCCCGTTCTCTACATGAACCGTTTCTTCGCCATGGATGGGATGTACATTTCGGAGAATTGGGAACACCCCGCCCCTGACCTGCAGGCCGCATTCCGGAGGATACGCGAGGAGTACGCGGATCCGCAGCGGCCGATCCCTCTCTCCAAGAATTACGAATACTACTTCTCATTCTACAGAAAGAAGACACCCGAGAAGCCGTGGTACATGGAGGAGAACATCTACACGAGGCCGAACTTCGTGCGGAAGTGGTGGCGCAAAGGCCTCAAGGTGCTTCGCAGGGAACCGCTGCGCTTCACTGCCTCCATGCTTTCCCCGGCCTTCTGGTCGCGGAAACTGGGTCAGCACCGGGCGATCGCATTCTACAAACAGCACACGCAGCAGCCCGATCTCTCCCAACCGTACGTGTACGTCCCCCTCCATCTGCAGCCGGAGGCTACCACCATCCCCCTCGCAGGGGCGTTCGTGGACCAGGAACGCGTCGTACAGCTCCTGGCCGCCCATCTCCCTCCCGGGATCCGCCTCTACGTAAAGGAGCACCCGGCGCAAGGGGAGGAATGGCGCAGCGAGGATTTCTACAAGACGCTCCTCAGCATCCCCTCCGTCACGCTCATCCCCAAGGAAGCGGACACGTATGCGCTCCTCGACCATTGCATCGCCGTGGCTTCCTGCGCGGGCACCGTGCTCTTCGAGGCGAGCATCCGCCAGAAGCCTTCCTTCATGTTCGGCCACGACATCTGGCAGTACGGGCCGGGCGTGCACTGCATACGCACGTCCCAGGATTGCCGCGCGGCTGTGGAGGATATCCTGAACAACAGGGCATCGCACTCCGTGCGGGACGTGCGCCTCTACCTCAAAGCCTTCGACGAAAGCGCCACCCCTTTTCCCGGTCCGACAGAAAGCCCCGTGGACAATGCCACGGATGAGGAGAAGGCGGTGAACGTGGGGGCGCTCCTCGAGCGGCATATCCGGAGGGTTTTGAATCTTCCGGCGCCGCAGTCCTGATCGCGCGGACCCATTACGTCAGCCGCTTGAAGCCCGATTGTGCAACGGGGCCTTTGAGCTTCTCCGGGAGGGAACCGTCCTGGAGCGCGCGGGCGATGGCATCAAAAGCTTCTCCCGATGCGCCGAGGTACCCCGCCACATGTTCTTCCGTATGGGCGAACGTGGCGTAGAACTTGTCCGGGGCCAGGTACCCTCGCTCCAGCATCAGCTGCGTGAAGAGCGTCTTGGGGGCTCCCCCCAGCGCCGAGTGGATGTGAAAGTGGGCGAGCGGCTCGATGCCCGTCACGTCCACCTTCAGGCTCGCTGCGTCCGCCGACCGCTTCCACCCTTCTTGGACCAGTCGCCCGATGCGCATCAGATGCTCATGAACCCGTGCGCGCCCGAACTTCCGGATGGTCGCCACCGCGGCCGCGGGTCCGATGCGTTCCGTCCAGTTGGTGGAACTGATGAAGGTGCTCTGCGCCGCTTCCATCACCGGGCGCCGCCCGATGACGGCGGCGATGGGATAACCGTTGCCAAGCGCCTTGGCGAACACGGCGATGTCAGGCTCCACCCCCAGCGCCAGGTGCGCGCCGCCATGGGTGATGCGGAAACCGGACGTGACCTCGTCGAATACCAGCACGGCGCCGATGGCCGTCGCAATCTCCCGCACACGTTGAAGGAACCCGTTCTCGGGCCCGGAATCGCGCAGCGGCTCCATGACGATGGCGCCGATCTCCTTGCCATGCCCGGCGACGATGCGCTCCAGTTCCTCGATCTTGTTGTACCGGAAGGGGAGCATGGTCCCCTTGAGTCCCCGCGGCACGCCCTTCGGCTCCAGACCCGGGAGCAAGTGCCCGTCGAGCGCGCCGTCATCGGCAAGGTTCGCCGCCAGGTACCAGTCGTGCCAGCCGTGGTACCCGCAGAACGCCACTTTCTCCCGCCCCGCATACGCCCGCGCAATGCGGACGGCCATCGCCATGGCCTCCCCGCCGCCGCGCGCGAACCGCGCCATGGAAGACCAGGGATGGAGGCCGGTGAGGAGTTCCGCAAGTTCCACCTCTTCGGGACAATTCAGGGTAGAGGCCGTGCCGGCATCGATAGCCGCGCGGACAGCGGCATCCACGTCGGGGTCGGCGGCACCCAGCACGCAGGCGCCGATGGCGTTGTACCCCATGTCCACGTACCGGTTACCGTCCAGGTCCCACACCTCCGCCCCGCGGACACGGCTGTAGTATGCGGGCCATTGGTCGGGCAGGTGGAGTTCCGGCCTCTTCGAGAGGAGCTGCGTCCCCCCGGGAATGAGGGTTTTTGCCTTGCGGTAAAGATCTTGGCCTTTCCCCATACGGACGGGATTGTACCGTCGTCACGGAGTGCCGCAAGACGCGCAGTTTGAACAATGAGTGGAAATGGAGGGGATATGGCTCTAGGATGTCTCTGTCATGGATGCGTTGAATGACGCTTCAATCCTCATCACCGGCGGCACGGGTTCATTTGGACGGAAGTTCTGCCAGACTCTCCTGCACGACTACCGCCCTAAAAAGCTCATCGTCTTCAGCAGGGATGAGCTGAAGCAGCACACTATGCGTCATGAGGGGTTCGACGTCGAGCCGATGCGCTACTTCATCGGGGATGTCCGCGACCGCGATCGCCTGCGACGCGCGATGTCGGGTGTCGACTACGTGATCCATACCGCCGCGCTCAAGCATGTCTCCTCGTGCGAGTACAACCCGCTGGAGGCGGTGGAGACGAACATCGGCGGTGCGCGCAACGTCATCGAAGCGGCGCTCGACGCCCACGTGAAGAAGGTCATTGCCCTCAGCACGGACAAGGCGGTAAACCCAGTCAACCTCTACGGCGCCACCAAGCTCGTCTCCGAGAAGGTCTTCTCCCAGGGCAACGCCTACAGCGGCATGGGAAACACCCGGTTCTCCTGCGTCCGGTACGGGAACGTCGTGGGGAGCAGCGGGAGCGTGGTACCCATCTTCGTCCGGCAACGCGCACAGGGCGCAATCACCATCACGGACGAGCGGATGACGCGCTTCTGGATTTCCCTGGAAGAGGCGGTCCGCTTCGTCATCCGGTGCCTGGACACCATGCGGGGAGGGGAAGTCTTCGTTCCCAAGATCCCCAGCATGCAGGTCGTAGACCTCGCGGACGCCCTCGCGCCGGGATGCACAAAGACCTTCACGGGGATCCGGCCGGGCGAGAAGCTGCACGAAACCCTCCTCTCCGCCGACGAGGCACGGCATGCGGTGGAGCGGGAGGATATGTTCGTCATCGAACCGGAGGAGCCCTCCTGGGATTACCACAAGTGGGAAGGGCCGCCCCCTGCGGAGGGATTCCTGTACGCGAGCAATACGAACACCGTGTGGCTCACGGCAGAAGACTTGAAGGCCAAGATCGGCGCATGAACCGGTTGCCTGGGGAATCTTCTTCGGGCACAGTGCAGCCATGAGAACCGCACCGGGATTCTCGCTCTTTGGGAAGCGCATCATCCTGCGCCCGCTCACGGATGACGATGCCACTGAGGCGTATGCGGGATGGCTCAATGATCCCGAGGTCAACCGGTACCTCGAAACGCGCAGCGCCGGCAGGGATGATGTCCGCCGTTTCATCCGCGAGAAGAACGAGAGGGAGGATGCGCTCCTCCTGGGAGTATTCTGGAACGAACCCTCTGCGCACATCGGCACGATCAAGCTTGAACCCATTGACCGGCAAGGGAGAACGGCCGTGATCGGCCTTCTCATTGGCGATAAGGCCTACTGGGGAAAAGGCGCCGGGACGGAGGCTACGAACCTGCTGACGGAGTACGCATTCGGGGAATGGGGCCTGCAGGACATCACGCTCGGCGTGATTGCCCAGAACGCTCCCGCGATCCGCGTCTATGAGAAATGCGGATTCACCGTTGACCGCGTCGAGAAGGATGCTGTAAACCATGACGGAACTCTGTTCGACCGGATCGTCATGCACAAACGTTCCCCCGCCCCCCTCCTCTCCCCCGCATGATGACCCCATCATCCTCTCCCGCACCGGACGCCAGCCGCGTGGTTTCGGACCCCCTTCTGCTCAAACGATGCACGCGGTGTGTGATGCCCGAGACGCAGGAGGTGATCTCCTTCGATGCGAACGGCGTGTGCGCGACCTGCCGCAACGTGGAGTTCAAGCAGAAGAATGTTGACTGGGAGAAGAAGCGGAAGGCGTTCGCTGACCTCCTGGACCGGTACCGCGGGAAAGGCGACTACGACTGCATCGTCCCCTTTAGCGGGGGAAAGGATTCCACCTTCACCGCGTACTCCCTGGTGCGAGACTGGAACCTGAAGCCGCTCGTGGTGAGCTTCGACCACCATCTCATGCGTCCCCGCGTACTGGCCAACAGGGAACGGGCGCTCCGCCGCCTGGGAGTGGATTTCCTCGGTTACCGCCCGGACTGGTCATTGGTGAAGAAACTGATGCGGATCGCGCTCGAGCGGAAGGGTGACATCCTGTGGTACCAGCACACCGGCATCTTCTCCTACCCCATGCAAATCGCGGTGAAGTACAAGGTGCCTCTCGTCATCTGGGGTGAACCGTCCTCGGAGTACGCCAGCTACTACGACTACGAGCAGGAAGAGGAGGTGGACGAGCGGCGGTTCAATATGTTCGTGAACCTTGGGATAACGGCGCAGGACATGCTCGGCATGCTCAATGAGCCGACGTCACCGGTGCGTGGCAATGTCCCCATCACCCTGCGGGACATGCAACCGTATACCTTTCCGTCCCGCAAGGATCTGGCCGCCATCGACTGCCGTTCCGTTTGCCTCGGGAGCTTCGTGCCGTGGGACGTGAAGAGCCATGTGAAGATCATCCAGCGGGAACTGGGATGGGAAGGGGATCCGGTAGAAGGTGTTCCTCCTTCCTATAACTACGAGAAGATTGAGGACATGATGCAGGGGGTGCAGGACTACCTGAAGTTCATCAAGCGGGGCTACGGGCGCATGAGCCACCTCGCGTCCATCGACATACGGAACGGCCGGATGACCCGTACCGAAGCCATGGAGTTGATCCAGGAGTGGGAAGGGTTGCGGCCCGCAAGCCTGGATGTCCTGCTGGGATGGCTCAAGATATCCGAGGAGCAGTTCTACGCCATCGCCGATCGCCTGCGGGTGGCGCCCTGGAAGCACGACCCGCGACTCAGCCGTCCGGGTCCGCCACTGCCGGACCAGAAGTTCTGGATCACGGACTGACCCCCCGCGCAGAGAGGAAATGTGGGGAGGAAGAAGGAGAAAGATGGTATCGTCTCCCCGATGATTGCCGTCATCGACTACGGCATGGGAAATTTACGCTCCATCGCAAAGGCGCTGGAGCATGTGGGTGCGGAAGTAACCGTCACCCGGGATCCGGCGGTCATCCGATCCGCAGAGCGTCTCGTGCTGCCCGGCGTGGGGGCATTCGGGAACGGCATGGGGAACCTGCGCTCCTTTGAGCTCCTTCCTGTACTGGAAGAGGAGGTACTGGGGAAGAAGAAGCCGTTCTGGGGCATCTGCCTCGGGATGCAGCTCCTCGCACGGAGCAGTGAGGAATTCGGAGAGCATCAGGGATTGGGGTGGATTCCCGCCATCGTGAAGAGGTTCTCATTCCCCGCAGGTTCCCCCCTCAAAATCCCCCACGTAGGATGGAACACCGTCACGTTCGCGCGTGAACACCCGGTGACCGCGGGAAGGGAGAAAGCGGACTTCTACTTCGTCCACAGTTACTACGTGGCACCGGACGGGGACGGCCTGACGGCGGGGACGTGTGAATACGGGACTCGGTTTGCGGCATGTGTCACACGGGACAACATCTTCGCTACGCAGTTCCATCCCGAGAAGAGCCAGCAGGACGGCCTGCGTCTGCTCCGACAGTTCTGCCATTGGCAACCTGAATCGGCCCCCTCACCCCCGCATGCTTAAGAAGCGCATCATCCCGTCGCTCCTGCTGAAGGACAACCGCATGGTGAAGTCCGTCCGCTTCGGCGCGTACCGCGACACGGGCCACCCCATTACTGCCGCCCGCATCTACGATGCGCAGCGGGTAGACGAGCTCGTGGTCCTCGATATTTCCGCGAGCCTCGAGGGACGGACGACGTTCTTGGACACCGTCGTGCAGATGTCCGAGGAGTGCTTCATGCCGCTCTGCGTCGGCGGAGGCATCCGCAGCATCGAGGACATCCGGATCCTCCTCAGCAAGGGGGCTGACAAGGTAGCCGTCAATACTGCGGCAGTCGAAGACGAGGGCTTTGTGGAACGCGCGGCACGCATGTTCGGCTGCTCCACCATCGTCGTGTCCATCGACGTGCGGCAGGGGGAACAGGATGCCTATGAGGTCTTCACCCATGGCGGGACCCAGCCCGCCGGACGGGACCCGATCTCCTGGGCGCAAAAGGCGGAACAATTGGGGGCGGGGGAAATCTTCCTCACCTCCATCGACCGCGACGGAACGATGGCCGGCCTCGATATCCTGCTCATCCGCTCCGTCGTGGAGGCGGTCACCATCCCCGTCATCGCGTCGGGCGGCGTGGGAACCCTGGAAGATTTCCGCATCGGGATGGAGGAGGGCGGGGCGAGCGCCGTGAGCGCCGCGAGCATCTTCCACTTTACGGACCAGAGCCCCATCAAGGCGCGCAAGTACCTCGTGGATCGCGGCGTGAACGTGCGCGCCTGAAGCCTGTGATGTGCTACAGTGGCCTCGTATGAGTGACTTGGCGCTTCACGGAGGCCACCCTGTGCGTGCGAAACTTCTTCCCTATGCCCGCCAATCGGTGCGCGAGGAGGACATTGCAGCCGTCACCGACGTGCTGCGTTCCGACTGGCTCACGACGGGGCCGAACGTGGCGGAGTTCGAGCGGGAGTTCGCGGCAGCCACCGGAGCACGCGAAGCTGTGGCAGTGAGCAACGGCACCGCCGCGCTTCATACGGCGCTCCATGGCATCGATATACGGCCCGGGGACGAAGTGGTCGTACCGGCGATGACGTTCGCCGCCACCGCCAACGCCGCCCTCTTCCGCGGGGCGAAACCGGTGTTCGCCGACGTGGATGCAACGACACTCCTCATCGATCCTGAGGATGCCGAGAAGCGCATCACGGAGAAGACGAGAGCGATCATCGCCGTCGACTACGCCGGACAACCCTGCGACTACCAGTCGCTCCAGACGCTCGCCCGTCGCCGGAAGCTCAGGCTCGTCGCCGATGCCTGCCATGCGCTGGGAGGGGCATACCGGGGGCGTCCCGCAGGTTCGCTCGCGGACTGCAGTACTTTCAGTTTCCATCCGGTGAAACCGCTGGCTACGGGGGAAGGGGGAATGATCACCACGGATGCTGCGGACATGGCGACGCGCATGCGGCAGTTCCGCAACCACTGCATGACGAACGACCATCGGGAACGCCAGGAACGGGGGGCATGGTTTTACGAAATCACAGACCTGGGGTACAACTACCGGCTTACGGACATCCAGTGTGCATTGGGGCGAAGCCAGTTACGCTCTGTGCCCGCATGGACGGAACGAAGGAGGGAGCTTGCCGCCCGGTACGACGGGGCGCTGGCAGGGATGAACGGTGCCGCCCCCCTGAGTGTGCGTGACGATGCGGAACATGCCTACCATCTCTACGTCATCCGGCTAGACCTCGCGCGCCTCTCCGCGGACCGAAACCAGATCTACCAGGCCATGCGCGCGGAGAATATCGGCGTCAATGTGCACTACATCCCCGTCCATCTCCATCCCTTCTATCGCACGGCGCTTGGGACCAAACCCGGCCTTTGCCCCGTGGCGGAGGCGGCGTATGAACGCATCCTCTCCCTCCCCCTCTTCGCAGGCATGACGGACCAGGATGCGCGAGACGTCATCACCGCGCTAGAGAAAGTGCTTTCCCATTACTCAGCATAAGCCATGCGTCACGCGCCGCCGCACCGGATTCTCATCCTGGGAGGAGGTTCCATCGGCTCCCGCCACGCACGGAACCTGTTGGCGTGTGGCGCAGGGGAGGTGATGGTCTTTGAGCCTGATGCGGCGCGAGCGGAACGCCTGAAGAGCGAACCGGGCGTGCGCGTGTTCCAGGGCGAACAGGAAGCGTTCCAATCCGCAAAGCCGGATCTCGTCTTCGTTTGCTCACCCACAGCCCTCCACGTCTCCCAAGCCCTCCGGGCAGTGGAAGAGGGTGCCCACGTCTTTATCGAAAAGCCGCTCTCGCACACCATGGAAAGCGTGCGGGAGTTGCTGGAAAAGGCGCGAACCGGGAAGCGGGTGGTGATGGTGGGGTGCAACATGCGGTTCCACCCCGGCCATGCGGCCATCCACCGCTTCCTCGCGGAAGGGGCGATCGGGTCGCCCGTCGCTGCCCGCATTTCCTACGGCGGCTACCTGCCCTCCTGGCGCCCCGGGCAGGACTACCGGAAGAGCTACAGCGCATCGCCCGAGCAGGGCGGCGCCGTCCTCGATTGTATCCACGAGATCGACCTCGCGCTCTGGCACTTCGGCCCGGCCGAGGTCTCCGGATCGGCCGTGCTCCCCGCCACCGCCATCGGCCTGGAAACCGACGGCCTGGCGGAAATTCTCCTGCGCCACGCGTCGGGGGTCCTCAGCAGCGTCCACGTGAACTTCATCCAGCGGGAATTCCGGAGGACCTGCAGCGTGATCGGGACGGATGGGTCGCTCACATGGGACTGTACGCGGGGGAGTGTGGAGCGGTTCGGGACGGACGGGAACCTGGCCGAAACGATCGCACAGCCGGCCGGCTGGGAAACGGACACGATGTACCGGGATGAGCTGCGACATTTCCTGGCTGCGGCGGAGGAAGGGAAGATCCCGACCGGCTCGCTGCAAGAGGCATCCGCCGCCCTCGCCGTCGCCCTCGCCGTCCGGGAAAGCCCATGAAGACCGTCGCCATCATCCAGGGGCGCATGAGTTCCAGCCGCCTTCCCGGCAAGATCCTGATGGACGTTGAAGGCGTCCCTCTCCTGGCGCACGTCCTGCGCCGTGCCGCGGCCGCCCAAGTCTTCGATGCCGTCATCATGGCCACATCAACGGACCGCAGCGACGATCCCGTGGAAGCGTTCTGCCGCACGGAAGGCTTCCCCTGCTTCCGGGGTGACTTGCAGGACGTCCTCAAGCGCTACTGCTTTGCGGCACGCGCGAACGGGGCGGAGATCATCACTCGCCTCACGGCGGATTGCCCGCTCCTCGACCCGGCAGTGGTGCGACAGGTCGTCGAGGCCTTCGATCCCTCGCGGCATGACTACGTGAGTAACAGCATTGAGCGCACGTACCCCGACGGGCTGGATACGGAAGTGTTTTCCATGGCCGCCCTCGAGCGGGCGTACGACGAGGCGCGGCTCCCGTCCGAACGGGAACACGTGACCTCCTATCTCCACAAGCACCCCGAACTGTTCCGGATATCCCAGGTCACGCAGGAAGAAGACCTCTCGGCGCTGCGCTGGACTGTGGACGAGCCGAAGGATTTGGCCTTCGTTCGCGCGGTCTTCGCCGCGCTCGGCGGAGGCATCTTCGGCCAGGAACAGGTCCTTGCACTCCTCAAGAAGCACCCCGAGCTGCAGCGCATGAACGAGGGGATCGGATGCAACGAGGGGTACCAACGGTCCCTCCGGGAAGATGACGCATCCCTCCGCGCGCCGCGTTCCCGAACTCAACCATGAAGCTCCTCTTCCGTGCAGATGCAGACACGGACGCCGGTACCGGCCATGTCATGCGTTGCCTCGCCCTCGCGCAGGTGGCGCAGGACCGGGGGCATGAAACTTTCTTCGTGACGCTTGCCGCAAACCCCCTGCAGGACCGCCTCCGGAAGGAAGGGTGCGGCATACGACTGCTTTCCGCGCCGCAGGGGAATCAAGAGGATGCGGCGGAGACCCTTCGCATCGCGTTGGATTCGGGTGCGGATTGGATCGTCATCGACGGCTACCGCTTCGATGATGCGTACCAGCGGGCGCTCAAGGGGGGCGGACTGCCCCTCCTCTTCATTGATGACTACGGCCACGCCACGCCCTACGCGGCGGACATCATCCTGAACCAGAACTCCTACGCGCCGGGGGTCGGAGGATGGTATGCCCGGCGCCCCGCCTCGTCGCGGCTCCTCCTCGGTTGCGCGTACACCTTGCTGCGCCGTGAATTCCGGTCCTCCCTGCGCCCCGACTCCCCCATCCCCGCGCGGGCGTCGTCGGTCCTCGTCACCCTGGGGGGGAGCGACCCGCGCAACGCCACTCTCCTGGTGATTGAAGCCCTCCGTTCCCTGGGGGAGGGAATCCGGACCGTTCGAATCGTGGTGGGGAAGGCCAATCCGCACCTGGAAGGATTGCGTGCGGCCGCGGGGGAGGAGAACGTCATCGTGGATGCCGCGGACATGCCTGCGTTGATGGCACAGGCGGATCTCGCCATTGCAGCGGGCGGCACCACGTCCTACGAACTTGCCTTCATGGGCATTCCTTCGCTTCTGTTCACGCTCGCAGAGAACCAACGGCAGGTGGCGGAGGACTTGGCGGAACGGGAAGCGGCTCGATCCTTGGGTGATCCGAACGGCATCGCCCCTCCCGGCCTGGCGCAGGCGATCCGGGAACTTCTCGGTGACCCGGACACCCGCACGCGCTTCTCACGCAACGGACGGAAGCTCGTGGACGGCGGCGGAGCCGAGCGCGTCCTGCGCGCCATGGAACCGCCTTCTGCTTCCCTCCGGTTGCGCCCGGCGACCGTCGGGGATGGCCGTACGCTGTGGGAGTGGGCCAACGACCCCACGGTGCGCGCGTCCGCCTTCTCCTCCGATCCGATCCCATGGGAAGAACACATGCAGTGGTTCGGGAAGAAATTGCGGGGGGAAAGCTCCCGTATCTTCATCGCCCTGGATGGGGGAGGGACGCCAGTCGGGCAGATCCGCTTCGACGATACGGAAGACGGCGCGGCGGACGTTGACCTGCACATCGCGGAGGGAGAGAGAGGGAAGGGGTACGGCCGGCCACTCATCGAGGAGGGGCTGCGCGCCCTCGGCGCCTCCGCGGGACCCCGCATCGTCCATGCGTACGTGAAGGCGGACAACGACGCGTCCCTCCGCTCCTTCCGGAAAGCGCGGTTCGCGGAGCGGGGAAAGGAGGTGCAGCGGGGGAAAGAGGTCTATCATTTCATCGCGTACGCATGAGCCCCTCCTGTTACATCGTCTGCGGCTCAAAACCCTGGAACCGTGCAGTGTTCGATCGGCAGATCAGGACGCTTCCCGGTAACTGGCACTTCTTCGGGAAGCGGGAGGAACTGGCGCCGGAAGCGGTGGCAGCCCTCCGGCCGAAGGCCCTGTTTTTCCTCCATTGGTCGTGGAAGGTGCCACGGGAGATCACCGAAAAGTATCAATGCATAAATTTCCACATGACGGACGTCCCCTTCGGACGCGGCGGGAGCCCGCTGCAGAACCTCATCCTGCGCAGCCACAGAAGTACCAGGCTCTCCGCACTGCGTATGACGGACGCGATGGACGCCGGCCCGGTGTACCTCAAGGAAGACCTGAGCCTGAGGGGACCGGCGCGGGAGATCCTGGAACGATCCAGCGCTCTCGCGGCTGCGATGATCGCGAGGATCGTCCGCGAGCAACCCTCACCCATTCCGCAGGAAGGGACTGTGGTCACGTTCGAGCGGCGCACGCCCGCACAGAGCGTTATCCCCTCGGGGCTCACGCTCCCGCAACTCTATGATTTCATCCGCATGCTGGACTGCGAAGGGTACCCCCCCGCGTTCCTGGAACACGGCGGGTACCGCTATGAATTCACGAACGCGGCCGGGGGGAAGGGCTCCCTGGAAGCGCGCGTGCGCATTCGTCCGGCAAAAGAGGACAGGAAAGGCTGAAGGCTACTCGAGGTAGCGGCTGGCGAGGACCGCGTTGTGCCGGCAGAGGCACGGGATGCCCCTGAGTACGGGATACGCGAGCCCCTCCGCTTTGCAGAAGAACGCCCCTTCGGAAGGCAGGAGAGCGGCGCGGCAGGAGGGGCAGGCAAACCCCGCATCGGCCTGTACGCCCCGCAGGGGCTGCTTCTCAACCACCAGTACGCCCGTCGGATTGAGGGGATTGAGCGCGGTGCCGAGGAGTTTGTGCTTGCGCACTTTTCCCCCCAGCTTCTCCGCAATGTCGGGCAGGCCACGGCAGTACCTGTGTTCCTCCATCCGCGCGCGCGCTTCCGGCGAGGCGAACTCGTAGCTGGGTTCGAAGAGGACGAGAAAGCGGCCGGTAACCCGGTACAGTTCAGCGAGGATCTCCGCCTCGCGGCCATGGTTCGGCTCGACGGCATGGGAGGTGAAGACGACATCAGCGGCGTCATCGGGGAGAGCGATGGCTTCCAATTCCCC
Source organism: uncultured Candidatus Peribacteria bacterium (assembly GCA_964358505.1). Classification (GTDB taxonomy): domain Bacteria; phylum Patescibacteriota; class Gracilibacteria; order Peribacterales; family Peribacteraceae; genus CAIKAD01. The sequence goes on from CAYHOS010000001.1 coordinate 47,684, forward strand.
CGCAAACAGGTCCGCGCTTTGCCCCTTTGCCCCAAGATACCCGCGCCCGAGATGGACCCTCGACCAGCTGATGTCGAATGCGCGCACGGGCGAGCCCTCCGGCAGAGACAACCGCCGAAGGATCTCGCTGAGCATGGTTGCCTCCCCCGTGCCGGGCTCCAGGAGCGAACGAGGCCGCAGAGGGGCGAGGGTTTGCGCAACGGCATCGGCGTACCGCGCTACGGCCTGCCGGTGTGCGGGATCATGGAGCGCCTCGATGTAACTGCCCGCCTGGAGATCATAGCTGATGAGGATGGATGCCTGGTCGTTGATCGCCGTTCCCGAGGGTCCGCGCAGGATTTGCGTGATGTTCTCGTTGCGGGCATAGGCGGCCTTGAGGTCCGTGAGATTGGGCTTGGACATGGGAAGACCAGTATAGCGCACTGTGCTATCCTTCCTCCATGAACCTCGTTATCGCCGCCCATCCGGACGATGAAGTCCTCGGCTGCGGAGGCACCATCGCGCGCCTCGCCGGGGAGGGGCAGGACGTGCATATCCTCATCCTCGGGGAAGGGGCGACGTCGCGCTACGCCCAACGAACGGAAGCGCCCGCGGCTGACCTCAGGCGCCTCCGGGAACAGGCGCACAAGGCCGCGGCACTCCTGGGGGCGAAGGGCGTGACCGTCCACGGCTTGCCCGACAACCGCTTCGATACCGTGCCGCTGCTGGACATCGTCAAGGCCATCGAGACGCACGTGAACCGCCTCCAGCCGGAGACGATGTTCGTGCAGCACGGAGGCGACTTGAACATCGACCACGCCCTCACGTTCCGTGCGGCATTGACGGCCGCGCGGCCCATGGCCGGCGCGCCGGTCAAACGCGTCTACGCGTACGAAGTACCCTCCTCCACAGAGTGGTCGTTTGGGCAGTTTGCGCCCGCTTTCCGCCCCAACACATTCGTGGACATCGGCGCCACGTTCCGCAGGAAGCAGGAAGCCATGGCATTGTACGAAGAGGAAGCGCGCGCGTTCCCGCACCCCCGTTCGCCGGAAGCGTTGGAGGCGCACGCGCGGTACTGGGGGAGCGCGGCCGGGTTGGAGGCTGCGGAAGCGTTCCAACTCATTCGCGAAACGCGGTGACCAGGGATGTCATCATCAACGGCCGTCCCGTCGGCCCCGGCCATCCCGCGTACATCATCGCGGAGATGTCGGCGAACCACGGGCAGGATAAGGGGAGGGCAAAGGAGATCATCCATGCCATGAAAGAGGCGGGGGCGGACGCCGTCAAACTGCAGACGTACACGCCGGATACGATGACTCTCGATTGCCATAACCGCTTCTTCGTCGATTGCCTCAAGGGCACGATCTGGGAAGGGCAGTCGTTGTACGACCTCTACGGGGAGGCCCATACCCCCTGGGAATGGCAGGCGGAACTGCTGGAGCTGGCGGAGGGCTTGGGACTGGACGGTTTCTCCACCGCCTTCGACGGCACGTCCGTCGACTTCCTCGAAACCCTCGGCGTTCCCGCCTACAAGGTCTCCTCCTTCGAGCTGGTGCACCTTCCCCTCATCCGCCGCGTCGCGGCAACCGGCAAGCCGCTCCTCCTCTCCACCGGCATGGCGACGCTGGAGGAGATTGCGGAAGCGGTCGACGCCGCAAAGGACGCGGGAGCCCGGAGTATCGCGCTCCTCAAGTGCACAAGCGCCTACCCCGCAAAGGCGGAGGACGCCAACGTGCGCACCATCCCCGCCATGCGGGAGCGCTTCGGGGTACCGGTGGGGCTTTCCGACCATTCGCCGGGCAGCGCCGTCCCCGTCGCGGCCGTCACGCAGGATGCGTGCATCATCGAGAAACATTTCGTCCTCGACCGTGGGCGCGACAAGGGTCCCGACAGCGCGTTCTCCATGGAACCGCGGGAATTCGCGGCCATGGTGCAGGATGTCCGCGCAGCTGAAGAGGATCCCGGTACGGCGAAGATGGATGAGAAGGCCCTCGGCACCGTCCGCTATGGCCCCATGGAAGCGGACAAGAAGAGCCTTGTGTTCCGCCCCTCGCTCTTCGCCGTGGAAGACATCCCTTCTGGAGCGCCGCTGACGGCACAGAACGTGCGGATCATCCGTCCGGGGTACGGCCTGCCTCCACGGGATCTGGAACGCATTCTTGGGCGAAGTGCCAGGAAACGGATCGAGAGGGGAACGCCCTTGGCATGGGACTTGCTGGAATGACAGAGTGACACGAGCCTTGCTGCATCAAAACCCGCGCGTACTGACGAACCATGGCGTGAACGTGCGTGCATGAGGTTGGCAATGGGATTGACATCTATATATTTACACAATATTATTTCTATATGTCGATCTCAAGATCGGCTGCTTACTAACCGAGCAGCTGCCAAAGGTCGGCATGCTGCTCATTCACAATGGAGGTGCACGTATGATGACTGATCTTGTTACCGCGTTTGACGCGGCTGCCCAGGCAGCCTTGGAAGCTGCACGGCTGAATGACCTTCCGCTCCTCGTCCAACGGATCGGGGAAGCGGATACAGCCTTTCAGGCTGCAGTTGGGTGCGTGGGACATGATGCCCTGCGCGAACGGATCCGGCAGACGGTTTCCCCTCTGCTTAAGCAGGAACCGGAACTGGTGGCGAGGTTGAATTTTGCCGCATCGCTCGCCGCAAGCGGTAGTCAGGGGCCCTTCTTCCACACCGCCAGGCAGATGTGTGCGGAACGGGCGGAGGAACTCCCTCCGGCGGAACTGCCGGGAATCGTGGAGTCCTTCAGGCGCACCAAAATGTACAAGCAGATGGACTTCTTCGCCGACCTCCTGCTGCGCAAACTGGAGGGTGGCACGTCGCAAGCTGACTGGAAAGTGCGTGCCAAGAACAGCTACGAGCTGAGCATGGCCGTGATCCAGCACGCGGAAGACGGGCCGACCGCCGCTGCGCAAGCGCTGTACCAGATCGCCATGAATCTGGCTCATCGATCGGCACAGGAAGCGGAGCAGGCCGGCGATGCCAAGGGGCGGTTGTACGCTCTCATGCTGGTCGGCGCACTGCAGCTCAAGATGGGCAATGTACGGGAATCCATCCAGCTCTCGGCACAGGTCAGTGACGAGGCGGAGAATCTTGCCGCCGCTGCTCCCGACGATGGCGCTAAGCAACGTTTGCTCCGGATTGCGATGAACACTTGCTTTCATCGCATGAACGCCGGGGTGGAGCATGATCATGGAGTAGAACTCGTGAGAGAGATGCTGGCCAAGATCGAGACCAACCCCATCTACCAGTCCGCGAAGGATGCGGACTGGGCAACGGGTCCTATCGGAAAGGCCCGGAAATACCTCCAACAGAAGGCGGGGCATTGAGCCCCGCTGGAAACAGAGCAGCACTCAGACCCTCCTCCCATGCGGGGGAGGGTTTTTTCTCTCATCGTTTCCTGCGATACAAGTGGTAGGGGACCAGCTCTTCGCATGTCTCCCGGAGAAAGACAAACGCCGCCGGACGCTGTTCCTGCGCTTGCCTCGTGTGGGAACCCAGGAAGTCCGTCTCGACGGGGAAGTCCACGATGAACAGGCCGCCCCGGCGCAAGGCGGCGACGAGCTTTCTGGTGATGTTCAACGGCTCCAGCGTATGTTCCAGGCATGCCAGGCTGACGATGACGGCGTAGCGTTCCCTCCCGAAATCTTCCAAACCGTCCACTGTGATGACGTGTGCCAGGAGATCGGACATGGTTTGTCGGACGAACGAAAGGGTATGTGAGGGGATATCTGCCATGTCAACGGCACGGTATCCTTCCCTCGCGAGGTAGTGGACCAGGACGCCGGCTCCCCCGCCGTAATCCAAGATGGGATCCGAGTGTGACAACCCCTCTTCCTTGATGATGTGGTAAGTGTGGAGAATTTTTTGCTTGTATTCGTAACTCCGTTCGCTGAGGAAAGCCTGGCGCCAGATGTCTTTGTCGTGCTCTTGGTAGAAATGCTCGATGTCCTCCCTGCTCTCCCGCGAACGGCTCTTCCAGAGCTCCTCGAAACCCTGGATCGCAAGGGCATAGCGCGTGAAGAACTCATCGTCCGATCCCAGGCGGTACATGCGTTTCACGAGAGGCACGATGCTCATGTCCCCAAAGCCGCGGCGCCCCAGCAGGTACAGGAGCAGGAATTGCAGGTACCGGACCTTCCCCCTCAACGAGTGGTACGGGTAACGGCCGGAAGCTCTCAGGAACCGGAATATATTGGGAGGCACGGGGCGACTTTGCCTGATTTCCGCGCTCCAAGCAATGCCGGCAAACTCTGGGCCGGCCTCAGAATTTCTGCTCCTCCCACAGGGTGAAGAACATCCCCTTGCGGTCCAGGAGTTCCTGGAGCGCACCTTGTTCCTCCACCTTGCCTTCGTTGAGCACGATGATCTTGTCCGCGTGCTTGATGGTGCTCAGGCGGTGCGCGATGACGATGGCCGTGCGGCCTTTGACCACCTCGTCGATCGCCTCCTGGATGAGCCGCTCCGTGCGGCTGTCCAGGGAACTCGTGGCCTCGTCCAGGATCAGGATCTCCGCCCCCTTGAGGAGGGCGCGCGCGATGGAGACGCGCTGTTTCTCCCCGCCGGAGAGTTTGACTCCGCGGTCGCCGACGAGGGTATCGAGCCCCTGCGGAAGGCTCTCCACGTACTCCGCGAGGCGGGCGCGGTCCACGGCGTCCCGCAGCGCTTCTTCCGTGACGCCCTCCAGCCCATACGTGATATTGACGCGGAGGCTGTCGTGCAGGAGCAGCGTCTCCTGGCTGACGATGGCCACGTGCCGCAGGAAGGACCCCAGCTCCAGCGAACGGATATCCTCCCCATCCACGAAGATGGAAGCGGACGGGCAATCGTAGTAGCGCATGAGGAGATGCACGATCGTGCTCTTCCCAGCGCCCGTGGGGCCTACGAGAGCCGTCATCTTGCCACGCTGCAGAGTGAAGGACACGTCCCGCAGGATGGGGCGATCTTCGAGATACGAGAAGGAAAGGTTGCGGATCTCGATGGATTCCTTCAGCCCCGCGAACGGACGGTCGCCGCCCCGTACCACAAACTTGCCCTCATCGTCGAAAATGCGTAACACCTCCCGCAGAGGGGCATTGGCCGTAGCGAGGGCGCCACGGAAGCCCGAGAGGTTGCCGAATTTTCCCGACGCGTTGATGATGATGTAAAAGTACACGATGAGCGCCGGCGCGGAGGCGATCTGCTCCCGCCCGAACCAGAGAATGGTGCCGGCAAACACGGCCGCTGCGACGAGGATCGTAATGATTTCCTGCAGGGGCAGGATCATCGATTGCAGGAGGCGGATCCGAAAATCCAATGCCGCTTTTGCGTCGCTGATTTCCGTGTAATGCTGCTGTTCCTGACGCTCCATGCGTGTGGATTTGACGAGCGGGATGGTGGAGAGGATTTCCACCGACTTCTTGCCGAGTGCATTCCCGCGTTCCGCGAGCGCGTAGGAAGAGGCCTTGATGCGCGTGATCATGGTCCGGATGGCATAGTGCAGCAGGATGAAGAGCGGGAGGGCGGCCAATGTGAGCTTCCAGGAAATGAAGAACATCACCGTCAGGTACACCGCGAGCGAGAACAGCGAGCCGAAGAGCGCATCCACGGCTTGGAGCGGGTACAGCGCTTGCTGCGAGAACTCCATGAGGAGCACGCTGTGGTGCCCCAAGGTCGTCCGGTCGAAGAAGAGCTTCCCGAAACCCAGGTACTTGGAGAAGAGCGTCTTGCGTAGGTGGTGCAGCGCCCGCGTGGAGAAGTACCCCACGCTCGCCGCCGTGAGGAACTTGAACAGGTTGCGCAGGATGAAGAGCACGATGAACCCCCCCGCCAGGATGCCGAAGAGCAGGCGGTCATTCCCCACGATTCCTGCAGGCAGGGCGCCGCTCAACCTGCCCAGGACGGGCAGGTCGTGTATGAAGGAGACGTTCTTCTGCAGGAAACCTTGGAGGAGCGGGATAAGCATCCCCATCCCGAACCCTTCGAACGCGGCGGCCAGGATGGCGAGGACCACGGGGACCGCCAGATACCGGGGGTTGATCCCGATCCTCCCCAGCAGGGAGAAAACCTTCCCGATCGTGGAAGTTTCCTTGTTGAGCATGGTCCGGTGGACTCTAGCACCCCTTGCGGGATCCCGCCATCATGTCCCGGTAGAGCGCAAGCAGGGCCTGTGCCGATCCTTCAATGGAATACCGCCGCAGGACTTCCTCGCGGTAGTGTGCTCCGCGCCTCTCGCGTTCCCCCGGATCAAGGGAGAGGAACGTCTCCACCTTCCGGACGAGCCCGGCGGTATCCCGTGGCGGGCTCACCAGGGCCGGATCGATGTCCCCCAGCACTTCGGGCACGGCCCCAACGGCGAAAGCGAATGCCGGATGGCCGCAAGCGAGCGCCTCGATGAGCGAGAGGCCGAATCCCTCGAAGAGCGACGTGGAGACGAGCGTGCGCGAGTGGCGCACGATGTCGATGAGCTCCGCCCCTTCCACCGTGCCGAAGACCGTGACGCCGGGAATGGCCTGGAGCGCCTTCCGTTGCTCATCGCTCCGTCTCCCCACGTCCGCGATGCGCTTGCCCCCGAAGGGCGCCCCCTCGGGGCCCGTAGCGGCGAGGCGCCGGTAGACCTCTATCAGGTACCGGAAACCCTTGCGCGGATGGATGAAGGAGCCCAGTGCCGCCGCGTCGAAGCGGCAGTCGGCGTCGGGGACAGGGAGGAACACACTGCCCTCCACGCCGTTGGGCACCACGCTGATCTTGCTGGGATCGCACCCGTAGTCCGCGGAAATCCGCTTTCGCATCGTCTCCGAAACGGCCATCACGCGCGGCATGCCGCGGCAGAGCTTCCGCTGCGCCCGTACCGGCAACGCGTACCGCAGCCGCCACCGCAGCGCCTCGAAGCCTGTGGTCTCCGCCACAGCCACTTCCCGGTCCGCGGTAACGGGATGGTGGACGGCGTAGAGGAGGGGGACGCCGCTCTTACGCAAGCGGAGGAACGGCGTCCCCAGCGTCTGGTTGAGGTGGATCACATCGAACTGTTTCCAATACGCATGCCGCGGAGGGAAACGCTTGAGCACGCTGCGCGCGAAGAGCGTATCCGCGATGCCATACGCGTACGGCCCGATGCGCCCCCCCAGCGCGAGGACATGGACATTCGGCGGAAGCGGAAGGTCCTTGGGCTTCGTGCGGTTGCAGACCACCGTGAAGCGCACGTCGCTGCACGCCGCAAGGAGCGGTAGATGGTTGCCTCCTTTATAGGCATCGAGCACCGGAAGCAGGATGCAGACGTCCATGCACGGCATTGTAGAAGAATGCCGTCCGGAAAGGGATACGATCCACCTTAGCGGAACAAGTGCAGCAGATACCGGAGGAACGGCGTGACATTAATGGAAACGGGTGGGGCAGGAGTCACCACCTGGATGGAGGGGAGCTCCTTGGCAATGAGAGCAGTCGTCGCGTCGTCGTAGCCGAAGATATGGGTCACCTTGTAGTAGTCGAATGGCTCGCGGAGCCGTCCTTTCCGGATGAGGAAATCCAGAGTGAGGGGATGGAGCTGGACCGTCGTATTGTTCGAGAAGAAAAGGATGCTCATCTTGCCTGGGGGATATGCAACAACCGCATCAAAGGGAATGTGCTTCAGCGCATCGCGCATGGCGTACATCTGGGGGACTTCGCTGCGGACGTAGAGGCGCGCGAAGAAGGTACGGTTCGCCTGGAGCAGTTGCAGAGCTACGACCACTGCTATGAGCCCGGAGAGGGCGGAGACGGACATTCTCTTCCAGTGAGGCCGCAACACGGAGGCAATTTCCACGATGCCCACTGCGGCGAAGAGCGCCAGCATCCATCCAATATCCATCACGTGGTTGCGTACGAAGTGGAATCCGAAGCGAAGCACCAGTTCCATCGTGAGCCACAGGCCGAGGAGGTGGACGCAGAGCGTTTGCCTCCGGCGGCAGAGTATGGCAATGCCGGGCAAGATAAAGAGCCATAGAAACACCCCGCCCACCGTCTCCGGAAAGATCAGGTACGGGAGGGCATGGGCGAAGAGCCATACGCCGTTGGACAAGCGATCCCACAAGCTGATGCGGCCTATCTTGAAATTGATGAGGAGGTTCTTGTCCTCCTGCGTCGTGATGAAGGGCGCCTGCTCGGCTCTCTGAAGGAAGAACGCATCGAACTCCTCCTTCAGGAACGTGTACGCGTACTCGTCGGGATACAAGTGCCCGTATCCCGTGTAATGGTCGTCAATCGGCGGCGCGAAGACGGCGATGCGCTGCAAGGGAGTGAGTTCCTTCTGCAAGGCGTTGGGGAGGAGGGGAAGCATGAAGGCCGCGTAGGTCGTCATGCAGAACAGCATGCATTCCGCCAGAGCCCACCGAAGCCTGGTGCGTCGGTGCCAGAGGTAGGCGAGGAGGAAGAAGGGGAGGAAGGTGATGAATGTATGCTCAACGGCAAGAAGGAACCCGTAGAAGGCAGCTGATCCGAGAACGGCAACAACCCGATGCCGGGGGAACAGCGACAGGAACCACCCGCCACCCGCAAAGAGAAGGAGAAAGGCTAATGGATACCCCCCCATGCGCACCGCCTCCACCCAGTACAGAGGCATGACGCTCAAGATGACCGTGGAGATCCACGCGATGCGGGCATCGAAGAGACGATGCACACAGAGCCACCATACGAAGAGCGCGAGGGCAGACCAAGCGCAGCTGACAGCGGACCAACCGAGTATATTCTCCCATCCGATGAACGGGTGCAGCGCCCAGACGCTCAGGACGGAGAGGGGGGCTCCTGCATTCTCCAGCACCCGGAGCGCGTCAAACGCCTGCGCCTGATGGAGGATCTCCGATGCGGTGTACGGATACCCTGCAAGCAATGCGGGGAGCATCCACAGGAACACCATGAACGCAAGGAACGCGACCAGGAGCGCCAAGTGGCTGCGAAAAGAGAGCCGCACGTGCATGCCCTCAGCATACACCCGTCGTTCCGCGCAGGTATACTTCCTCCATGATGCTCCAGGGAAAGAACGTGCTTCTGTGGCTCAAGCTCTTCGGGATCCTCCTGTTCGTATGGATCCTGTGGCACATCGACCGTGTGCAACTCCTCCAGGCCGTGCGCGGGACCGACCTCCCCCTCGCCGCTCTCTCCTTCCTCGTCCTCCTGGTGAGTTACCTCGCCCGTACGTGGCGCTGGCATGCGCTCGTGAGAGCGGGGGGAATGGTGACTCAGCCACGGGAGTCCTGGCGCGTCTTCAACCTCGGCGTTTTCCTCGGTGCCATCACGCCGGGGAACGTGGGGGAATTGGGAAGGGGAGCCTATCTCTACCGCGGCGGCATGCACGGCGGGGCGTCAGCAGCCATCCCCGTCCTCGACCGCCTCGCGGATTTCATCCTCCTTCTCTTCGTGAGCTTGTGGGGGATCGGAGAGCTCTATGGCAACACGGCCCTCGCACCGTTCCTCATCGCTCTCCTCCTCTTCATGGTTGTCTTCACCGTGCTCTGGAAGCTCTCCGCGCCCCTGCGGCAGGTTCTCCCGCGCCCCGCGCTGCTCGCGCAACTCCTGACGAAGCGCACGATGGCGGCAATCACCGCCGCAACCCTCCTGAGCTGGATCCTCTACATCGCCTGGACACTCCTCCTCGCACGCGCGCTCGGCATAGCCGCGCCCGCCGCCGCCCTCGTCGCTGCCCTCGTGCTGGCCCGGATTGCCTCCATGCTCCCCGTCGCCCCAGCCGGACTCGGAACCCGCGATGCGGTGTTGGTCGTCCTCCTCGCCCCCTATGGCGTCGCGGCCCCGCAGGCGGTTGCGCTCGGCTTCCTTCTATTCCTCTTCATCCTGGCAAGCTCATCCATAGGCTTCTTCTACTGGATTCGCGACAGGAGGGCGATACACTCTCCCCGATGACCCGCCATTGGACCATCAGCCAGGTAGCCGCGCACTGGGATTCTGTCCCGGAATACGACGCGATCAACGCGAAGATCGATTCCTACTTCCGTCGCTTCGCGGACTCCGCGCCGCTCTTCATCATCCCACCTGACGCCCGCGTGCTCGATGTGGACTGCCGCAGTGCCAAGGGGACCGTATTCTTCCACGAACATTCTCCATCGGCGCGCTTTACGTGCATGCCCATGTCCTCGCTCTTCGAGCAGCGGACGAGGGAGCAGATGGCAACGCACGGCATTTCGGGCGAGGTGGTGGTGTTTCGGGAACTCCCCCTTCCATTCCCGGATGGGAGTTTTGACGTTGTCCTCACGTACGAAACCATCGAGCACGTCCCGTGGCCGGAGGAGTACGTCAGGGAACTCGCGCGCGTGCTCAAGCCCGGCGGCACGTTCGTTCTCACCACGCCCAGCCTCCTCTGGGAACCCGTGCATCTCCTCTCGGGATGGCTGCACCTGGACCACGGCGAGGGTCCCCACTGGATGCTCGCGCGGAGGAGATTGCTGCGCGCGTTCCGCAATGCCGACTTGCGTGTGGAGACGGAACGCTCCTTCGTGCTCATCCCCGTGGGGCCGCGGTGGCTGCTCGCCTTCGGCAAATGGCTCGAACGTATCCTGCCGCAGTGGGCGCTCCGCATCCTGTGCCTGCGCCGCACCTTCATCTGCACCAAATGACAAACGGCACGTGGAATCGGCTGCAGGCTGATGTGATCGCCCCCGGGCTTTGCACGCAGTGCGGAAGCTGCGTCGGTTTGTCGGAAGGATGCTTGCAATTCCAGGAGAAGCGCGGCATTCCGCTGGTTACGCGGACGGGAAAAGAAGGCGATATCCCGCAAGCGGCATACGACGCATGTCCCGCGCGTTTCTGCCCCTACCCCGCGCTCAACGATTTCGCCTTCGGCAAGCGGCCTTCCCAATGGCTCTGTGGTGTGGTGGAGAAGAGCTTTATCGGGCACGCCACGGAAGAAACAGTGCGGAAGAACGGGGCTTCAGGAGGCGTGATTTCTGCCATTCTCCTCCACCTGCTGGAGACGGGACGGATTACGGGTGCTGTCTGCCTGCAGCTCGGAAAAACGAGGCCATGGCTCGCGGAACCGGTGATCGCTCGGAGCCGGGAAGACGTCCTCGCCTGTGCGCAGAGCGTGTACAGTCTAACGCCGGTGAATACCATCCTGGCTGCGATGGGAAAGGAAGAAGGGCCCCTCGCATACGTGGGTCTACCGGACCAGGTGGCATCCATCCGCAAATTACAGAGGATGGGGCACTCCTCCGTGCGCAACGTTCGCTATGTGCTCGGACCGTACATGGGGACGCAGATGACGTTCGAGGCCATCCGCAGCTTCCTCCGCTCTCACGGTGTGCGGTCGGAGGAGGAGATCGCGTCGCTCAGGTACCGAGCCGGCGAGTGGCCGGGGCATTTGGAAATCGCGCTGAAGGACGGAAGGCTCCTCCGGGCGGAGAAGTTCCACTATAACTACCTCATCCCGTTCTTCATTACCTCCGGTAGTCTGCAGCTCGTGGATTTCACCAATGAGCTCACGGATATCTCGGTGGGGGATGCGTGGTCGCCGCAGTACGAGAAACGGAAGGGCGGCTTCTCCGTGGTGCTGGCACGATCAGAGCGGGCAATGGAACTTCTGGCGGACATGCGGGGGATGGGGCTCCTCGCATTGGACGAGCTGCCATTCGAACAGGTGCTCGATATGCACGGGCATATGCTTGATTTCAAGAAGCGCGGGTCGTTCATCCGGAATGCCCGCCACCGGATCCGCCCGGCCTACGGTTACGCTCCCGCGTCCATCCCCCTCTCGCGGAAAGCGGTGGAAGCGGTCATATCTGCCCTCTTTGCCCTGGGGAGGACAACCATGGCGCGCTGGGTAGTGGAGCACATTCCCCTGCGGGTATTGGGGCCATGCTTCAATGGCTTACGGAAAGCCTGGAAAGCCCTTTCCAAACCCACGAAAAGGCGGGGGTTACGGAACATGAGTTTTGCAGTAGAATCCTAGGCCGATGCTCTCCGTCCTCATCCCCGTATTCAATGAGGAACGTGCGGTTGAGGAAACCGTGCGCCAACTCAACACCGTCCTCAGCGGAACGGGGGAGGTGTATGAGATTGTGGTGGTGAATGACGGCTCCACGGACCGGACGGCCGACATCCTTCGCAGTATTACCGATATTCCGCAATTACGCGTTCTCTCCCACCAGCGCAACCGCGGGTACGGCGCATCGCTCAAGCTGGGGATCCGCCATGCCCAAGGAGAGCTCATCGGCATGACGGACGCCGACGGCACCTACCCGGTCGACATGTTCCCGGCTCTCCTCACGGAACTGCACAGCACGGAGGCGGACATGGTGGTGGGAGCGCGCACCAAGAAGGGTGCGGCGATCCCGCTCATCCGCAAGCCAGCGAAAATGATCGTGAACAGTCTCGCGCGCCTCCTCACGGGCATGAGGATCCCGGACCTCAACTCGGGAATGCGTATCTTCCGCAGGGAACTGGCGGAACGATACATGCACCTCTATCCGCAACGCTTCTCCTTTACCATCACCATTACCCTCGCCGCCCTCACCAACGACGAGCTCGTCCGCTGGATACCCATCGATTACGGCAAGCGCGAGGGGAAGAGCTCGCTCTCCTCCGGCTTCAACGGCATCGCCAATTTCCTCAACTTCCTGTCGCTCGTCGTGCGGATGGTCACGCTCTTCCGTCCTCTTAAATTCTTCATCTGGCCTGCCTCTCTCCTCTTCCTGGGCGGTCTCGCGCATACCGTCTCCACCCTCGTCATGGAACAGAACGTCTCCGACTCGGGCGTCCTCCTCCTTGTATCAGGGTTGCAAATCGGGCTCTTCGGACTCCTCGCGGAAACCGTGGTGCGGCACCGGCAGTGATGGCGTTACGGAAGGGCAAGGATCCTCCCCATCCGCTTCTCCCACGTGTGCTCCTGCACGCGCCCACGCGCTTCCACTGCCCGCCGCTGCGCCTCTTCGGGATGCTGCCGGACGTCCTCCAGGGTGCGCGCGAGGTCCTCCGCGTCTCCGGGACGGCAGAAGAACGCGGAGGATTCGTCCAGCACGTCACGCACCGCGGGGAGGTCGGAAGTGACGATGGGACGCCCCGCCGCCATGTACTCGAACATCTTGAGCGGGGACATGTACAGGCGGTAGTGGGGAATATCGGGGAACGGCATGGCGAGGATGTCGCACGCGGCAAGGGCGGCCGGAACATCCGCGGGAGGGACGTGGCCCGTGAAGCGGACGTCCTCCCCCGTCAGCCCCAATTGCCGCGCGCGATTTTCGTAGATGCGACGGTCTCCCTCCGGCCCCCCCACGATGAAGCCGAACCACGTCTGCTGCTCCTTCAGCCGCGCGAGCGCTTGGAGCAGCACGGCGATGCCCTTCTCCTCCTCCATCGTCTTCAAGCGCCCCACGTACCCCACCACCGTGCGGCCCTCAGGGATGCCGAAGCGCGTGCGGGCATCGGCGGCCGCCGGAAGGTTCCGGAATCGCGCGGGATCCGCCGCATCGCCTTCCACCGCCACGCGTGACGCATCAACGCCCCGGGAGACGAGCAGGTCACGCATGGGCGAGGTGAGGCAGGCTACGCGCCTGCAACGGTTGCAGAGGCGGACGAAGTTCTGCCTTCGCCAACGCGGGAGCGAATGGAGCTCCAGAAGGACGGGGGCGCCCGCGTTGACCGCGGTAGGAAGGAGGAGGGGCGAGCGGAGGTAGAGGAGGTCTGCCGGATGTGCACGGAGGTACGCGCGGAGCGCGCGGTTGAAGAACCATGTCCCCACGAGTGTCTTGAGGAAGCCGGGGATAAGGGGCGTGGTCCAGGGATCAAAGTGGCGCAGCCGCTCGACGGGGAACGACGGCGAGACGCCGAAGGCCGCGCGGGGGTCCAGCGGCACGTCCTTCCCCACCGTGGGGACCACCATGGTGACGTCATGACCCGAACGCACCACGGCTGAACACACTTCCGCCATCTGGCGGCTGTGCGCCTTTTCGGAAGGGAACCGCGCGTGGTTGAGGTAGAGGATGCGCATGCGGGTATAGTGTAGCGGATTGGAGAAGACCCTCGTCCTCTTCGGCTACGACGACCCCCATTCCCCGCGCACCTGGACGGTACGCCGGCATTTCGAGAGGGAGGGATGGGCCGTGCGTGAGTGCCGGACGGGGGAGAAGGGATTCCTGAGGAAGCTTTGGGACCTCCGCCGGCAGTGGAAGGGACTCCGCAGGGGGACGGACGCCGTGTGCGTCACCTTCCCCGGCCAGTACCTCATGCCCTTCGCATGGCTCCTCACGCGCTTCCCCAGGAAACAGCTCCTCTTCGATGCCTTCATTGCGCTCTCGGACAGCATCGTGGACGACCGGCGGCTCATCACATGGCGGCACCCGTACGCGTGGTTCCTCTACGTCGTGGACACCGTGAGCTGCTCCCTGGCCGACCGCGTCTTCGTGGATACCGAAGCCCACCGCCGGTTCTTTCTGCGGCGCTTCCGTTTGCGCCCCGAACGCGTCGCGGTGATCTACCTGGAAACACGCACGGATCTCTTCACGCCGCGCGAGCCGCGGACCGTCCCGCGCCCGACGTTCGAAGTCTTCTTCTACGGGACCTACATCCCCCTCCAGGGGGTGGCGCATATCCTGCACGCGGCGGACATCGTGGCCAAGGCTGAGAGCCGCGTGCATTTCACCCTGGTGGGAGGAGGGCAGCAAGCCGCCGGAATGCGCGGCCTGGCCGACGCGCTCAAGCTCCCCAACGTGACGTTCGTGCCATTCACGCCGCTGGAGGAGCTCGCCCGCTTGCTCCGCAACGCCGACCTGGCACTGGGGATCTTCGGAACCACGGACAAGGCCGCGCGTGTCATCCCCCACAAAGTGGTGGATGCCGTAGCCTGCGGCGTCCCCGTCCTCACGCAGGATTCCCCCGCCATCCGCGAGAAGTATCAGGACCACCCCGGCGTGATCCTCTGTCCCCCCGGTGATCCTGCCACGATCGCTCGGGCGATCCTCGGGATGGCGCGGCATGCCGTAGCCCCCTGAACGAATGACGGATGATCATTCTTCCATTATTCTCATCATGACCGGACGTCGTACGGACGCAGCATGCCGCGTCCCTACCCAAACCTTCCCCATACCGTTCCACGCTATGCGTCGCCTTCTCTCCCTCGCCCGCACCCATCAATCCTTCCTCATCCAATTCGCCCGCTACCTCTTCAGCGGGGGGTTGGCGGCGTTCATCGACCTTTCCACCTACGTGGTCCTGGTGCAGCTGGGCGTGGACAAGTTCATCGCCTCCCCCTCGGGCAACGTCACGGGCCTGCTCAGCGCCTTCTTCCTCCATAAGTTCATCGTGTTCCGGGAGCGGAAGATGACCGCGATGCAGTTCGTGCGGTATATGCTCCTGCAGGTGTGGAACAGCCTCGCGCAGATCGCCGTCATCTGGCTGGTGGTGGACGTGATGGGGGAGGACAAGACTGTCGCGAAGATCCTCGGCATCGGCCTCACGGTTTCGTGGAATTTCTTCCTGTACAAGTTTTTGGTGTACATCTGATACCACCGTGTTCCTCCCCCTCCTTCACCGGCTCCTGGGCCGCCGGGCGGCGCCCATCCTCCTCTACCATGCCACCACCCGCGCGGAGTCCGAGGCGGCCCTCGGGGGACTCCACAATGTAGCCCCGGACATTCTCCGCCGGCAGCTCCTCTGGATGCGGGGCTTCTTCGACATCGTAAGCCTCGACGCGTTCTTCGAAAGTCCGCAGCCGGGCAAGGCGGCGGTCACGTTCGATGACGGCCACCCCTCGGTGTTCCGGGAAGCCCTGCCCATCCTGCGGGAACTGCAGATGCCGTGCACCGTCTTCCTCAATGGTTCTTCCCTCCGGGAGAACACGCCCTGGCGTGACAGGGTGAGGGCGCTCCTCCAACAGGACCTGGCGGAGGATTTCTTGCGTTCCTATCGGACCACTCCCGGCCGTACAGAAGGGCTCACCGCCCGGAACTTCTACCGCATGAGCAAGACGGGCGCGGTCAACAGCCGGACATTGGCGCAAGCCCTGGACCGCTTCTGGAGGGAACGGGGGCTGGATCCCTTGCCACCGACGGGACACGTCAGCCCGCAGGACCTCCCCAAAGATTCCCTCGTCACCTACGGGAACCACACGCTGCACCACTACGTCCTCTCCTCGCTGAGCGAGGAGGAGCAGCGGGAGGAAATTCTCGGGAACCAACGCCTCCTCGAGGAGTGGGGCTTCCGCTGCTCGCGCGTCTTCTCCCTGCCGTTCGGCAATGCCGGGGATTGCGACGCGGCCACCTTCCGCATCCTGCGGGAAGCGGGATACGAGGGGATCGTCTACTCCCGCAACCGCCTGAACTTCCCCCGCCACGTCGGTCGCGACCGATCGTGGCCCCGCCATCAGGAACTCCCCCTGCAGGACGGTCTCGTTGCCGCGGAGCGCGCGATGGCCCCTGCCACCCTCACGGGGCTCCAGAAGCAGTTCCTGGGGATGTGGGCACGGAGGATGTGATGAATGGCGGCACAGCCTCCTTAAAGGAGATGGCCGACGGCGTAGCGGAAGAAGGAATCGACCCTCAGGTACTTCTCGAACACCTCGCGCGCGCGCCGCTGCATGTGCAGGAATTCCTCGGGGGTGAACCGGCGGTACCGCTCCGCGGCGATCTCCGCCAAGCGGTCGATCTGCGCAAGCTCCGCGAAGACGACGAATGCGCCGTAATCGATGGCGTCCGCGATCGGCAGGCGGCACGCCGTATTGAGGAAGAGCGGCACGCGCCCGAGGCTGAGGGTTTCGTAGAAACGGTACGAGTAGTTGCCGTCACCCTTCACCACCAGGCTGAAATCCGACTGCAGCATGTTGTCCACGTACTCCCTGCGCGCACGCGCCGGATCCAGCGTGATGGTGCTCGCATGGCCGGAGTAGCTCCCCCGCCGCATGACGTGGGGGCGCACGGCCCCGCTGCGCTCCAAGGCGGCCAGCGCGCGCCTGCGCAGGGTGATGCCCTTGGTCTCCGCCAGCGTTTCCGGGCGCCGCGTGAGGGTGCTGCGCGCGGTGACCCACGCGTTGCGCGCCAGCGTCCCCGCGCGGTTCTTGAAGTTCTTGTACTCCGTCCAGCCGCAGAACCCCACCGCCGGCGGTTCGGGGCGCACCGTGCGGAAGGTGGGCGCGCGATCCCCGAGCAGATCCTCCGCGTACGCCGGCATGGTGATCTCGTTGGGACGCTCCTCGTACGCGTACTGCGACGTGCGGAAGACGACGGCATCGGGGAAGGGGATGGGCGCGCTGGAATCGCCGTGCGCGATGATGATCGTCTTCTTCCCATGCTTCCGCGCCAGACGGGCGAAGCCATCCAGGTACTCCTTCTCCCTCCGGACACCGGAGTAGTTGTGCGGGAGGAGGAAGTAATCCGCGTCGCGGGGATGTTCCACAACCTGCACGAGGGGATCCGTGAGGTTCGCGAACGCATTGTTGAGGAAGAGGATGGATTTCCGTTCCTGCTTCCCCAGGTTGGGATACAGCAGGGGGATGTACGGGTGCGGGGGCAGGAGCTTGATGAAGACCTTGAGCATGCGGTTGCGGGGAAACGCTTCACGGAAGGGACCGGCGGCGCGCGACGAAGAGGAAATCCCGCGGGCAGAGGAACGGCTTGAGAGGCTCGAAGGCCGCGCTCTTGCGGTGGTCGGGGTCATAGAACCTCTTGTACAGGTACCGCAGGGGCCTTGAAGGAATGAAGAGCTGCTGGCGTTGCCCGAAGAGGGAGAGGCCATCGGGATGGAAGCCGCTCCCGCGGAGGAGGCTGCGCATCTCCTCCGGCGTGAACTCCTGCGTGTGGAAGGGGTTGAGGGGAGGATCCGAGAGCAAACGCGCCGAAGGGGAAGTCATGCGCCTGTGCGGCGTGGAGAGGAGGAGGACGCCCCCCGGCCGCAGCGCCCGATGGAGGCGGAAGAGCGCCTCCCGGTAACGGGGAACGTGCTCGATCGTTTCGAAGCACGCGATGACGTCATAGGCGGACTCGTCGCCCAGCTCCTGAAGATCGCCCTTCCGGTACTGCACGCCCGGCGCGAAACAATGCTCGCGCGCGTAGGCCAGGCCTTCCTCGGACACATCCACGCCAACCACGGTGCGGGCACCGGCCTCCCGCAGGGACAGCGTCCCCGTGCCCGTGGCGCAGGCGATGTCGAGTACATCCTTCCCCGGCACAAACGCCTGCGCGAAGCGGTACCGCGCAACCGTATCCTCGCGGATGCGATCGGAGGTCCGTCCCGGCACGTAGCATTCCCCCGTGAACTGCATGGCAGGAACAATGGTACACTACCCTCATGCCTCTCCTCACCCCCCTTGCACGGGGCATCTTGAACATCCTGTCGCCGGAAACCGTTTCCTTCGGGGGTCGGACGCTCCCCGCCCCGCGCCTCCGCTTCGGCGGCGCGCACTTCCGGAGCAATGAGGCGTTCCTCCGTTCCGGCCAGGCGGAAGCAGCGCGCCTCCGGGAGCAATGCGGGCTCACGCGGGATTCCCGCCTCCTCGATATCGGCTGCGGGCCGGGACGGCTCCCCATCGGCATCCTGAGCGTCGTGGGAGACATCGCCGCCTACCGGGGTGTGGATGTCTCCAAGACGCCCATCCGCTGGTGCAGGAAGCACATCACCCCCGCACACCCCGCGTTCCAGTTCCTGCACATCAACGTGCGGAATGCCCGCTACAACCCCTCGGGCGCATCCATGGATGACCGCTTCCGGCTGCCCTTCGCGGACTCCTCCTTCGATATCATCTACCTCTACTCGGTATTCTCGCACATGGGCGCGGAAGACGTGCGGAAGTACCTCCGCGAGTACGCGCGGCTGCTCGCGCCCGGCGGATCGGTGTTCCTCACCGCGTTCGTGGAGGAAGGGGTGCCGCCCGTGGAGGAAAATCCCGCGGGGTACGGGAACATGCCATGGAAGGGCGCGCTGCACTGCGTACGCTTCGAGGCCGGTTTCTTAGCGGGACTCGTCCGCGGAGCGGGTTTGCAGATCACGCGCCGGAGCCACGGAACCGAGACCGACGGACAGAGCGCCTTTCTCCTCCAGAAGTTGGACCCCGAGCCCCCCACCCACCATGCAACCTCCATTTGAAAACCGCCCCGCAGTCCCACAACCACAGAACAGCATACATTCCCCTCTCCCGGGAGGGCGGAACGGTGGGGCGGACGGGAGAGGGGCTAGGGGTGAGGGCATGAGGAGTGCCCTCATCACCGGAGGCGCGGGCTTCTTCGGCGAACTCCTCCTCAAACGGCTGCTCAAGGACGGCTGGCGCTGCGTGAGCATCGACCTGGAGGACCATGTCCTCTCGCACCCCAACCTCACCGCTGTCAAAGGGGACATCCGCGACCTGCCCGCGCTCGAGCGGACGTTCGCGCAGGGCTCCTTCGGCTCCGCTCCCCTCGGCTCCGCTCGGGGTATGCAACAGGACCTTCGGCCGTTCCACGCGGTCTTCCACCTCGCCTCCATCCTCGCCCACGCGGTGAAGGACAGGAACTTCCTCTGGACCTCCAACGTGGACGGGACGAGGAACGTGGCGGAGATGACAAAGAAGTTCCGCATCCCCTCCCTGGTCTACACTTCCAGCAACTGCCTGTGGGGGCACGGCATGGGACGGTCGGTGCGCGAGGAGGACGAGCCCAAGCCCGTGGAGATCTACGGCAGGTCCAAGTGGGAAGGGGAGAAGATCCTGCGGGAATACGCGGGCGACTTCAACGCGGTAACCATCCGCTGCCCCACGATTGTGGATGAGGGAAGGCTGGGGCTGCTCGCCATCCTCTTCGCGTTCATCGACGAAGGGCGGAAGGTGTGGGTGGTGGGGGGAGGCAGGAACCGCTACCAATTCATTTACGCGCAGGATCTCATCGACGCCTGCCTGCGCGCCGTGGACTATGGACACTCGGACGTATTCAACATCGGCTCCGACGACGTGAAGACCTTCAGGGAAGTGTACGAGTACGTGATTCACCAAGCGGGGACAGGCGCCAGAGTTGCCTCCTTCCCGCGATGGATCGCCATCCCGCTCATGAAGCTCGCGTACGCCCTCGGGCTCTCGCCGCTCGGCCCCTACCAGTACAAGATGATCGCAGAGGACTTCGTGTTCGACACGGCGAAGATCAAGGGGAAGTTGGGGTGGAAGCCGACGCTGAAGAACGAGGACATGCTCGCCAGGTCCTACCGCTACTTCCATGATCACCGCAAGGAGATCGAAGGCCGTACGAACGTGAGCGCCCACAAGCAGGCGGCGAAGATGGGGGTGATCAGGATCCTGAAGTGGCTGTCGTAGGCGCGTCGGTTGTCATCCCGAGCCCGACGAGGGACCACAACTCCCACCTCTTCCCCTCCACCCCCCCCTCCGCGACTTGTTCCAGGGGGACCTGGGCGCGGGAGAGATTCCACTGGGGCGCCCATGCCTTGTTCCACAGAATGTACTGCACGCCGTACTGCTCGATCGCCGCGGCAGGATCCCGGTCCAGCCGCCCGCAGATTCGCGTGAGGAACGCGATGTCCTTCTCCCTCAGGGTCGGGTCACGGCCGAACATCTCCTGGTGGAGGAGCCCGACCTGTCCCAGGCTGCGGGTTTCGGGCTGTTGGAGAAGGCGCGTCATGCAGGAGCGTTCGGCAAACTCCTCATCGCTGATCATCACGTTCTTGAGGTAGAAGGAGTAGAGCACGTCGTGGCGGGTGTGCCCCGCGACGAAGAGGGAGGATTGCTGATCGGAGAGGATGCGGGAACGTGGGAGCCGTTCGAGGACGGGAAGGAGATCGGCCAGGTACTGCTCCGAAAAATTCCCCTCCGTCACCCGCCACTGGTGGAAGATGTAGCGCCCGTCCCACGCGATGCCGGCGAGGAAGATCATGGAAGAGCAGAAAGAAAGAAGCAGCCAGGTAACCGGTGGCTTCAGCCGCCGGAGAGTGGACAGGATGTGAACCGGCGGTTGTAACCGCCGGATTTGTAAGAAAAGGACGCCGCTCAGCAGGAAGCAGGTGACCCCCGCGAAGATGAGGGGGAAGAGGTAATGGGAGGAGAAGAAGAGCACCTTGCCGTGCATCACCTGCTGGTTGAGGACGACGAAGGCCGCGATCACCGCGAGGAGAGCCGGAAGGAAATGACGCCGTTCTGTTCCGCGCTTCCACAGAGCCCCCAGGAGCCCTGCGGACATGCCGAGGAAGAGCGTGCTGCGGATCCACGATTCGGGGAGACGCGAGGAGTAGAGGCCGCTGCGGAACCGCAGAACCTCGTAGAGCGGGTGCTGTGCCATCTGCACCGTCTGCCGGAGGAAGGGGAACGCAACGATCACCCCGATAACGCCGCCTGCGGCTAACAGGACCCGGGAGGACGATCTCCACCCGCGCCGGTCCTTCAGCAGCCACTCCCCCCCTTCCCAGAGGAGGAACAACCCCCACCACGCCCATGCGTACGTCCAGCTCCAGAAGTAGATCCCCACCAGCAAGCCGAGCACGGTGCCACCCACAGCGCTGTATATCACCCCATTGGTAGGACGCCCCGGTTTACCCTGAGCGAAACCGAAGGGTGGGGCGTCCCTGCCATCAGATCTCCTCCACGCCCGCGTGAGGAATAGAAGGGCGAGGACGACGAGGAGGAAGCTGTCCCTCTGATGGATGGGACGGTTGAGCCCGAACAGGTTGAGCGCGGTGAAGAGGAGCGTGCCAGCGAGCGCCTGTCCACGCGTGAAGCCGAAGGAGACGAAGAGGAGCCAGAGGGCGAGGAAGAGGAGCGGGGGGACGATGGCGTCTGCCAGCTGCATGACTGCCGCCGCGCGCCACCCGGTCCGGGAGAAGAGCACGCCCCATGCTGCCTCCAGGAGAGCGGGCTGCAGGGGGAGCGGCGAAGGATCCCCCAGCACCGCCTCCGCCGCCTGCCCGGGACGCCCCGAAAGAGCCTCCTGCACACGCGGGAGGTAGTTGTACTCGTCGGTATTGAGGTGGGCCGGGATGCCGCGGTACCGTTGGTCGCGCATGCGCAGCGCCTGCGGCGCCTGCATGAGCGCGGCAAGGACGAGCATGCACGCCCCGAGGATGATGCCCCAGCGCAGACTCATGGAAAGAGTGTACGAGCTACAGCACCAAATCCCAAGCGCCAAGAACCAATACGATGAACAGATTGGTGCTTGGTGCTTGGTCCTTGGGATTTCACCGGGGACTTGGTGCTTCGCCCAACGAATCGCTACCATGGTACTGCCGTGGATTATTCCCAGCTCCTCCAGTACGTCTTCAAGCGCTTCTCGGTGCTCAGCGCCTTCCGCACGGGGTTGCCCACCTTGGGGTACCACCTCACGCGCAGCCCCCTCCCTCCCGGTGAAAAGCCCGCGCTCTTCACCATGAACATCCTGCCGCCCATGATGACCGTGTGGCACCACCTGGTGAGGAAGAACCTGGGGAACCGCGTGGACACGGTGATTTTCGATTGCTCGGGAAGGCTCGACCCCGCGGCATTCCCGGGGGCGCGCGTGCAGAAGTACCTCAACCTCTACGCCGCCACGAAGAGCGACGAGTTCCTCTACCGCATCGCGCGCCACCGCCGCATCGGATGGATCTGCGACGATGACATGTTCATCATCCGCCCGGAAGCCGCGGACATCGTGGAACGGGAACTGGGCGTCCCCGGCACGGCGAGCGTGAGCTTCCGCCCCAGGGAATGGTGGCACTTCGAGATCGACGGGAAGCCATACCCCGTGAGCAGCAGTTACTCCATCGCCTTCAACAGGGAGATTGTCGTGGAGAGGGAACGCCTCTCCCTCAAGCCCGTGGACGGCAACACCCACCCCTCACACATCGGCAAGAAGGAGCGTCGGTACGACACGGGGGACAAGGCGAACGAGATCCTCCTCCGCAAGGGCTACCGCTGCGCCATCGTGCCGGAGGTGGAACGCGAGAAGTACGTCACGGGTTTCAGCAGCATGAGCGGCGCAGTGATGCTCCTCTGGTACTTCCACAGGCCGGAACAGATGGAAGACTACCTGCTCACTCCGTCCAAAGACCGGTGGATGGGGAACGTGCTCTATGGGGTTCTCGCGGGACTCCTGGCCATCACCAGCGTCCAGGAATGCTACGAGCGCCTCAAGGGAAGGCCGTACCCCCTCCGCTCGCTCCCCTCGCGCTCCTCGCTGGAGAAGATCCGCCGGGAGCACGAGCCGCTCCTGCGGGAAGGCCATTCGTACCGTTGGGTGGATGAAGCGAGTGAACGCCTGCGTCATGCCCTGTAGAACGACATGTTTCCCCGCCCCCTGTCCCCCTTCTCCCTATGATCCAGCCACGCGCCACCCGAGGGACAGGACTGCTCGAAGGCTTCCTTGCGCGCCGGCGTGCGCTGATGGCGGGCCGCCTCCTCCCTCCCGCGCCCCGGGACGGTTGCGTCGTGGACATTGGTTGCGGCTCCCACCCGCTCTTCCTCCTCTCTGCGCCGTTCCGGAGGAACATCGGCCTGGACCGCGTGACGTCCCCCGCGATGGTGGAAGCGCTCCGGACGCAAGGCGTCGAGATGATCCATCATGACCTCGAGGCCGACGCAGCCCTCCCCCTGGCGGATTGCAGCGCGGATGCCGTGACGATGCTGGCGGTCATCGAGCATATCCCGCCGGAGAGGCGCGCGCGCCTGTTGCAGGACGCCCGCCGCGTCCTCAAGCCGGGCGGACGCGTGGTTCTCACGACCCCCGCCGCTTGGA
Organism: uncultured Candidatus Peribacteria bacterium; assembly: GCA_964358505.1. Classification (GTDB taxonomy): domain Bacteria; phylum Patescibacteriota; class Gracilibacteria; order Peribacterales; family Peribacteraceae; genus CAIKAD01. The sequence continues at coordinate 71,314 of CAYHOS010000001.1, forward strand.
CCGTCTTCATCCTGCAGTTCCTGAGCAGGACGGGTTTCGTCAGCCACGAGGAGATCGAGGAACACCACGAACTCCTCAGCGGAAGAGGGCTCCGCCGCCTCCTCGAGGGCGCAGGATTTGGGAGGGTGCGCCGGGGATCGTTCGAGGCCGGCCTCAATCTGTGGGCAACGGGGGAACGCATGGAAGACGCGCCAGGAACGTGACGGGAACGGCATCCGTCCGGAAGAGGATTGCCGCACCCGCAGGCGGCGACGGCGTGATGGCATAGAGGGGGCAGGACGCGCCGGCATCGGAAGTCACACGCATGTCGGGACGGAAGACGCCCGTGCGCCACGTCGCAGCATGGAGATCCGGCTGGACGAGGACCCTGCTCCCCGGTTCGGCGATGCGGTTGAGTTCGTTCCGCGCCAGATCCCAGGCGTGGAATCCTTCGGTTGTGAGATGGAGGTCGGGGGGGATGAGGCCGATGGTCCGGTCGAACCAAGCATTGAAGGATCCGTACGCATAGACACCGAGGCCGAGCAGCTGTCCACACACGATGACCGCGACGAACGGGATACGCAGGAATTCCGGACGCAAGGCGCGGGCCGCGATGATCAAGCCGAAGGCCGCAAAACCGAAGAGAATGGGGTATCCGGGCAGGGCGAAACGGGTGCCGAGCGTCCACCAGAAGGAAGTGAGTGCCCATCCCGCCAGCATGGAGAACACGAGGAACCACTGTTTCCGCCCCTCCTTCCAGAGCCCCAGGAGGGCAAAGGGGAAGAGGAAGAGGATGTTATGGAGGGGATTGGCGTAGTAGAGGGCATTGGTTACGAGCCGCGCGCCCAGGGGATCATCCGCAGGCCAGAGGGCGAAGTATCCGCTATGGAGGGGATTGCCGAACGTGAGGGCGTTGCGCAGGAACCAGAGGGAGAACAGGAAGCCGCCGGCGGCCATCCCCCACCAGAACCAAGGGCTCCGGCGATGGCGCCCGCGGAAGAGGATGACGAAGAGAAACAGGGGGAAGAGCGGGGCGCCGTTGTAGCGCGTGAGGGAAGCGAGCCCCGCAAGCAGGCCGGCGGCAAGATAGAGCCTTGCATCGGCGGCGGCGCGCTGGAAAGCCGCAAGGGAGAGGAGGAAGAGGAAGAGGAAAGTGATATCAGAGGAAGCCACCATGATCTCGTACACGAAACCGTGGTGGAGGGTCAGGAAGGCCGATGCGGCCAAAGCCGTCGTTCGTCCGAACGGCTTCGCGAGCAGCGCGTAGGTCGCCAGTAGCCCTCCCCATCCCATGAAGAGGGCGGCGGTCTTCATCCCCGCGCCGTAGCCGAGCACTGCTGCGAAGGGGTAAGAGAGAATGGCATGAAGGGGAAGATGGGTGGCGTAGGGTACGCCGAAGAGCGCGTACGTTCCCGTCTTCCACACGCTCTCCCCCGTCAGCGCGTATATGGCGCTGTCACTGACGAGCGGATAGCGGAATCCCGGAAGGACCAGGAACGCCAGGAGAACACAGAGGCCGGCGAGCAGGAGGGGTACCTCACGCCCTTTCCATGACGGAGACGGAAGCATCATCGGGGATGGGATGGAGGACGGAGATGCGGATCTTCAGGAAGACCCACATCCAACGGAACCAATCCTTCCAGCTGATCTTCTTCCCCTCCTCGATGGTACGGGGCGCGTACGAAATGGGGTACTCCGCAATGGGCACCTCGAAACGCGCGAGGAGCGCGGTGAGCTCGGGATCGAAACGGAAGTCGTTCTCCCGCAGCGGGATCATCTTGAGGAGGTCGGTCTGCACCATCTTGTAGCACGTCGGCTGGTCGGTGAGGCGCGTGCGGTACAGAACATTGCACGCGTACGTGAGCAGGGACCCCCCGATGAAGAAGAGGAGGTGCACGAACTGCTTCTGCTGCTTCAGCCGGCGGGAGCCGAACACGGCCGGCAGGTTCCGTGCCTCGGCGTACGAGAGCATGAGAGGGATCTCCTCTGGGCTGTACTCCAGGTCCGCGTCCTGCACGATGGTGTAGCGGCCCACGGCGTGCCCGTACCCCATGCGCACGGCGGACCCTTTGCCGCCGTTGGGTTTGCTCAGGACCGTGTCCCGCGGCAGCGCGCGCTCACGGAGAATCTGGAGTGAGCGATCCCGCGAGCCGTCATCCACGTAGATGACTTGCGCGAACCCGCATGCCTTCTGCAATCTCTCCATGATCACGGGCAAGGTCTTCTCCTCATTGTAGACGGGCACGACGATGGAGAGCCGGAGGCGATCCATGGCGGCTAGAGTAGCTGGTTGGGGCGGTGGCGTCACGGAGGAACGCGCAGAATACAGCATCAAGTACCAAGTACCAAGTACCAAAACTCAAGAATCCTATTGGTCATTGGTTATTGGTGCTTGGTACTTCGTTGATCATCCCTCATCTCCTCCACCAACCTCCCCACTAGCCTCACAAGATTATGGTGCGCGAGGACTTCCTGCCTCAGTACCTTCCCCAGCGCTTCCTTCTCCCCCTGAAGAAGATCGAGCATTGCCCGGACTTTCTCCCCGAAGTTCTCGTGCGTGGCCCGGCACTCCTCGGGGAGGAAGGGGCAGGAGGCTTCGGATGCCGATACCACGGGACATCCGCACGCCATCGCCTCCAGCAGCGCCTTATCCAACCCCCCGCCCCCCGCATGGAGGTACAGTCCCGCTCGGCGGAGCAGGGGGAGGAGCTCCGCATGCGTGAGGAAAGTGATCGTGGTGCGGTCTTGCAGATTGTGGGCGGCGATGAACGCTTCCAGCTCCGTCCGGTACCGTTCATCTTCCGCCGTGATGACGCCGCCGGCGATGGAGAGGCGGTAGGGAGGGGGGAGGGCGGCGAGGAGTTGGAGGAAGAGCTCGTGCCGCTTGATGCGCGTCAGGCGCCCTACCGTGACGAGGAGGTGCGGGTCCCGCTCGGCGGGAAGGCCGGGCGAGAACGTCCGGGTATCGATGCCGTGCCCCGTGACGACATTCTTGGGGGAGGGGAAGGGGAGGCCGTACGCCGTCGCGCTGAAGACTCTGCGGACGTGTCGCAGCGCGCAGCGCAGGACCCATCCGCCCCGGCGGATTTCGTACCACAGGTACACGGGCTTGCGGAGGAGGGGGAAGAGCGGCCAGCCGATCACCACCCAAATGGGCGTCATGTGGACGAACACCGCGTCGTACGCCCTGCGGTGTTTCCAGAGGAGGGAGAGGAAGCGGATGATCTGCGACATCTTCGACGCGCCCCGTTCCTTCCGGAGCGAGAGGATCCGGACATTCGGCGGAAAATGGTAATCGCCCGTCGCCTGCCCGATGACGGTGATCTGCTTGCAGTGCAGCGCGAACTCCTCGATCCACCGGTGGAAGAACCCCAGGATGGGATCCTGCCGGTCCACCCGCTGCGTGATGATGAGGAGGTTCATCGTTCGGAATAGCGTGCCTCCCCCTCTTCCTGGGGGAGAGGGGGTCGGGGGGTGAGGGACTGGAGGAATGCCGCATACCTTTCCAACGCCGCCCTCCTTTCAAACGTCCGTCCAACCTTTGCCGCCTCCTCTCCCAGTCTCCCGCAGAGGGAGGGGTCTTTGAGGAGAAGCCGGATGGCATCTGTGAGAGACGACGCTTCCATCGCAATGAGGCTCCCGCTCTCGCCATCGCGGATCACGTCCGGCATCACCCCCACGCGCGTCGCAATCACGGGAAGCCCCGCGGCCATCGCTTCCAACGCCACGCGCGGCCCCCCCTCGCTGCGGGAATTCATGACGAAGACCCGCGCCGATTGCAGCGCGCGCGCCACATCCTCCTGCGCAGGCAGCCACCCGGCGAACGTCACCCGGGCGGAGAGTCCCCACGCCCGGACGCGACGCTCGCAGTCAGCGCGCAGGGGGCCGTCCCCCACCACGAGAAGGGAGACGCCCGGCAGCGAACGGAGGGCACGGAGGAGTTCCACCAAGCCCTTGTTCGCCACCAGGCGCCCGCAGAAGGCCAGGTCGTAGCGCTTGGTGACGCGCGGGTCCGGCCGCCAGAGCGAGGTCTCGATGTAGAAGGAGGGGACGAGGCGGAGCTTCTCCCGCGGCACCCCCCACCGATGGAGGAGGCTGCGCGCTTCCCCGCTCACCACGCGCACGGCGGCGGCCGAGCGCGCCTCGAGCGGGAGGAAGAGGCGCGAGAGAAAGCGGCCAGCCCACTCGGCGGGGGAGGAAGGCCTGGGATACCCGACGACGTGGTGGACCTCCAGCGCATACGGCACGTCCGTGGCGCGGTGGAGCCGCAGCGCGCCGAGCCCGTTATAGAAGGGGGGATACTCATGCACCGTCATGGCGTCATGCCCGTAGAGGCCGGCGAGCTCGCGCCCCTTCCGTACAATCCACCGCGGCTGCAGGGGTAGCGGCCAGGGCGAGGGGTGGAGGAACGTGTGGGGGAACGGCGCAAGGGTGACGGGGCGGGCGGCGGCGTGTGGGCAGATGACGTCGATGCGCTCGAAGTGCTCGCGCAGGATCTCCAACGTGTACCAGAACGCGCTCTTCTTCCCTTGGGAAAGCGAACGATCGCCGGAAATCATCAAGAGTTTCATAGTAACGCTTGGAACAACGCCCGATGCTCCCTTGCTACATCTTCCCACGAGCGCTTCTGGAACGGAGAAGCCGATTTCTGGGCGATGACCTCGTAATGGTGCTCCGCCTCCAGCACGGCGCGGGTGATTTCTTCCGTGGTACGGAGCGGGGCGACAATCATGCCATCGCGCAGCTCGTCCCCCAGCCCCGTTTCCGCGGTGAGGAGGACGGGGAGGCCGTGCGAGCGCGCCTCCAGCGCGGCATGCGGGCTGATCTCCGTGAGGGACGGGATGATGAGGAGGTCATGCTCGCGCAGCGTCTTCTCCTTCTCCTCCCCGTGCACCGGGGGCAGGAACGTGAGGCGCCCCTTGAGGCGCAGCTTCTGCGCCAGCTGCGAGAGCTCGCGCGAGGCCGGGCCCTCCCCCTGCAACGTGAGCGTGACATGCGGCAGGTTGGCGACGGCGCGGAGGAGGGGGCGGAGGTTCTTGAACCGCACGAAGCGCCCGAGGAAGAGGAGGCGGAACGGCTCATGCCGCACATGGAGCAGCAGTTCCCCGTGGGGCAGCGCGTTCTCGATCACCGAGTGGCGCGGCAGACGGGGATAGACGCGCTTGTAGAGTTGTTCCTGGAACCAGGTGGAGAAGACCACGTGGTCGAAGCTCCGCAGGATGCGCCCCAGGATGGCCATGGCGGGCGGACGCGCCGCGTACCACTGGCTCAGCGTCTTCTTGCCGCGCAGGTCCGTGTACCGCTCCCACAGGAAATCGCCTCCCAGCCGCAAGATCTTCTTGGGCTTCTTGAGCCGCGCCATCATGAGAGGCACCCCCACGCTCACCGCGGAGAAGCCGTACACGATGTCCGCGTCCTTCGCCTCCCGTTTGAGCGCGCGGGCGAAGCGCCACCAGCGGAGCAGGGGGCCGCGGCGGGAAACCGTGACCACCTTCCAAGGAACTTCCTCCACGGGGCCGCGCGGCGCGTAGGCGACCACCGTCACCTGCTCGTCCATCTCCATGAGACGCCGCGCGATGTTCTTCACGTACGTGGCGGGGCCGCCGATGGTGGGGGGATACACGCCGGTAGCGAGGATGATTTTCATAGGAAGAGGAGTAAGAATGACCAATACCCAATGACCAATGCTCTGGTTATTTCGTTTGATGATTGGCCATTGGTGCTTGGTGCTTGGTCATTCGATCCCGATACCACTCCACCGTCTTCTTCAGTCCCTCTTCAAAAGCCACGGACGGCTTCCACCCCAGTTTCCGCAACGGCGTGGAATCCAGCGCGTAACGCCAATCATGGCCGGGGCGGTCGGGGACGGACGTGAGCAGGCTCTCGGGCTTGCCCAGGATTGTAAGGACCATTGCCGCCACGTCCCGGTTCCGGCGCTCCTCATTGGCGGAGACGTGATAGACGGAATCGGAGCCGTTGGGGAGGCGGAGGACCATCTCCAGCGCGTCGCAGTGGTCGGTGACGTAGAGCCAATCCCGCTTGTTCTTCCCCGCGGCATAGATGGGGACGGGCTCGCCCTTGAGGGCATGGCGGATGACGGTGGGGATGAACTTCTCCCCCGCCTGGTGGGGGCCGTAGTTGTTGGTGCAGCGCGCAATGCGGACGTGCAGGCCGTACGTGCGCGCGGCGGCGAGGAGGAGCAAATCGCCGGAAGCCTTGCTGGCCGCATAGGGGGAGCTGGGGCGCAGGGGATCCGCGGGATCCTTGGGCTTGTCCTTGTCCCGCAGGTCTCCGTACACCTCGTCGGTGGAGATGTGGAAGAGGAGGACCTTAGGATGGAGCTTGCACGCCTCCACCAGGCTCTGCACGCCAAGCACGTTGGTGTGGAGGAAGGGGACAGCGCTCTGGATGCTGCGGTCCACGTGCGTCTCGGCGGCGAAGTTGACGATGGCCTCGATCCCGTACCGCTCCAGAAGCTGAGAGACGAGCTCAAAGTCCACGATGTCCCCCTGCACGAAGCGGATGCGGTTGAGAACGGGGTCCAGGTACGTCTTGTCCGCCGCGTACGTGAGCTTGTCGAGGACAATCACCGTGTCCTCCGGATGCCGCTCGATGTGCCGCAGCACGAAGTGCGAGCCGATGAATCCCGCCCCGCCGGTAACAAGGAGGTTCATGGGAGCAGTATAGAGCATGGAAGGGGTATGGAGGGGTGGGTATTGAGTAGCGAGGAAACGGCCTATTCATACTCAATACGCAATACTCTATACTCAATACCCTTATGAAAGGCGTCCTCATCTGCGGCGGCACCGGCTCGCGCCTACGCCCCCTCACGGAGGTGACGAACAAGAGCCTCCTCCCCGTCTACGACCAGCCGCTCGTGCTCTACCCCTTGCAGGTGCTTCTCGAGGCACGGATCCGTGACATCATCATTATTACGGGGAACGAGCACATGGACCAGATGGCGGGCTTCCTGGGAAGCGGGCAGCGCTTCGACTGCCGCTTCAGTTACCGCGTGCAGGACACGGCGGGCGGCATTGCGCAAGCGCTGGGCATGGCGGAGGAGTTCGCGGCCGGCGACGATGTGTGCGCCATGTTGGGGGACAACATATTCTTCGATTCCCTTGCCCCTTTCATCCAATCCTTCAAGGGGGGCGGCCATGTGTTCCTCAAGCAAGTCTCCGATGCGCGGCGGTTCGGCGTTGCGGAGATCGAGCGCGGCCATGGGAAGGACACTATCTCCGTCGTCTCCATTGAGGAGAAGCCGCGCAGGCCCAAGTCCGACTTCGCCGTGACGGGATGCTACATCTACGACAACCGCTGCTTCGACATCATCCGCGCCCTCAAGCCCTCGGGACGGGGCGAGCTGGAGATCACGGACTTGAGCAAGGCGTACATGGAGATGGGCTTGCTACGCGCCACCATTCTCAAAGACGAGTGGATCGACGCGGGAACGTTCGAGAGCCTGTTCCGCGCGGCGACGGTCGTCCGGCAACGCACGCTGGATGCGGCGGAGAAGGCAACGACGGCGATCGCTCGCAAGCAACCGCAGAAGCCCAGGCGGGCTGCCGCCCGGTGGTGATCACACAGGTAAGATATCCTCATACATCTCCCCATACCTCCCCGCAATCTCCCCCCAATCGTACTTCTTCGCATTCTCCACGCCCGCCGCCGAGAGCTTTTGACGCAAACCGGAGTCGTTGAGCAGCGTGCCGATTGCCTCCGCCGCCGCCTTGGGGTCATCCGGCGGGACGAGGAGACCGGTGACGCCGTCATGGACTACGTCGGGGATGCCGCCCACGTTCGTCGCCACCACGGCGCATCCCGCCGCCTGCGCTTCCAGGAAAACGTTCCCCAGCGCCTCGCTGCGCGAGAGGCCGACGAAGATTTCCGCTTCCGCGTACTCCTCGTGGATATCGGGGAAGGGGATGAACCCCCGGAACGTCCCCTCGGGGAGGAAGGAGCGGGATTGCATTTCCAATAATCTCCGCCGGCTTCCATCACCGACAATATGAATGTCAGGAGGAACGCCCCTCTCCCCCTGGGAGAGGGGGGGGGGGGGGGGGGCCCCCCCCACAGCAGATGGAGCGCCTGCAGCAACGTATCCACTCCCTTCATCGGTTCCAAACGTCCGGCGAAGAGGATGCGTCCCGGAACTTTCTGGATCCTTCCGCAGGTCTCGCGGATGGACGCGTACGGTACCCCGTTGGGTATATGGCGGACGTCCTTGCGGCCGTAATGTTCCGAACGTGTGACGAGCGTCCTGCTGATGGCCGTGAGCGCGTGGGCGGAGCGGTACATGAGCGAGAGCAGGAACGACGTGTTCGTGCTCTGCTGCGTGAGCACGCGCTTGGCGCGGGGGACGATGAAGCGGCAGAGGACCAAGGCCAGCCCCGCGTAGGACTCCAGCACGGCATGGATGGCCTGCGGCTTGATCCTGCGGACCACAAACGGCGCAAGAAAGGGAAAGAGCCACTTGTCCCATGGGATTCCCAAGCCAACACGTATGACCTCGACATCACGATGCCCCCCTCCCCCCCCGGGGGAGGAGCCGAGGGAGAGGGAATCACGCCGGGGCAAATCACGACGTAACTTTGCCGTGACAATGGTGAACTCATACGTTTCCTTCAGTGCCTTCGGCACCTCCTCCGCGCACGCCTCCGCCCCGCTGCGGAAGGGGGTGAGGAAAGCCGAGAGGATGACGATACGGTGCATCTCCAATGTTGCATTCTTCTCCACTTCAAACAACTGCCGATACGCGCGCCCAACCACGTCCCAGCTGAACACCTGCCCTATCCGTTGCCGCGCCGCTTCCCCCAAGGACTTCCGCTTGGCGGGATCGGCGATCAGCCGGCGGATGTGCGCGGCGAGCGCTTGCCTGTCACCAGGAGGGAAAAGGAAGCCGGCCTGCCGGCCGTAGTCCCCCGATGGGGAGCGAAGGCCGGAGATGCCGTTCTGGAGGAGGAAGCCGTTGCCGCCCACGTCGCTCGCCACGCACGCGCAGCCGGACGCCATGGCTTCCATGAGTGCGTTCGAAAGGCCTTCGCTGTGGGAGGGGAGGACGAAGATATCCGTACCGGAGAGGATGGCGGGGATATCATCCCGAAGGCCGGTGAACGTCACTTGGTCCATATAGCGCAGGACGAGAGGATTGCCTTTCTTGAACCAACCGACAACCTGGATATGCAAAGGAGGGATCTCCTCCTTGATCGGCACCGCCGCGGCGAGGAAGTCCTCCACGCCTTTCACGGACTCCAACCGCCCAATATACGTCACGGTCAATTGGTCATTGGTGCTTGGGAATTGGTGCTTCCCGTAGGGCGCAGGATCAATCCCCGTAGGAATGACCGTCGTCTTCCGCGCAATCATCAGCTTTCTCAGGAGCGCGGGCGGCTGCGGATGGAACGTAACCACGCGGTCGGCGAGCAGGAGGAGCAGCCAACCCAGCGTCCATGCATACAGGAAAGCGCCGAGCTTCGGCAGCCGGCCCCGCGGCCACCACGTGATGCCCACGAGCGCATCGGTGAGGAGGAGGAACTTCCGGCCGGCGAGCCGGAGGCGGATGCCCGCGAGCGACGTCCAGAAGAGGAGCTTGTTGATGACGATGCGGTCGGGCTTTTCCTCCTTCACAATCTTCCCTACGAACCGTGCGAAGCCGAAGGCGATGCCGTAGTTCCAGGGATCCTTGAGGAAGATGTCGCGCATCCTGTATATGGTGAGAGTATCGGAGACCTTCTCTACGTGCGTGCGCCCTATGGCCTCGCTCCCCCCTCTCCCCTCGGGGGAGGGGTCGGGGGTGGGGGGGCAGGGGGGACGAGGTCCCATGCAAACAACAACGACCCTATACCCCAACCTCTGCCACAATTCCGCCAGCTTCACCGAACTCACCATCCAGCGATGATGTTCCTTCCAGTACGGTGAGATGAGGAGGATGGTCTTCATAGCATGAACCGAATGACCAAGGACCAATACCCAATGACCAATGCCCGGCGACGTTTGGTCATTGGTGCTTGGTCATTGGTGCTTTGGATTGTCCTTCGGATGCTTCCGCCAACCCCGCCTCCCTCAACGCAAGATGCCGCACCAGCTTCGCATACTTCTGCTCCAGCTCCTCCAGCCGGATCACCAGGTAGAACACCATAAAGAAGAGGACGCCCAGGAACGTGACGATCACGGCGTTCTCCTGGTTCTCAATCCCCGTGATCGCGGAGAGGTACGAGAGGAGGTTGGGGTACAGCGCTACGATGGAAATGGCGCCCCAGAAGAGCGTCCACAAGCCCGCTTCCAGCACGCTCTTCCTCCGGCGCAGCACCAGGTTCCACGCGTAGAACACGGCGACGGCGGAGATGAGGGGGGTGATGATTTGGTAGGGCGTAAGGCGCATGTGCCCATCATAGCGAAGAAAGGAGGTTGTGCCATACGACACGTCACCGGAGGAATGAACGGAGCAGGATCTTCAAGGCCGTCTTCACGCCGTTCGCGAAGGACTGCCCCTTGGCCATGGTGTACTCCGAGTAGATCACCTTGGTGGGCACCTCCGCCACGCGCCATCGGCGCGCCGCGGCCTCCCGCACGATCTCCGTGCAGAACTCGAAGCCGCTCATGCGCAGGTCGATCTCCTCCAGTGCCCTCTTGCCCAGCACCTTGAACCCCGACTGGCTGTCACTCACCCACTTACCCGCGGCGAGGAGGGTGAGGACGTTCCCGATGGCGTTGAAGAGGCGCCGGATGAAAGGGATGCGGTTGCGCCGCTTGCCCTGCATGATGAGGAAGGGGCCGAACCGGTTGGAGAAGACGATGTCGGCCGTGCCGTCCCGGATGGGCCGGAGGAGGGAGGGGATGTCCCGGGGGTCGTGCTGCCCGTCCGCGTCCAGCGTAACCACAGCGTCCGCCCCCAGCCTCCGCGCCGCCTCGATGCCGGTCATGGTGGCCGCCCCAGCCCCGCAGTTCTGGTGGTGCCGTAGCACGCGGGCGCCCCCTGCTTCCGCCGCCTCCGCCGTACCGTCATCCGAACCGTCGTCCACCACCACGACGGCATCCGTCACCTTCCGCGCGTCCGCCACCACCTGCGCGATGCGCTTGGCTTCGTTGAACGCCGGAATGACCGCGATGAGCATGGGGTGCTACGGGATGAGGATGAACGCCACGCCCTGGCCGGCGTCGCTGATGACCACCTGCAGGCCGAGGGAGGGGTTATTGAGAAAATCCACGAACGCCTGCGCCTTCTTGTGCAGCGACCCTTCCGAATCCTTCTCGATGGTGGCCGTGTTCGTGTCGAAGACGATGCTGTTGAAGCCCAACGCCTTGAGGCGCTTGAGCGTGAGCTGCGGATCCCGCTCCTGGTTGAGGCAATTGAAGTTGTCGAGCTGGTGGTCGGTGATGCCGATGATCTCCAGGTTCTTGGGGATGAAGTAGGTGATGAAGGTCCCCACGCGGTACAGGTACGGGCGGTCGGGCATGGTCTCATGCCGCTGCACCACGACGTCGCGGATCTGGTCATAGTAGGGGATGGTGCGGATCCGCAGCGTATCGGCGTCCACCTTGCCGAACGGGTACTCCAGCAGGTTCCTCTGCTGCTCGAACTGCCAGAAGCGCATACCGAACGCAATGATGAGCGAGAACGCAACGAGCGTTACGGCTGCCCCCCGGTTGAGCACGTCCGGCGCGCGGGCAACAAGCGCCTCCAGGGCGATCGCCAATCCCAGGAATACGCCGATGCCGTACCACGGGATGCCGTTGGCCAGGAACATCCACTGCACGAGGAGGACCGACGTCGTGAGGAAAAGCCAGCGCAGCCACCTTCCCTTCCTCATCCAAAAGGCAGGGAGGAGGAGGAGGAGCGGGAAGAGGAGGAGGGCGGGAATAGTGGTGACGTAGTACCCCGCGGAGTCGATGTTCATCACCGAGCGCCAGGGGAGGGTGAAGTAGTGGCCCCATCCCCTGCGGAACCCCCAGTACCGGTCCAGTTCTTCCACGCCACCGGTCGGCTGGCAGGCGGTATTGTTCGGGTCCAGCTTCAGCTCCGGCGGGAGCGATTTCACCACCTGGCCGGGCAATCCCCCCCCGTAGCCCTTCACGTCGATCACGGGCGTGAGCGTATTGGGCAGGCCGAACGCGAGGCGGGGAATGATGCGGCCTTGCTGGAAGTTGTTGTTGAGGATCCACGGCGCCACGGCAATGCCGATGCCCGCGATAAAGGCCAGCAGGGCACCGACGGCGGGTTTGCTCCTCCCGCGGAGCTGGAGGAACAGGACGAAGAAGAAGACGGCGGCAAGAGACAAGAGGAGCCAGGGGACACCCGCCATGAGCCATGCCTGGGGCGTGCCGCCCAACCGCTCCACGAGCCGCTGGATATTCAGTCCGCCGAGACGCGCGAAGGCGAACATGACGAGGAATAGGGATCCCGCGAATCCCGCCCAGTGCGCAAAGCCCAGGATGACCGTCACGATCGCCATGACCACCATGGCCGCCGTGGCCTTGGTGGCGAACGCGAAGCCCGCGAACAGGCCCGCGAGCGCCGGCCACTGCCACCCTTGAGCCAGGAACACCTTCCAGGAAGGGGAAGCAGGAGCCTCCGGTGGCGATTCCTCCGCGTCCGCGGGGAAGAACCGGACGAACGCCGCGTACATGGCGAGCGCGCCGAACGCGAACACCGCGTTGTCCACCTTCATGTCCGCGAAGGAAAAATGCCCCACGAGGGGGAGGCTGTAGTAGAGGAGGGCGGCGAGGAAGCCCGTTCCTTTTCCCAAATACGTTCGGGCGAAGAGGACGACGGCGAGCACCGCCAGTACGCCCGCCGCCCAGTTGACCATCATGGAAGCGATGGCGCCGAAGATGCTGTCGTACCCGAAGAGCAGGAACCCGAGCGACGTGAGGTACTCCCATTGGAACGGCGCCATGGAATGGATCAAGTGCCCGTAGCTCACGAGCAGGCGCGGGCGATTCAAGTAGCTTCCCAGGTCATCCCACCCGATGGGGAACGGCCGGACGACGGTGAGGAAGTTGAGGGCAAGGTAGCTGAGGAGCAGCCAGAGGAGCAGGGCGCCCGCGCTGTGCCACGGATAGTCCATGTCGTACGCCTTGATGAAGAACGTGCGGGCCCAGTGCACGCTCTGGCGGTAGAGGAGGATGGGGAGGCCTATCGCCAGCGCCCACCCAAGCGGGGCGCGGAAGATGCCGAATACCGCCAGGAGCCACAGCATGGCGATCCAGCCGCACGCCCCCAGCCCCGCGCTGAGCGCGAATTCCTGGAGGTCATCCTTCACGGGGGCCCGGAAGAGCCGCAGGAGGAACTTGCCGAGGACGAGGAACTCGAAGAGGAGAGCCAGGACAAACAGGATTTGCGGCACGGCCCGCGTGAGGAACCCTCCTTGCACGCATACCCCCTTCATCCTGTAGATTTTGATGCCGCTAGTGCTCTCGCCCAGAAGCGTTAGACATCCCCGGTCCTGGAGATCGTTGAAATTCTCCTTGAGGGCGTTGAGCGCGCGCTCGCCGATGTCCCCGTACGCCTGCGCGGTGGGTTCTACCATCTGCAGCGCGGGTACATCGCCGGATGTCCCCATGCTCAACGTGGTGAAGAGCAGCCACGCGCACGCCACGAAGAACGCGAGGATCTGCCACTGCTTCCAGCGCATCTGCAGGCGGAACTGCCCCGTCTTCACGCCCTGCCACCCCACGAAAAGCAGGTAACCGATGAGGGAGAGGATGGCGTACGCAAGGAAGGGGGACGCGCGCCCGAACGTGTGGGAGAGGAAGGGGAAGAAGCCGTTGAAGCCGCGGCAGATGTACCCTCCCCCGGGGCATGCCGCGCTCACCTCATTCTGCGCCGCATCGGAGAAGAGGACCATGCCGTGCACCTCCACACCGAGGTAGGAAAGAAGGCCGTACCCCCCCCACAGGAGTAGGGCGGCAAAGAGCGCGATGGAGAGGATTTGCACCGTTCGTTGCTTCATGGGAAAAGAAGGAGGGAATCGGGAAGAGGGTAGCAGAACAATGAAACAATGGAACAATGAAACAATCCGTTGCGCAATGATATGATACCGGCACGATGCTCCCCGTAGCCGCCATCCGCCGGCAATTTCCCATCCTCGCGCAGGAGATCGACGGCTATCCCCTCGTGTACCTGGATAATGCCGCCACGGCACAGAAGCCGCTAGCCGTGCTGGAGGCCATGCGGGAGTTCTATGAGCACGACAATGCGAACCCCCACCGCGGCATGCATCCGCTCGCAGCCCGCGCCACCGCGGCCATGGAACGGGCGCGGGAGGCCGTGGCGTCGTTCCTCTGCGCCGCGCACCCCGGGGAAATCGTCTTCACCAAGAACGCCACCGAGGGCATCAACATCGTCATGCACGGCTTCCGGAGGAATTGGGGGAAGGGGGATACCGTGGTGCTCAACCCGCTGGAACACCACAGCAACATCGTGCCGTGGCTGCTCCTGCAGGAAGAGCGGGGCATCGACATCGCGTGGATGGAGATCGACGCGGAGGGGAACGTGGACCTCGCCTCGCTCGAGCGCATCCTCCGGGGGAAGCGGGTGAAGCTGGTGAGCATCACGGCGTTGAGCAACGTCTTCGGGAGCAGGCCGCCGCTGGAGGACATCATCGCGCGGGCGCATGCGGCGGGCGCACTGGTGCTGGTGGACGCGGCGCAGGCAGTTGCGCACTTTCCCGTGGACGTGGCCGCGCTCGGGTGCGACTTCCTCGTCTTCTCGGGACACAAGATCTACGGCCCCACGGGCATCGGCGTCCTCTACGGGAAGACGGACATCCTCTCCGCGCTCCCGCCCCTCCTCGGCGGCGGCATGATGATCCGGGAGGTGACGCGGGAATCCTTTACGCCGGCGGATATCCCCGCGCGCTTCGAAGGCGGCACACCCCCCGTGGCGGAAGCCGTGGGCCTCGCGGCGGCCATCGCCTGGTTCCGGCAGTACGCGTGGGAGGATATCGAAGCGCACGAGCGCTCCCTCCTCGCTCTCGCGAAGCAGGAACTCTCCGCCATCCCCGGTCTCCGCTGCTACGGACCGGAGGATTCCGCCCGACGCTACGGGACGCTGTGCTTCACCGTGGATGGCATCCACCCGCACGACCTCACGGAACTTCTGGGGAGACAGGGCATCTGCATGCGCGCCGGCCATCACTGCGCGCAGCCGCTCCACGAGCGGTTCTCCCTCCCCGCCACCACGCGCCTCTCCGTGGCCCTCTACAACACGGAGGAGGAGATCCGCGCCGTCGCCCCCGCCATCCGCGAAGCCCAGCGGCTCTTCTCTCCATCTCCTCCATGACCGACACCCTCTACGCCGAGAACATCCTCGAGCACTATCGCCACCCGCACCGCAAGTCCCCGCTCGCGTCGCCCACGGTCACGCATGAGGAAGTGAACGTCAGCTGCGGGGACCGCCTCACGCTGCAGCTCATGATAAAGGAGGGGAAAGCGGAGGGCGTGGGGTGGGAAGGGAGCGGGTGCGCCATCTCCCAGGCATCCATGTCGCTGCTCTCGGACGAACTGGCGGGCAAGACGGAAGAGGAATTGGAGCAGATGACGCCCCAAACGATCCGCGGGCTCTTGGGAATAGACGTGGGCCCGCAGCGGATCAAGTGCGCCCTCCTTCCGCTGCACGCCCTCAACAACGCGCTGCGCAAGATGAAGGGCTTGCCGCCGCAGGGGTGGAGGGAAACGCTGGGGGCAATCCCGGCGTAGTCCCGGCGAAGCGAAGCGTAGC
>CAYHOS010000002.1:0-76738 GCA_964358505.1 uncultured Candidatus Peribacteria bacterium
CGCCGGACCGCCCCCTTACCCTCCCCTGCACATAGACGTTGGTGAACGTGCCGCCCACCTCCCATCCCACCAGTCCTCCCACGTAATCGCGTCCACGCATGTCGGCTTCCACGGTGAGGTTCCGGACCACGCTCCCGATATCCGTCTTCCCGAAAAGGCCGAGGTAATCGGTGGAAGGGCGGTCGATGGCGAGGCCGCTGATCATGTACCCCGCTCCGTCCAGCATCCCGGAGAAGCCGTAATCGTAGTACCCGATGGGGAAGAAGCCGGCTCCCCCGTTCCATGTGGCCGTGGCGGAGCAGTCGATGTCCCGCAGGAGAACGTAAGCGGCGCCGGGGACGTCCGCGATGTTCTGGAGCTCCCGGCACGTGGCGATGCGGTAGGGGTTGTCCGGCGTCCCCTTCCCTCCCGACACCGCCCCCGGCGGTTGCCCGTGCTCGCTGCGCAGGGCGAAGATGACGGCCAGCAGGATGCCGGCGAACCCGATGCCCACCAGGATGTCCGAGACGCCGCACGGGTGCGTGAGGCAAATGTTCCATGGCCGCTGGGACGGTGCGGATGGCATGGTCACTGGAGCTGCGAGAGCAGGAGCCAGAACGCGAAGGTGGCGATGAGGACGATGCGGGGCGCCCGCAGGAGGATGCGGGAGAGGACGAACCACATGAGGACGATGCATGTGACGAACAGCGAGAGGAGGAGCCACAACTCCGCCCCCGCGCCCTGTATCAGGCTCTGCTGCAGGAGGAGGAAGAAGAACGCCACCGTGGTCCCCACGTTGAAGGCCAAGCCGTACTCCGCGCTCTTCTGCCCGCGCAGCTCCGCCATGATCCACAGGACGGCGCTGACGACGAAGACCACGGCCAGGTAGAGCCAGTAGTAGTCGGATTCCCGCAGGAACAGCGCCCCGCTCACGGTGTACATGGAGAGGACGAGGAGCTGGATGTTGCAGAGGAAGATGATGGCGATGATCTTGCAGGAGGGCAGGTGGGGGTGGCGCTTCTCGATGTCTGCGAGGAGCATGGTGTTGAGGAACGACCACTGCACCGCCCGGTCCCATACCTTCAACCCCAGTCCGATGGCCAGAACCACCGCGCTGAAGAGAAAGAGCTGCCCCGGCAGGGACGTGATCAGGATCTGCCAGAAGGTTGCGAGGAGGGATGCCATGGATGCTCCCCCGCCGAAACGGGGGGAAATCCGTGTAGTATACCATCTTTTACGCTTCTTTCCTATCTTGACAGGAGACCTATCCCATGCTTTCCGATCGCGCCGGAAGGTCCTTGCCGCATGTAAGTGCCGTTTCCCATGCACGTCGTACAGTAGATTCTCCATTCCATTCCCCTCCAACGCATGGACCTCCTCGCCTTCATCCTCATCGGTCTCATAGCGGGCTGGATTGCCTCCCAATTGGTCAAAGGTTACGGTTTAGGCCTGCTGGGCGATATCATCGTGGGTATCGTAGGCGCCGTGATCGGCGGTTATATCTTCAGCCTTCTCGGTATAACGCAGTACGGCTTCCTGGGTGCCGTGATCACCGCAACCATCGGCGCCCTGATCCTCTTGGCCATCATCAAGATGTTCCGCACCGCCCCCTGAAGGTCTGTAATAGTATTACTTCATTCTTTTGTCACTCCGTCCATAGTATCTTCCCATCCACGGAGGACGGAAAGCAATAAGCTATAGTCACACAAATTCACTTGTGATACAATCACTTGATTCTCTGAAGAAATCATCAGAGAACGGACACGCAGACGCAAACACACTTCCATGGAACTCCACGCGCTGATGTTCGGTTGGGAATACCCCCCGCACCATTCGGGAGGACTGGGCGTCGCGTGCCAAGGGTTGGTGCGCGGCCTTCTCAAAAACGGCGTGCGCGTGACGCTCGTGCTGCCGCATAACTTGGGTGAAGATGAGGATGAGGTGGACATACGCTACCCCACCGAGGCAATGAAATCGCGGGTGCGCGTGCCAAGCCTGCTTGACCCGTACGACGGGCTCCTCTCGTACCGGGACCGGTGGAAAAGCGACGTCGTCGCCAGGGAGAACCCTCATCTCTACGGCCCCGATCTGGCACTGGCGGTGGAGCAGTTCACGGCGCTGAGCGTGGAGATGACGAAGGACGTGGCGGCGGACGTGGTGCACTGCCATGACTGGATGACGTACGAAGCGGGGATACGCGCGGCGCGGCACCATTGCAAGCCGCTCGTCACGCACATCCATGCCACGGAGTTCGACCGCACGGACTTCCACCCCAATCCCTGGATCGCGGAGCGCGAGCGGCGGGGCTTGATGGCGGCGGACCGCGTGATCGCCGTGAGCAACTACACCAAGAAGCTCCTCACCAGCCACTACGGCATCCCGGCTGGGAAGATCGCCGTGGTCCACAACGGCCATGACCAGCCGGGGGATTTGGCGCCGCCTGCCATATTGGCACAGTACGGAAGCCAAAAACGTCCCCTCATCCTTTTCCTTGGGCGCCTCACCGTCCAGAAGAACCCCTGGCAATTCCTGGAGGTCGCCCGCATCGTCCACGCGCACCGTCCCGATGCGGAATTCGTGATGGCGGGGGACGGCCCCATGCTGCCACAACTGATCGACCGTGCGTGCGCGCTGGGACTGCAGGATAACGTGATCTTCACCGGCAAGGTGAGCGGAAGCGACGTGCAGTCGCTCTACCGCGCGGCGAGCGTGTTCGTCATGCCCTCGCTCTCGGAACCCTTCGGACTCGTGGCGTTGGAGGCCGTCGCGCACGGTGCGCCCGTGATCGTGAGCAAGCAGTCGGGTGTTGCGGAGGTTTTGGACCACGCGTTCAAGGTGGATTACTGGGACGCGGAGAAGATGGCGGATTGCATCCTCACGATCCTGCGGGAGGAACCCCTCGCCGCGCAGCTGAGGACGGAGGCGCCGCGGATCCTGCAGAGACTGACTTGGAAGAACCAGGCGGACAAAGTGAAGTCTATCTATTCCCACCTCATCCATTCATGAACATGCCTATGGTTCTGCAATGCAGCATCTGGCGAAAGGATTCCAAAGAATCCAATGATAGTAAGTTCCTTGGTTTCCTTGGTTTCTTCGGATTCCTTGGATTCCTCTCTCCTCTCCTCCCTCCACTCCCATGACCCCGCTGATCTCGTTCTACTTCCAGGTCCACCAGCCCTACCGCCTCCGCGACTTGCGGATCGGGGATATCGGCCGCGGGGAGCCTCAGTACTTCGACGGGCACAAGAACCGCTCGGTGTTCCGCAAGGTGGCGGAGAAGTGCTACCTGCCCGCGAACAGGCTGATGCTGGAATTGCTGCAAACGTATCCGGATTTCCGCATTGCCTACTCCCTCTCCGGCGTGTTCCTGGACCAGTGCCGCGAGTACGGGGAGGACGTGCTGCAGTCCTTCCGGGACCTTGCCGGTACGGGAAGGGTGGAGTTCCTTGCGGAAACCTACTACCACTCCCTCAGCTCCCTCAAATCCCTTCCGGAGTTCGTAGCGCAGGTGGGCAAGCACGTGGCGGCGGTGCGGGAACTCTTCGGCCAGACGCCGCGCATCTTCCGCAACACGGAGCTCATCTACCGCAACGAGCTGGCGCATGTGGCGCGCCTCATGGGCTTCCACGGCGTGCTGGCGGAAGGCGCCGACCACCTGTTGCGGGGACGGAGCCCCAACGAGCCCTACGTGCCTCCCTCCTTCCGCCTTTCCCGGGCAATGGAAGCCACCATCCGCAAGTTGCGCCCCCTCCCCCGCCCCGCCGAGCGGATCCACGTGCTCCTCAAGAACTACCGCCTCTCCGACGACGTTGCCTTCCGCTTCTCGGACAAGTCCTGGGTGGGCTTCCCCCTCCGCGCGGACACCTTCACCGACTGGCTTGAGGCCGGCGGGGGACACTGCATCAACCTCTTCATGGACTACGAGACGTTCGGCGAACACCAATGGGAGGACACGGGGATCTTCGCGTTCCTCAAAGCCCTCCCCCGCATCTGGCGGGAACGGGGCATCCGCACCGCCACGCCCTCGGACGTGATCGAGGCGTGGGAGCGTGACCGCACGGAGGAGTACGACGCGCACAACTTCGTCTCCTGGGCGGACATCGAGCGCGACCTCTCCGCCTGGCAGGGCAACCGCATCCAGGGGGCGGCGCTGGACGCCGTGTACGCATTGGAGGACCGGGTGAAGGCTCTGGGCAACCCCCTCCTCCTGGAGATCTGGCGCAGGCTGCAGACCTCCGACCACTTCTACTACATGTCCACCAAGTACTGGAGCGACGGCGACGTGCATAAGTACTTCAGCCCCTACGAATCGCCCTACGAGGCGTATCGGAGATACTCCCATGCCCTGTGCGACCTCCGCCAACGCGTCGCAGCGGAAACCGAGAAACAGCCCAAAGCTTCCAAACACTTACGCCCGAAGTCCTAAGTCCGAAGTCCTACGTCTTCGTCCCATGCCCCGTTCCCTCGTCATCGGCAACGGCACCCTCCTCGCCACGTTCGACGAGTCGCTCCAGCTGCGGGATTTCTACTATCCCTTCGTGGGGATGGAGGACCAGACGACCTACGGCAAGGTGCACCGCGTGGGCTTCTGGGTGGAGGGAAAGGGCTTCGCATGGCTCAATGACCCCTCGTGGAAGGTAGCGCCGCGCTACGCCCCCGAAACGCTCGTGGGGAACTCCTTGCTGGAGAACGAGATGCTCGGCCTCTCCGTGACCCTGCGGGACTACGTGCACCCCGTCCACAATATCCTCCTGCGGCACTTCTTCCTGCGGAGCAGGGACGGGCAGCCGAAGAAGGTGCGCCTGCTCTTCAACCACGACTTCCACATCTACGGGGACAAGCAGAAGGACACCGCCTTCTACGAGCCGTACACCAACAGCGTCATCCACTTCCGCCAGAAGCGGTACTTCCTCATCGGCGGCCTGCCGGATGTCTCCCATCCCGTTCCTCCCCCCAAAGCATGGGAGGGCGCGTACTCTTCGGCCCTGCACAGCCGCGAGAAACTGCGTAGCTCGGGATTGGCGGACTTCACCGTGGGGAAATCACACTTCCGCGGGCTGGAAGGGACGTGGAAGGATGCCGAAGACGGTGTGCTCGCCCGCAATCCCGTGGAACAGGGATCCGTGGACTCCACCGTGGGGCTCCACTGCGACGTCCCCGCCTCCGGCGAGACGGAAGCGGCGCTGTGGGTGTGCGTCGGAACTTCCCTGGACGAGGTTCTGAACCTCCAGGAGACCATCCTGCGTGAAACCCCGGAGCGCCTCCACCGCAACTGCCACAACTACTGGAAGAGCTGGGTGAACAAGACCCCGCCGCGTTTCGGCTCGCTGGCGCCGGACATCGTGGACCTCTTCAAGCGGAGCCTGCTGATCATCCGGACGCACGTGGACCACCAGGGCGGCATCGTGGCGGCGGCGGACGCGGATATCATGGCCTTCAACCGCGACACGTACACGTACGTGTGGCCGCGGGATGGGGCCTTCGTCTCGCTGGCGCTGGACCGGGCGGGGTACGGCGAGGTGACGCGCAAGTTCTTCGGGTTCTGCGCCTCGATCCAGATGCCCGACGGCTACCTGCTGCACAAGTACAACCCCGACGGCTCACCGGGTTCCACGTGGCACCCCTGGTTCAAGGATGGCGAGCCGCAGCTGCCCATCCAGGAGGACGAGACGGCGCTCGTCATCTACGCGCTGGGGAAGCACTTCGAGCGGCAGCAGGATTTCGAGTTCCTGCAGGAGATGTTCGAATCCTTCGTCAAGCGCGCCGCGCAGTTCTTATGCAACTTCCGGGAGACGCAAACCGGCCTTCCCCTGGCCAGTTACGACCCGTGGGAGGAGTTCCGGGGGGTGTTCACGTACACCACGGCCTGCACCATCGCCGGCCTCCACGCCGCCGCGCAGATCGCCAACGTGCTGGGGCACCACCAACACTCGGAACGGTACCAGAGCGTGGCGGACGAGATGCGGCAGGCGCTCCTCTTCCACCTCTTCGACGAGGGAACGAAGCGGTTCGTCAAGTACATCCAGCGCCGCGACGGCGCCACCATCACCCGCAACCTTACGCCGGATGCCAGCCTGGCCGCCGTGTGGCTTCTGGAGGTGCTCCCGCCGGACGATCCCCGCGTGGTCTCCACCATGCAGCAGCTCCGGCAGGAGCTCCAGGTGCGGATGGGGATCGGCGGAATGGCGCGGTACCCCGGCGACCGGTACCAGGAAGTGGTCCCGGTGGGGAAGGACCTCCCCGGCAATCCCTGGATCATCACCACGCTCTGGGACGCCCAGTGGCTCATCGCGCGCGCCCGGAAGCCCGAAGACCTCCTCCCCGCCCGCGAAGCGCTGCAGTGGGCGGCTAACCGGGCTTCTCCCGCCGGCATCCTGGCCGAGCAGTTCCACCCCCTGACCGGCGCCCCCCTCTCCGTCGCTCCCCTCACCTGGAGCCACTCGACGTTCGTGGAGACGGTGTTGAAATATCTGGAAAAGGAGGAAGAGTTGGGGAAAACATAGGAGTGTCATCCCGAGCCCTGTCGAGGGATGACGGTATGCTTCGAACACATTTCTCCGAGTGACGTGTCATGGCTCGACGGAGCTCGCCATGACACTTTCATCCTTCGCCCCATCTCAGTCTCATCGCGACACGGTTGTTACTATCACAACAATGTCAAAATGAAGCAATGTATCCCCCAGTCCACCCGAACTACACTCCCCAACATCAAACTTTCGACGTTCCTCACCGGCTTCGCCTGCGGGCTCGTTCTCGCCACGGCGGGGACGGCGGCGTTGGGAAACCGCTCCGCGGGATCCGTGGGCGCCATCCCTCCTCCCCTCCCCGCCGCCTCCTTCGTCCGCTGCGCGCAGGATATCTCCATCGCGGACTGGAAGACGTACCGCTCCGCGGAACATTCCTTCGAGCTGCGCTACCCCAAGACCTACGCCATACGCGAGGAGGAGGGGGAGACGATCGTGGAAGCGCTGGTGCCGGAGGAGAACGGCGTGCGCAACGAGATCATCCTCACCTCCCTCAAGTCCACGCTCAAGAAGGAACAGGTGCCGGAGATGCGCCTGGCGGGATGGAAGGTCATCGACCGCCAGACCTACGCCCTCACGACGCCGTACTTCACCGATAGCGGCCTCCGCTCCCTCTCGGAAACCTACCTCTTCGTCCGTGATTTCCCCACCCTGGGGACAACGGGCACCTACGGCATGGTGCGCGCCACGGTGACCCTGAGCGCCGCGGACGAGGACCTCCAGGCCGCCAAGAAAGCGAAGGTGAAGGACATGGAATCCATCCTCACGGAGCCGGAACAGATTCTGGCGACCTTCCGCTTTTTGCAGAAGACGGAACTGCCGGGGAGGGATGGGAGGAGACAATGACGGAATGGGAAATGGAAAATGCAAAATGGTATCGAGTGGCAGCAACTCTCCTCCGTCAACAGCCCTTTCATTTTGCATTTCCCGTTTTGCATTTATGATCCCGGCATGTCCCGTTGGCTCCTCCCCCCCATCCTCCTCCTCCTGCTTTCGGCGAGCTTCGTGGAGGCGCAATCCGTGGGAACGGACACGGGCTCGGGCTCTGCCGTCGATCCCTGGCTTGCGGAACGGCAAGCCCGTGCGGATGACCTGCGCCCGCGGATGGCGTTCGACGCCAAGCGCGACGCCGCTCGGGCGGAGCAGCATGCGGCGTACCTTGCCAAGCGCACGGAGCACCGCATCGCCTGCCGGGCGGACCTGCGCCAGGCGAACCGGGATACGAAGCTGCCCACCCTGCTCCGCTGCTACCGCGGCGAGCTCTCCATGGAACGGGAGGAACTGCGCAAGGAACGCGAATACATCGCCCTCCTGGCAGGCATCAGCGAAGGCATTCGCAAAGGATTTTTTGCGCAACTGGATGCCATCCGCGAAGCCATCCAAACCATCATGAACGCCATCGACAGCGACGTCTACGAGGATGCGACGCAAGTGGCCGTCGCGCGCGGCAAGCTCCAGCGCGTGTACCGCTCCCCCTTCTTCGCCGCCCGCACCCTCCTGCGCGCCGACCGCGCCCTCTCCTGGACGGCGCTCCTCCTCGCGGACCTGGAAGCCACGGGATCGGGTGTCACGGTGAACGAGTCCTCGCGTGAATGCCTGTCGAAAGGGGAAGCTACCCTCCGCGCCATCCAGCTGGGGACCACGGGGAGTTCCGTCCTCTCCGTAACGCTCAACGACCTCGGTGCCTGCGCCGCCCAGGCTGTCGTGACGGGGAGCGGGAGCTCTTCATCCGCACCGGGAACAGAGTGATGGAGCCCGTCCCCTCCCACCGCATCGAACGTACCCGGAACCGCCACTCCCGCGCGGTCCTGCGCGGCGAAACCGTGGTGATACGCCTCGCCCGCAACCTCTCCGCCCGTGAGGAACGGGAACACGTGGAGATCCTGCTGCGTCGCATGCAGCGCGTGGTGCACCGCGAGCGCCAGCGGACCCTCGTGCGCCCGTTCTCCCCCCTCCTGGAGGGGAAAGATGATCTCACCCTGACCCTCCCGGGCGGCCGCCGGTGCCGCTTCACCCTCCGGCCGGGGAAGAGGACGGCTGCTCGGTATCGGGGGGGAGGCTGGGACGTCACCGTGGGACCGGGAACGGGCCGTTCCGCCCTCCACCGCTTCCTGTGGCGCCTCCTCCGCCGCAGCGAACGCCCTTCCCTCGCCGCCTTCGTCCGTGAGGTGAACCGGCGGACGCTGCGCGTCCCCATCCGCGATGTCACGCTCCGCTACGCAACGTCCCAGTGGGGCAGCTGCTCCGCACGCGGCTGCATCTCCCTCAACGCCGCGCTCCTCGTCCTCCCCCCGGAGATGCTGGAGTACGTGATCGTCCATGAACTCGCCCACCGGCTGCACCGCGGGCACACCAAGGCGTACTGGAGAACGGTGTCGCAGGCGTTCCCCGGCTATCAGGAGACCCGCAGGAAGCTGAGGAACTACCGGCTTTCCCCGTTGTGAGGGAAGGAGGGAAGACGTACAATGCAGCCATGTTGAACCATGCAACCATCGGCGGCGGCAAGAAGAAAGGTCCCGGCGGCGATGACGATGACGACAAGAAGAAACCGCAGCAGGATGAAGAGACGGAAACCGGTGACACCGGCCAATACAACATGGGTGATGACATCGGGGAGCGCATCGGCGAAGGCCACGACCCCGTCGAGGATGAGGTGAAGTGATTGTGTACTCATTTATGTACACTTTCTCTCTCCCGTCAGAGCGGGTACCCCGACTCCCGCAGGAGCTTCCCGAGGAGATAGACCGGGAGCCCTACCACACCCGTCCAGTCCCCCGTGATCTCCTCGATCATCAATTGCCCCAAGCCGTCGATCTGGAAAGCCCCCGAACGGCCTTGCCATTGATTCGTGCGGATCCACCAATCCAACTCCCCGTCCGTCAGTTCCTTGAAACGGACCCTGGAGGAAGACACCCCCTCCACGCGCTTCCCCTCCGGCGTGATGATGGAGAGGCCGGAATGCACCGCGGATGTTTTGCCGCTCTGCGCCGCAACCATGGCGCGCGCTTCCCTCTCGTCACGGGGCTTCTCGAAGAGAACGCCGTCGGGCGATACCACTAGGGTATCGCAGCCGATCACCCACGCGCCGGGATTGTCCCGCGCAACTTCCTTTGCCTTGAGTTCCGCCAAGAGCCGCGCGCGGCGTACGGGATCGTCCCACTCCGGATGCCCCCCCTCATCCAACGTGCTCGGGATCACCTCGAAGGACAGCCCGAGGCCCTCGAGAAGCGCCTTCCTTTGCGGGCTGGCCGACGCAAGAATCAGCTTCTCTTTCATCGGAATACTACTTGAAGCAAGAAGGAGTATGCCCTCTCCTCGAAGACCCTGAGCGAAGTCGAAGGGCGGGAGAGGACTAGGGTGAGGGTGAGGGTTTCAAAGAAGTCCTACCCTCTCCCTCACCTTCCCCATCGTCTCTTCCGCAATCCCTTTCGCCTTCGCCGCCCCCTCCTCCAGGATCTGCCGGACCGTATCCTTCTTTTTGGCATACTCTTGCCGTTTCTTACGCATCGGCGCGAAGAAGTCCAGGTACGTCCGGAGCAGCTTCTTCTTCCCCTCCCCGTAGGGCAGCCCATTGCGGTACTCCGCCGCCAGCGCTTCCTGTTCACTGTGGGCAAGGAACAGCTTGTGGACCCGGTAGATGACGCAGGTCTCGGGGTCCTTGGGGTCGTTGGCGCCCTTGGAATCCGTCACGATGCCCATGATGGCCTTCTTCGCCGCCCCTGAGCCTGTCGAAGGGCCGTCCCCGAAGAGCGGGATGGTGTTGCCGTAGCTCTTGCTCATCTTCTGGCCGTCGGTACCGGGCACCACCGCCACCTCCTCCCGGATCACCGGTTCCGGCACCGTGAAGGTTCGGCCGTACAGGTTATTGAACTTCACGGCGATGTCCCGCGCGATTTCCAAATGCTGCTTCTGGTCCTTCCCCACGGGGACCTGGTCCGCCTGGTAGAGGAGGATGTCCGCCGCCATGAGGACGGGGTACGTGAAGAGCCCGGCCGATGCCGCCACCCCCTTCTCCACCTTCTCCTTATAGCTCACCGCCCGCTCAAGCAAGCCCATGGGCGTGACGGTGGAGAGGATCCACATCAACTCCGTGTGCTGCGGCACCTGCGACTGGCAGAAGATGACCGATGCCGCCGGGTCGAAGCCGCAGCCGAGGTAGTCCAGCACGATCTCCTCCCGCGCCTTGCGCAGCGTCTCCCCCTTCTGGACCGTGGTGAGGGCGTGGAGATCGGCGATGAAGAAGAAGCCCTGGTCCGCCTCCCCTTGCAGTTCAAGGTTGGGCTTGATGGAACCGAAGTAGTTGCCCAGGTGGAGCTGGCCGGAGGGCTGGATGCCGGAGAGGACGCGCATACGCGCAGTGTAGCGATGGTAAGGACTCCGTGCCATGTCGTCCTTGCCATCTCAAGTCCTGAGCTTCCCCAACACCTCCTCAAACGCCCCCGGCAACGGCGCCTCCACCCTCACAAGCTCCCCGGTGACGGGATGCGGGAAGGCCAGGACGGACGCGTGGAGGAAGAAGCGGTGGTAGCGGTACGCGTGGGAGAATGCCCGGTTGAACTTTTCGTCCCCGTAGACGGCATCCAGGACGAGGGGGTGGCCGATCATGGCCAGATGGCGCCGGATCTGGTGGTGGCGGCCTGTGACGATCTCCACCTCCAAAGAGGTGACGCCGGAGAGGCGCTCCAGGATCCTGTAGCGCGTGAGGGCGTGCGCCTCCCCTCCCCCCATACGCGCCGGCAGCGGCTTGGTGATCTCCCCCTGATCCGCCTTCATGTGACCCATCACGATGGTACGGTACGTTTTGATCCACGCGCCCTTCTTCTGCTGCGCCATGGCCGCCGCCAGGGCCGCCTTGGTCTTGGCGAACAGGACGACGCCCGAAGCCTCGAAATCGAGCCGGTTGGCGGGACGGAGGCCTGGATGGCTCTTCTTGAGGAAATCCAGGAGCGGGAGCCGCTCCACGGGGCCGCTCCCCTTGACCACCAGCTCCCGCGGGAGCTTGGCGACGGCGAGGAAGTGGTCATCCTCGTACAGGATCCGGTCCGGGTGGATGGGCATGCCCCGAGTGTACAGACACCGCCTGCCCGAATACATCCGCTGCGGGAAGGCGCCGGGGCAGGATCACGGTGAACGTTGTCCCCTTCCCCTCCCGCGAGACGAACATCACCTTGCCCTGGAGGGTACGGACGAGGAGGGAGACCAGGTACAGCCCCAGCCCCGTCCCCTCCGCCAGCGCCCGCACCGCGTTTTCCCCCCGATAGAACTTGTCGAACACCTTATCCTGCTCGTGCCGGGGAATGCCGTACCCCTCGTCATGAATATCCAGCCGCACCCGCGTGTTCGAGACGCTCGCCTCGATGGCGATGGTCGTGCCTTCCGGCGAATACTTCACCGCGTTACTGAGCAGGTTCATCGCCACTTCGCCGAGGAGCTTGGGGTCCGTGCGGAGCTTGAGGACGGAAGGGCAGCGGAAGAGGATGCGCTGCTTGCGCTGCGCGCACTCCGCCTTGAGGGTGTCCTTGACCTGCTGAAGCAGGGAACGCAGCCGGACCTCCGCCACGGTCAGCGACACCGTCCCCGCCTCGATGCGCGCGATGGAGAGCATGGTATTGATGGTTTCCGCCATGCTCTTCGCGCCCCGGTGCGCCGCGTCCACAAGCCCCAGGAGTTCCCTGTAGTGGGGTTCCTCCAACGGCATGGCCCTGCGGAGGCGGCCGAGCGCCCAGCGGATGGCGGTGAGGGGAGTGCGGAGCTGGTGGGAGGCAAAAGACATGAAATCGGACTTCGCCGCGTCCACGCGCTTCTCCCGCGTAATGTCGCGGAACAGGCCGACGCTCCCCCGGTAGACGCCCTCGTCGAAGATGGGAAGGTAATCACGGGAGATCGTCCGCCCGTCCCTGAGCTGCACTTCCGAACCGCGGACAGGCAGATGGCGCAGGGCATTGTCCACCGTCCGCTCCACTTCCTCCGGCTGCACGAAGGTCCCCCGGAGCGTTTTGACGAGTTTCCGTATGTGCATGCCGAGGATCGGGTGCCGGCCGCTGAGGCGGAACATGTCACGATAGTGGTTGTTCACGTGGAGGATCATGCCGTTCTCATCGATGGCAAGCATTCCCACGTGGACATTGTTGATCATGTCATTGAGGCGCTTCAACGTCGTGCGGTCGCGGTTGCGCAGGATCTCGATTTCCTGCATGCGCTCCTCCACCCTCCGCTCCAGTTCCTCGTTGAGCCGCCGGATCTTCTCCTCCGCAATCTTCCGCTCGGTGATGTCCATCACCATCCCCACGGAACGGATGATCTTGCCCTTCGCATTGCGGATATGGTGGCACTTCTCACGCACCCAGCGGATTTCGCGTGTCCCCCTGCGGACGATACGGTGCTCGATCTCGTACGTGTCCTTCCCCTCCCGCAGGGATCCGCTGTAGGCGGCGTCCACGGCCGCGCGGTCCGCCGGGTGCACCCGCTCCAGGAAGCCTTCATAGGTGGCCTTGAACTGTCGCGGCTTGAGGTTGAAGATCCGGTACACCTCATCGGACCACGTGAGGTCGCCACCGACAAGGTCCAGTTCCCAACTCCCCAGGTGGGCGATCTGCTGCGTGCGGGAGAGGCGCCTCTCACTCTCCCGCAGCGCCTTCTCTGTCTCTCTGATGTCGTGGACGACCATTCCTCCCCGACCTGACCCGTCTTCGCCAAGGCTTCGCCGGGCAGGCGGCCGGGTCCTCCCGGTGCGCGGGTGAACGGCGCGTCTCTTGTGGCGGCTCTTGAGTGTGGAAGGCATCGGAGTGCCATTAAACCCGTTTCCGCGGAAAAGGGAAAGGAAGTCCGCCATCCGCGTGCCTGTCGCCCCCTCACCGCGTACCATGGGAAAATCCATGTGCGGCGGCATCACGGTCCACTGGCGCAGCATCCCCCAGGAATTGGCGCAACAGTACGGCTTGCTGCCCGTCAGCGTCGGATCGGAGGAGCGCGTCCTGCGCTTCCACTTCCGCGACCCCGTCCCCCGCCTCCCCGCCCTCTTCCGGGGGAAACTGGGCCTCTACGCATGGGGGAACCGGGACAATAAGGAATCGCGCCTGCCCAAGACGGGGTGGGCCAAGGCCGAGAGCGTGGACGCCGGCAAATGGAACTGGCTGCATCCCGAGCCCGTGGAGATCCCCGCCTCGCGGGGGGTGGAGAAGGGCGTGTGGTTCCCCATCGCGGAGGGCATCCGCGGCATCCTGGTGAAGGACGAGAAGGACCTCCCCCACGTCTACATGCTCACCCAAGCCGCCTCGCCGAAATACGCTGCCATGACAAAGCACGAGCGTATGCCGGTGTTCCTCACGGGGCAGTACGAACCCCGGACGGTAACATGAATGCCCGGTACCAGCTGCTCACAAGTCTCGTATCGAAAGGGGGCTTCTTGCCTTTGTTCACGAAGCGACTGTTGGGGTTTCGATGTACTTCTTATTCAGGTAAAAAGCGAGATAGCCGACGGCAATGAGGGCGAAACCGGCGAGCACCAAAGAGAGAGGCCAGCCCAGACCTTCCTTGAAGTACTCACTGGTGATTTTCAGGATATACAGCATGAGATAGAGGGAGCCGAAGACGAGGAACGATTTGCTCTTGAAATGGATACTGAGAAACATTGCCCCGAAGACCAGGCCGGGGAAAATGAGTTCCCAGAAGTAATATTGCCGCGGAGACCACCCGCCAAGGGCAAGCGCCGCTCCCAGAAAACCAAAAATTCCCAATCCATACAAGAATCCCGTAAATTCTTCTTTGTCGGAATGCTGGAAATAGTATCCAAGGCAGATGTAGGAAATTCCTGTCACCACAATACGGTAACAATAGAATCTCCACCTCTCAAACAACGGATTCGGGCCAAGAAGATAGCTGGTGAAAGCGAAGAACAGCCATGTGGCAAAGAGAATAGTGAACAAGAGGAAGAGATTCTGGCGAAAGAGGAAGTAGGAGGCGAAAAACATGCCAGTAAGAATGAGGGAGATTACGACATTTGTTCCTGGAGAACTCGTTTCCCATCCCGCCTGATGGAGCGTCACAAAAAGACCAAGCGGCATCACTAAAGCGGAAATGAAGAAGAAGGCCTGCGCTACTTTCACGAGTCGTTCATCCCGCATGAACAACAGGCCGACGACGTACGCCGCAACACCGGAGCCAAGCGTCGTGAGAACCTTGGTGAAAACGTTGAAAACGCTCCAGTTCTGCTGAATGAGAATGGCAATGCCGAAAAAGACAATAGCCCCTCCGATGAAATACATGATCTCGGAGAGCGAAACGCTGTGTTTCGTAGCGTCGCCGGTTGTCGCAACGC
This sequence comes from uncultured Candidatus Peribacteria bacterium, assembly GCA_964358505.1. Lineage (GTDB taxonomy): Bacteria > Patescibacteriota > Gracilibacteria > Peribacterales > Peribacteraceae > CAIKAD01. The sequence goes on from CAYHOS010000002.1 coordinate 14,821, forward strand.
CACTTTCATAAGCTCCAAGGACTTCCTGCTTGGTAAGCACTTTGTCCTTCGCAAAGGCTGTAATTTGGTCGAGTAGTTCTTGTTTTTGCATAGGAGGAGGGATTACAGAATCCAGCCAAGGAACTTGAAGCGGTTGTAATAGGAGGAAGATTCCCCCTCTTTGTGCAGGTCAATATTCCTGCTTACGTTATGGCCTCGCAAATATGTTGCATTGTAATCCCGGCTCCCGACATCGAAGAAGAAGAGAAAACTACCGCCACCACTACCGCGTGTAATTTCGAATCCGTCAGGTGACGTGGGAGAATTGTCCAATGTGAATCGCTGCGCTTCTTCCAGCGACACCTGGCGGTTGGTGTTATTCCTCACGTCGTAAACCCATAACGTAACACTGCAATATTGCTGACGATAGTTCTGGTTCAATGGGGGAAGGTTCGCTCTTGGCACGAGATGCTGCCCCTCAACTTCGTAACGCCATTGGCAGGAATACTGAGAAGTATCACCATTCAAATAGAGAAAACCGTACTTCGGTTGCACAAATATCCCTGGCAAATAGATGCTAGCCGCGACGAAGAGGATCATCGCCAGAGGGATGGATATGCCAGCGATAAGCGGAACATTCTTTACAGCTTTCATGAGGAGGTATTGTAGCGTGGCTGCCCTCTTCTGAAAGTGACTTTTTGAATGACAGAGCCTGGATTGATGTTTCATTCATTGGTGAAGGATGACTGCATCACAAAAGAAGAGCGCTCTTTCGGCAAACACTGTTCGTCAAATCCACAACAAACACACCCGAAATGAAACGCTTGTCGAGTTGGATGGTGGGCGGCATAGGAGTTGAACCTACGACCTTTCGGATGTGAACCGAACGCTCTAACCACTGAGCTAGCCGCCCAAAGCAATCAAGGAACCAGCTGCCTGCCCTCCGTAGTCCCGAGCGGAGCGAGGGCGAAGGAGGGAGCTAATCGTCCGAACGGGCGCCACTATAGCATAGGGCGTTCCATGCGGTCATGGAACGCCTTTTTTGGCTTATGGATGAGAAGAAGTTGATCTCCCCCAAAGTTTCCGTTCGGGGAGGCCTGCTGCCGTGCAGCCTGCACGCTTACAGTGGAAGCGTCTTTCCCCCCTCCCCCCATGCGCGCCATAGCAGCCGCACTCCTCCCGTTCATCGTCCTGGGCACCCTCATTGCGGGCACAGTACCGACATACGCCGGCGGCGTTTCCCAGTGCATCCGCATTTCTTCCCCGCAGAAACCCTTACGGTTTTCCTCTTCCTCCACACCGGCAGCCACCATGAGCCGCAAAGAGAAAGCCGCCGCGCAGAAAGCGGCACGCCTGGCACGCCGGAAGGGACGTTCAACCTTCCGTTCCGCATCTTCGGCAGCCCCGTCCATCGACGTGGGAATAGTGGTCCACAAGAACGGCGGAGCGCTGTACATCAGCTCCCTCACGCCGGGGGGCGCCGCCGACCAGGCGGGGTTCCTCTTGGGTGATGAGATCCGCAAGCTGGACGGCAAAGATGCGTACAAGAAATATTCTCCGGAAGCACTCATGAAAGCCCTCAACGGCCCCGAAGGGAGCAGTGTGACGCTGGAAATCGCCAGGCAGAAGGACGGTGGGATACTCTCGATCACGCTGGTGAAGAAGAAAGCGGTGGAGAAAGCGGAGTACGCGCTGCAAATGACCGATGGTCTGCTCCTCCTCAAGATCGAAGCGTTCAACGGCGCCACCTCCAAGCCCCTGCGGGAAGCCTTGGGCGCGGTCCAGTGGAAAGACGTGAAAGGGGTGGCCGTGGATCTCCGCACGCCCCCAACCGGCACCCTGACGGGGATGGATCCCATCATCAGCGCGTTCCTCCCCAAAGGGACGCCGTTCGCCACCCTCCAGTTCACAAACGCCCGCAAGGAAACCATGGTGACGGGCGCCGACCCCCTCGTACCCGCCACCCTCCCCCTCTTCGTCCTGCTGCCGAGCAGCGGGTCCTTCAGCGAGGGCGCCGTCCTCTTCGCCCACAACCTGGAAGAGAAGCGGAACGCCACCCTCCTGCGGGAAGAGAAAGGCGTCGGCTCTCAACACGCGTACCTCTCCTTCGGGGACATGCCGGCTGGCTTGGAAGCGTTCTGCGCCGACCGCATTGACGTGAACCTCTACAACGTCGGCGCAAGGAGCATCGCCGTCACTCCCGTGCCGGGGATGGATTCCGCGGTGGAAAAGGCGAAGTTCTTCATCCAGTATCCCCCGCGCTGAACGGGCGGCACTGTCTTCCCTTCCCCTTTCCGCCATCCGGGGTACGCCCTGTGCCTACACGACAACGTAACGACAATGTATTGACATTGTCATGATCCTCCCCTATCCTGGATGCATGACTGCCACCATCCAAGTCCGCACGAACCCGGCCACGAAGAAGAACGCGCAGAGGATCCTGGCGAAGTTGGGGTTGGACCTCAGCACGGCCATCAATATCTACCTCGTCCGCATCATCGCCACGCGGGGCATCCCCTTCCGGGTGGTGACGGAGAACGGGTTCACGCCGGAGGAGGAGCGGAAGATCCTCAAGGAAGAAGCGTGGGCGATGAAACATGGGAAGAGATACTCTTCAGTGGAAGAAATGATGAAAGACATCTTGAAAAACTGAGGAGTTACACACTCAAACCTACGAAACGTTTCCGGAAGGATGTGCGCCGCTTGAAGCGGGCAAACGTCGATCTTCGGAAAATGGAACGCGTCCTCCAAATCCTGGCATCCGGCCGAGCGCTTCCCGCAAACTATCGTGACCATGCGCTGCACGGGCCATTGGCGGGAAGGAGGGAGTGCCACATCGCACCGGACTGGCTTCTCCTCTACCGGAAAGATGATGACAGGCTCCTGCTTCTCTTGCTACGAACGGGAGACCATCGGAGGGCGTTGGGGGTGGAATGATTGAGTCATGCACCGAACTCCGCGTCCAGATCCAGACGGCTCTCTTCCGGCATCATCTGCCCCTGGTACTTGCTCCCCGGCTTGCGGTGGTAGGGCGTCTGCGCGGGGCCGGTCATCTGCTCGAAGGCGATCTGGCACACGCGCATGCCGGGATAGAGGGCGACGGGCATGCGGTTGAGGTTGCTGATCTCCAGCGTGATCGTGCCGGAGAAGCCGGGGTCCACGAAGCCCGCCGTGGAGTGCACGATGATGCCCAGCCGCCCCAGGGAACTGCGCCCTTCCACCCGCACCACAAGGTCATCCGGCACGGTGATCTTCTCCCGGGTGACGCCCAGGATGAATTCCCCCGGCTGCACGATGAACGGCTCCCCATCCCCCACGGTGATGAGGCGCATATTCCCCGTGAACGTCTCGGGATGCTTGGGGTCCAGCACCGCGAACTTGCTGTGCTCGTAGAGCTTGAACGCGTTGCCCAGGTGGAGATCCATGCTGGAAGCGTGGATGTGCGGGAAGAGCTCGCCCTGCACCGACTCGATCTTCACCCTGCCGGATTCCAGTGCTTTCTTGATGTCCGAATCGGAGAGAATCATAGAGACACAGGGTACCACGTGGTACAATGCGTGTCCCCTCATGGCCACGTTTCCGAGCGCAGCAACGGCGGAGGATGTTCTCCCTTCCCTTCGAGGTGGTGAGAGGGAGGAGGCGTGGGAGGAGGCGGGGAGGGAAGATGGCCAGTACCGGGTGCGGGAGCGGATCCGCACGGAATGCCGCGCCGCGCTTGCGGAATGCGCGGCCAACCGTCGCACCGCCATGAGCTGGGAGGACGTGCAGGAGTACGAGCGGACGGGGCTGAGGGAAGAGACCCTGGCGTTTACGCAGTCGGAAGAGGAGAAAACGCAGGTGCTCCTCCAGCATAAGGCCGAGTACGTCCCCCTCTTCATCCGGCAAACGGAGGAAGCGGGCGCCAAGGCCCTGGCCTCCATCGATGAGGCAGTGGAGAAGAAATGGATCACCGCGGAGAGCGGCAGGCGGTGGGGAGAGCGCCTCAAGAGCGGCGGCGCCGGATGGCTGGAGAGGCGGCACTTCATCGAGAACCAGCTCCCACAGTTCGTGCAGAACTGGAAAGCGGTCGCGGAGGACTGGAAGAACATGGAGAAGCTGGCGCAGGAGCTGGGGGTGACGGCAAAGGAGTGGGAAAACGTACCGGAGTTGGCAACGCTGAAGGGGAAGGACTTCACCGAGAAGCACTTCCACCTCCGCCGCGGTGCGCTGGACAGGGCAATCGCGTATCTCAACGCGCTCAGGAAGGATGGGGGGAAGGGGGTGGAGGGGGAGACGCAGCGGCTCTACAAGATTGCGGAAGCCAAGCTGACGCGCGCGGCGCAGAACGGCTTCCTGGCAAACTGGAAGGTGGGCACCTGGCTGCGACGCATCTTCCAGAGCGAAGCAAGGCAGGACCTGATCAGGAAGTTCGTCGAGGGTGGGAAGAAGGACGGGACCACGCTGGAAAAGCTCATCGACAACTGGGCGAAGGTGAGCATGGAGTACATGGACATCGAGGAGACGCGCAAGGAGAAGGGCACCCCCCGCAGCTTCCACTTCGTGAAGCTGGAGGTGTTCCTGGGATGGGATTACGAGAAGCGCAGGGCATACGTGCGGGAAGCCAGGAACCGCTTCTCCGACCCCGAACAGGAACGGGAAGGCTTCTTGTACATCCGCCACGCATTGGACACGAAGGATTGGGAGGAAGCCGAAATGATGCTGGCCGAAGAGCGGAAACACCTGGAGGAAATGACGCCCGAAGAAGTGCAAAAATTCCACTCATTGGAGCAATTCCTGCACACGCACCGGCTGGCCGGATCCCCCTCGAAAGAACAGAACAACCCCTCGGACCGCGAAATCGTCGAGCAGGCGCGGGAGCTCGTGGGGCCTCTCCCCGTGTCATTGCAGCAACTCTACATCCATTGCATGCAGTACGATTACGGGACGTTCTGGCGGTTGACGAGCATCATCTACAACCGCGTATGGCTCCGCCGCCACAAAGGCGTGGATACGAAGCGGGAGATGCAGTGGCTAGAGGAAGCGGAGCTGTTCACGGCTCAGCGGGCCAAAGAGGGGCATGGGAGGGGATTGGAAGCGAACGATACCCGGGGAACCAACAGCAAATCGAGTTCCATCCGCGACCAGGAACGATTGGTTGCCCCCCAAATACTGGTGATGGGCGCCGATGAAGGAAGTGCGCGGCTGAACGCGCAGACCATCCATCGGAATACCTGGTGGAGTTACTGGTACTGGACCAACGGCCTCCCCGTGGAGAACGGCGTGCCGCTTGCCTACGGCAGGCAGGAAGAGATCGTGGACAGCGTCAATCCGCAACTCAAGCGCCTGATGCGGGAAACGGAAAAACGTGGGATCCTCTACACCCAGAGCGGGGATATCCGGTACAAACCTACGGGTAAGGCAAAGCCTCTCCCTACCCCATCGCTGAATTGAGACAGCTTGAGCCGGAGCCGATTCCCCACTAGAATACGCCCTCTTCCCCCTTTTCATGCGCCGCGGCATCCTCCTCTCCCTCCTCCTGCTGCCCCTCGCCTCCTGCACTGCCCCGCGGGGGACGGCGATACAGGACGTGGACCGCGACCACCTGATGCGCAACCCCCTCTACGCCGAGCGCTACTGGGACGACCTCACGGACCGCATGGTGGAGATCGTGCTGGAAGAGAAGGATACATTGGACGCGCGCGCCATGGCGGCCGTGGACGAGGTGCGCCGGGGAGCGCTGCAGCAAGCCCAGGAAGCATCCCGCCGCAAGCGCGAGGGAATATTCGGTTCCTTCGTCTCCATCAAGGAAACCACCCTGGGCATCGCGCTCCTGCGGGGACGCACCGTGTCGCTCTCACCCGATTTCGAAACCTCCCCCGGCCCCAACCTCCACCTCATCCTCACCACCATGCTCGACCCGCGCGATGGCGAGTTCCCGGACAAGACGAGCGTGGACGCGGGAGGCTTGGAATCGCCCTACGGCGCGCAGGAGTACGCCCTTTCGGAGAGCGCGACAATGGAAGGTTTGCGCACCGCGGTCATCTACGATACCAAGTTGAAGCGGATGTACGGGTTTGCGCAATTACAATAGGGGGTTCGTTCACAGACGCCTCCCTTCCTCCCGCGCCAGCGCGTCCGTGATGGCCTTCTCCACCACGGCCAGGTCCAGCGTCTCCAGAGGAACCTTGACGCCGTTGACGAAGAACGTGGGCGTGCCCTGCACTTCCAATTGCCGGCCCTGCTCGAACTCTGCCATCACCGCGTTCTTCTTGATACGGGAGTCGGTGCAACGCTTGAAGAGAGCGAGGTCCAGGTTGAGGTCCTGCGCCCAGGTGGTGATGTCGGCCGGCGCCACCTTCCGTTCCTCCTGGTCCATCTCCAGCTGCCGCTCGAAGGCCATGTCCACGAACTCCCAGAACTTCCCCTGGTCCGCCGCGCACTCGGAGGCTTCCGCCAGCGGCAGGGCGAGTTGGTGGATGGTGAGGAGCGGGAACTGGCGGAACGCGAACTGCACCGTATCCGCGTACTTCTGCTGGAGCGGCTTGAGGATGAGGACGTGCGCCGCGCGGCACGCGGGGCACTCGAAGTCGCTGTACTCGGTAAGCGTGACCGCTGCGTTGGGGTTCCCCTTGGGCGGCTTACTGGACTCCGCCGAAAGGCCCGTAGAGTCCACGCAGGCAGTAAGGAGAAGGAAAAGGGATGAGACGATGAGGAATTTTTTCATAGGCGGCTATGATGACAGAGCTTGGGCCGGTGATCAATGAAACCATGAACGGAGGATGCCGAGGAGTCCGAGGATAGTGGAGAAGGATATCATGCTTTCCACTATCTCTTCGTCGGCATCGTCGGATCCTTCGGAATCCTCCCTCGAGAACCAACAGCTATACACTCCTCCTGAAACGACGCTATACTTCTCCCCCATGTCCCTCTACCGGAAATACCGGCCCCAGACCCTCGCCGACATGGTGGGCCAGGAACACGTGGTAAGCACGCTGGAGCACGCCATCACGCAGGGGCAGGTTGCCCATGCGTACCTCTTCGCCGGATCCCGTGGCACGGGGAAGACATCCGTCGCGCGCATTCTCGCAAAGCATCTGCTCACGAAGGGAATGGCAGACGAAGCGCTCCGGCGGCAGACGGAGAACGGCGTCATCGAGGGGACCATCGTGGACCTGGTGGAAATCGACGCCGCAAGCAACACCGGCGTGGACAACATCCGTGACTTGATAGAGAAAGTGCAGTTCTCGCCCGTGGTTTCCAGTGCCAAAGTCTACATCATCGACGAGGTGCACATGCTCTCCAAGGGGGCGTTCAACGCCCTCCTCAAGACCCTGGAGGAGCCCCCGCCCTATGCGTACTTCATCCTGGCAACGACCGAGCTCCAGAAGATCCCCTCCACCATACAGTCGCGCTGCCAACGCTTCTCGTTCCACCAGATACGGGAGGAGGACATCATCCGCCGGCTCCAGTACATCGCGGACCGCGAGGGCATCGTAGCCGACCGCGCCGCCCTGCGCGCCATCGCCCGCCATGCGCAGGGAGGGATGCGGGACGCCATCTCCCTCCTCGACCAACTGCGCTCCCTGGAGACCGTGACAGTGGAGGAGGTGCAGCGGCGGCTGGGGGAATCCGGCCAGGAACACGTGCTCCCCCTCCTGCAGGCGTTGGAGGATGGGAACCGCGAGGAGATACTGCGCATCGTGCAGCACTTGGAGGAAGCCGGCATCGCGCTGGAAACATTCGTCCGTCAGCTCCTGGGCGAAGTGCGCACGCGGCTCCATACCGCCGTGGAGGCGCGCGGCCCCGTGGAAAGCCAGGTTGGGCTGATGGACACGCTCCTCAGGGCAATCCGCGACATCCGCATCGCCCCCGTGCCGGGGCTGGTGCTGGAATCCGCACTCCTCCGCCTGTGCGGCGCGCAGGAGGAAGAAGCCCACCCGCCCAAGAAGGAGTTCCACCTCCTCAGGAAGCCCAAGGAAGAACAAGCGGAGGGGAAGCCGGCGCCTTCCAGGAAGGAAGCGCGCACGGAAGCAGTGGAAGAAGCCAAGAACCAGGCGCTGCGCGCCGATTCATGGCAGGCCAAGAACCAGGCACTGGGAAAGGAGAGCCTCATTGAGGCACCGGAAGTGTCGCTTTCCGCCGTGGCAGCCGCCTGGCCGGAGATCGCAGCCCAGGCTTCGCCCGCCGCACTCAAGATCTCCCTCAAGAACGGGCGCGTGATGGCCGTGGCCGGCAGAACCGTGACCCTCAGCTTCGCCAGCAACTTCCACCGGGAGCGCGTAGCGCAGAAGGAAGGCCTCCACATGCTGGAGAAGCTCCTCTTCGACCACTTCAAGCGCCCCCTGCGCCTGGAGTGCGTACTGGACGAAGAGAAGGACGTGCGGCCGATGGCGGACGAAGCGCTTGTGGACCTGGCGGAGGCGGTGAATGAGATCTTCTGAAGAGGATGTCAAAGATGTCGACGAACCACTACCCTCTTTCTCCCCCGTGACGACCGTTGAACAGAAACATGCGTTGCGGCAGTGCATCTCCATGGAACTCTCCCGTCTCGATGCGCGGCGGAAGGACGAGGAGAGCACTGCGGTTTGTGGACATATCCTTCCATCGTTTCCACCCGAGAGTGCAGGGATCTGCGCCTACGTCCCCCTTCCCGACGAAGTCGATCTCCGGTCAGCGATGGAGGAAATCCTCCGCCGCGGGATTCCCCTGTTCCTCCCTCGATTTGACAACCACGAGGTGACGTTCCACCGCGTGGATTCCTTCGAAAGCCTTCAAACCGGCACGGGGGGCATCCTCGAGCCGCCTCCGGATGCGCCGCAGCCTGATCCACAGAAGATCACCGTTGTCCTCGTCCCCGGGCGCGCGTTCGACCGTCAAGGGAACCGTTTGGGGCGCGGCAAAGCGGGGTACGACCGGTGGATCGCGGAGCATCGGAAGGCGAACCCCTCCACGCGGTTCTGGGGCATCGCCTTTGCGGAACAATTGGTTGACCGCGTGCCGGTGGATGGGCATGACGAAAGGATGGATACAGTTGTCACGCCGGAGGGAATGCTGGATGTGGAAGAGTCCGTGCGCTAGTCTTGAAGCCCTTCACCATTCCACCCCATGACCCATTTGCCCGCATTGCAGCAGACGGATCCCGAGATCCACGGCATGATCATCGGGGAAGAGCAGCGGGAATGGAACACCATCCGCCTCATCCCCTCTGAGAACTACGCATCCGATGCAGTCCTGGAGGCTTCGGGGAGCGTCCTCACGAACAAGTACTCGGAAGGCTACCCGGGGAAGCGGTACTACGAGGGACAGCAGTTCACGGATGCCATTGAGACGCTGGCTATTGAACGCGCCAAGAAGGCGTTCGGTATGGACCATGCGAACGTCCAGCCGTACTCCGGCAGCCCGGCGAACATGGCCGTGTACCACGCACTCCTGCAGCACGGGGACACCATCATGGGGCTCACGCTGCCCCATGGCGGCCACCTGACGCACGGCTGGAAAGTGAACTTCTCGGGGAAGACCTACCATTCGGTTCCCTACGAGCTGGATCCCAAGACGGAAACGCTCAATTACGAAGACCTCTGGAGGCAGGCGAAGGAAGCGAAGCCGAAACTCATCGTGGCAGGGTATACGGCGTACCCCCGCATCATCGATTTCGCCAAGTTCCGCGCCATCTGCGACGACGTGGGGGCGTACTTCCACGCCGACATCTCCCACATCACGGGATTGATCCTGGGCGGTGTCCACCCCAGCCCCTTCCCCGCGGCCGACACCGGCATCACCACGTCCCACAAGACCCTCCGGGGGCCCCGCGGCGCCCTGATCGTCTGCAAAGCGCAGTACGCGCAGGCCGTGGACAGGGCGATCATGCCGGGCTTGCAGGGGGGGCCGCATAACCACACCACCGCGGCCATTGCCGTGGCATTCAAGGAAGCGGAGAAGCCGGAATTCAAGGCCTACGCGACGCAGATCGTGAAGAACGCCAAAGCGCTCGCCGAGCGGTTGAAGAGCCACGGCTTCCGCCTGGTTTCCGGCGGTACGGACAACCACCTCATCCTCTTCGAGACGACGAAGAGCAAGGGCATCCCGGGGAAGGAAGCCGCCAAGGCCTTCGACAAGGCGGGGATCGAGACCAACTACAACACGATTCCTTTCGATGACAGTCCGCCGGCCAACCCGGCGGGCGTCCGCATCGGCACCCCCGCCGTCACGAGCCGCGGCATGAAGGAAGCGGAGATGGCGCAGATCGGTGACTGGATGAACGATGCAGTCGCCAACGCCAAGGACGACAAGGTACTCGCGCGGATCAAGGGTGAAGTGACGGAGCTCTGCAAGGGCTTCCCCTGCCCGGGCATCCATCCGAGCGATTGGTAGGGCAGCACGGATCCGCTACACTCTCCCCATGCATCATCCTCTCTCCCACTTTACCCTGAGATTCGTCGAAGGACTCCTCTCCACGACGGTCCTTGTGACGCTCCTGGCTCCCTCCGCGGGCTCGGCGCGCCGCATCGATTCCCTTCCCGGCGCCAGTTCATCGTCGTCCTCCAGCACCAGCGGTGCGGTGAAGACCACGGGGCGGCAGACCAGCCACCGCGCCGTACTACGCGCGAAGCGGCTGGAGTGGAAGGAACGCGCGGAAGGGAAACGGCCCCTTCCCTCCTCCAGCTCCTCCGCGAAGGCCGGTTCGTATGTCTACGCGCCGTTCGCGGAAGGGGTGTTGGGCAGGGGGGAGAGCGCGCTCCTGTATTTCTGTAGCAACTGGTCACGCCAGTGCCAGGGCTTGGATACGATTCTCGAGGAATGGTCGGAAGCCCGCAAGTTCGTGATCCCCGTGTACCACGTGGAGTACGACACCTCCAGGGAACTCCGCACCACCTACGGCGTGAAGCATGTCAACACCTACGCGCACGTGGACGGCAAAGGGAAGCTCATCCGCCTCTACCGCAACCCGCCGGAAGCGGCGGTGCGGCACATTGCATACGATGAGTGAGATGACTGCCGCGTGATGTCCCTACCCCATCACGGATTGCCCTGTATGTCCAAGATGGAAATACAGAGAGACAATCTTTTTGCACAATAGTGTTTTTTTTGGCTTTTGCATCACCTATTTCATTAGTCCATATTTGTACTCATATTGTATTCGAGTCATACCCTGTCGCATACGCCACTCCAGCTAGTTGCTTGATCCTGTGTGTTCGATAAGATGACATGATTTCTGCCGATGGCAGGAATCATCCTCACACAAAGGAGAGACAAACACCCACAGTACCCCGGGGTACCTACTCTCCCGCTCCTTCCCACCACCGTTCCACACACGTAGAGAGGAGGAAAGCCATGGACTAGCTAAACGTTCCTCCCGGCCACAATTCGCTTCACTTGCGCTTTCTGGGCACAGTGATCGTCTTGGCTTACCGTGGCTTGCCTCCTCTCTGCTCTGCAAAATCGCTTTCCCGTGCCGAGGACGCACGGGAAGTCGTCCCCCTCTTCCTCCCCTGTGCCTCCTCTGATCCCTCAGGGATCGTATGGCTGGCCGTCCCGGGGACCTCGTTCGGTTGCGAGGCTAATCAAGAACCATCGCAGGGCAGCAGAAGAAGCTCCTCCTTCACTCCTTCACTCTGTCGTTTCCGAGGCCAAACGAGCCTGCTTAAACACAGAGACAAACAGAGAGAAGACCGAACCTCACCGTTCGGTCTTCTCTTCATCTACAGAGCCAAACAACTCATGCGCCTGGCACGGTGATCAGCCTCAGGGCGGTGAAAGGACCGGTCCGGTTGTCGCGCACGATGATCTCGTCCGTTTCGTCCACCAGCGTGTTGCGGTCGAAGTCGTAGCGGTCGTCCATCGGCGCGGGGTCGGACGATGCGCGCGGATTGTTGCGCACGCCGATCTCGTCGGTGGCATTCACCAGCGCGTCGGTCGCCGAGTTGCCCGCTTCCCCCACGGCATTGCCGGCGTACCACACGTCATCCGCCGCGAGTCCCGTGTTCTCCGTGGCCAGCAGCGTCACCTGGAGCCAGGAATTGCGGATAGCCCCGTCGGTCCAGACGAGCGTGATGCGATCGCTGCCGCCTTCACCGGCTCCCGCACGCACGGAAATGCTCACCGGGGTTGGGGCTGCGGTCCACGCGGACAGGTTGTTCGCGTTGCCGGCCTTGAAGGTGAAGTCGCCGGCCGTGGGAGTGCCCGGCAAACCGCGGACGTCGATCATCAGGCCGTTGATGCCCTTTGCGTAGCCGGTGTAGTTGACGAAGGAGGCGGTCTCACCCGGCAAGAGCGGCGTTTTGTCGGGGGCAATGGCGTTGTCGTCGAAGGCATTGGCAGTCGGGTCGCCCTCGGGGAAGCCGGTGTGCGCATCCCACGTGGAGTTGTTGTAGAACATCCGGCGGCTCACAACGGTGCTGTACGCGGGGCCCCTAGGCGCGGTGTCCCGGACCCGTGAAGGCTGGTCGTCAGGGACATTCCCTGACGGAAGGTTCCGCTGCACTGCACTGGAGGATGAAGCCCCGACGGATGCCGACGAGGACTGGGAGGACGAAGAGGCTTGGGAAGATGAGGAGGAAACTGCGGAGGAGGAGGAACTTTGAGACGGTGCTGTTCCGAGCGATGAAGAATATCCGGACGAAGAAGAACCGGAGGAATCAGCCGAGGAGACGTTGAATGTCTCGGAACAAGCCTGCCCGAACGCCTCCCCTCTTTCATTGAACATCTGAACCGTGAGCGTATGGGCGCCCGCGCCCTGGGGGATTCCTGACCGCAGGGTGAAGGTGACGGGCTGGCGCGGCCGTATCGCCCGCCGGCGAAGGGAAACCTTGGTGGCGGAACCGGAGGAAACGTCATCCCAGGAATACGCGAGTGCATGCGTGCCGTTCTTCCAGACGGTTTTGCCGGTGTTCTTCAGTTTCATGCGCGCAACGAGCAATGCAGGCTCTTTCGCATCCACGAAGATGCGTTGCAGTACGCATACGGCATCTTCCCGCTGCAAACGGGAGATTGGGATGGTTTGGGAATCCGCCGCAAGGGCGGGAGTTGTGCTTGCGATGGAGAGAGCGCACAAACCGAAGGAAACAAGGCGTTTTATGCTACGCATAGACAGAATGGTAAGAGTATGCGGTGACTATACAAGCTTGCAAAGCATTGTCAATATGATTTGACATTGTGGGGTTTGTACACGAGCGGAACGCCCCTCGCTTCTACATTTTCGCCGCCATCATCGTTTTGCTCGGTGGGGGCACGCCACCCGACTCGACTAATTTCTTCTCCAGATCGGAGAGGTTCTTCTGTTCTTCCACCGTCAACGTCTCCCCCACGAACTGCTTCTTGCGCAACGCATTGAACTCGTTCGTCCAAAGCTCCCTATCCCTCCACTTGCGGTACTGCGCCAGGCTCATCCCCTTCTTGCGGGCTTTCTTGAGCTCTTCCTCCTCCTTCTCCTTGGCCTTCCCCTCCGCCCTGGCCTGCGTCTTGGCCGCCTTGCCGGAGGCCAGCCATTTGGCGATCTTCTCCTCCACCACGGAAACGCGCTCGGTGTAGCGCTCCCGCGAGAGCTTGCGGATCACGTCCACGCGCTTGGGATCCTCCTCCGCTTCCGGAGGCGGCAGCGTGCTCACGGAGAAGGGCTTGCTTGGCACCCCGTGGATCATGAGGCGGAGGTAGGCGTGGTACTTGGGGAGGCTGAGGATGTCCTTGGGCAAGACGACTTCTTCGAACTGCTCGCTGAGCGGCTCGGCGTCGTCGGAGCCGATCTGGAAGCACAGGAGCGAGCCCACGTTGCCGAAAATGGCGTCCTTGAGGGTGGTGTTGTTCCTCTCGCCGAAGAGGAGCTGGTTCACGTATTGGTTGGCCATCGTCAAATTGAGGCGGTACTTCCGCGCCTCGGAGAGGATGGTGGCAAAGGACTCCGTGGCGAAGTTCTGGAACTCGTCCACGTAGAGGTAGAAATCCTTCCGATCGCTCTCGGGAACGTCCGCCCTGCTCATGGCGTCCAGCTGGAACTTGGTGACCATCATGGAGCCGAGGAAGGCGGCGTTATCCTCCCCCAGCTTCCCCTTGCTGAGGTTCATGAGGATGATCTTCCCCGTATCCATGGCGTGGCGGATATCCAGTGTGGAGGTGACCTGGCCCACGATGTTGCGGACGAGGGGCGTGGAGACGAGCTGCCCGATCTTGTTCTGGAGCGCCGCGATGGCCTCGGTGCGGTACTTCTCGGACCAGTTTGTATACTCGTCCTCCCAAAAGCTCTTCACCAGGTGGTTCGTGGTCCGCTCCAGGATCTTGGCCCGGAAGGGGTCGTCCACGAAGATGCGGAGGATCCCCAGCATGGAGTTGTTCTCGGCTTCGATGAGCGCAAGGAGCGCGTTGCGGAGGATGTACTCCATGCGGCCGGAGAAGGCTTCCGGCCACAGCTTCTTGAAGATGCTCATGAGGCCGGAGGCCACGAGCGCGTGCTGCTCGGGGTTAGGGCAGTTGAGCATGTTGAAGGAGACGGGGAACTCGCGGTCCGCGGGGTCGAAGAGGATCACGTCGTTCGTGCGGCTTGAGGGGATGCACCGCAGCGCCGCGTCCACCAGATCCCCGTGGGGATCGATGACGGCAACCCCTTTCCCCGCAAGGATGTCCGAACGGATCATGTTCTCCAGGAGGACGGACTTGCCCATCCCCGTCTTCCCGATGATGTACATGTGGCGGCGGCGGTCATCCGTGCGGATGCCGAACTTCTTGCGTTCCCCGCGGAACACCGCCTCCCCAAGGACCGTGAGTTCAGGATCCGGTACGTCGCCGACGATGGGGAGATCCACGGGCGGCTCCGCCTTGCGGTATGCCACCCAGTCGAAATTAGGGGTTTTGACGAGGATATTGGGCACGTGCCAGAGGGTGGCAACCTCCTCCACCGAGAGGACATACGGCCGCTCGCGGAAGCCGTGGGGTAAGCTGGAGACGTTCCGCGTGGCCCCTTCTTGGAAGCCGTTGGACTGGGGGAGGGTGAAGGGGCGGAAGCTGGAGATGATCTCGTCCGCCTTCGCCTCCGCCTGGGCATGCGCCTCCGCGGGCGCCATCACGCTCACGCGGACGTTGGCGAGGAAGAGGAGCCGGTTCACCTTGTCCACGGCGGCCGTCTCCGCGTCCTCCCGCTCGTGGCTGCGCATGCTCACCCGGTGGTCCTCGTCCGCTTCCGCCGCGTGGGCATCTTCTTCCGTGAGCGTTGCCAATGCCATGGGATTGATGAACCAGGTGCGGAACCCTCCCATGACCATATCGAGCGGAAAGAGGAGGAGCCGCCGCCAGCCCCGGGCAAGGTGGACGGAGCAGAAGAGCTTGGCGTACCAGGGGAAGTGCTTGGGGAGCCCTTTGACGAGGAACGGGATGAACGCCAGCGCCCGACGGCGGAAGCGCGGCCCCAGCGGCTTGATGGCCACTTGGATGTGGCCGCGCATGCCCGCGGCGGGGTAGCGGACGAGGGAGGAGGCCATCCCCGCGATGGTGTCCACGTGCTGCCGCGTCACGAGGTCGATGAACTGCGGATAGCGCTTGATGGGCTGCACTTCCGGCCCCGTGGGCAGCAGATCGCAGAAGACCGCTGTCTCCCCCTCTTGGGGATCCAGGAGCCCCGCGGGCACCTCTTCGATCTCCGCGTCGGGATACTGCGCGTAGAGCTGGCTCTCGATGAGGGCGGCGGCTTTGCGGCTGGAGCGGACGTAGAGCGAGATCTTCCCCTCGCTCACGCCCATTTCCAGGCATACCGTCCCGTCCGCTCCCTTGAGCGAGTGCACAGCCGAGAGCACGGCCTCCATCATCAGGGGGCCGCGCGCGGCGCTCAGCGTATCGTCCGGATCGGGAAGGGAGGGGCGGATTCTCAGGAGAACTTCTTTCGGGCGTGATGCCATCAATGGGTAGTATACAGGAAACGGACTTCGGACATCGGACTTCGGGCTAGACACTAGGTGGCCAAAGACCGCCTTCAAGAAACTTCAACCGAAGTCCGAATGCCGAAGTCCGTCTCACGCCGCCCGCCGCAGCATGTCCGCCACCAGTTCCAGCGCCACCGTGTTGTACGCGTAGTCCATGCGCAGCGGACCCAGGATCCCGATGGCCCCCCCGTTCCCCCGCAGCCGGTACGCCGTGACCATCAGGCTGCAGCTCTGGAGCTGGGGGAGGATGTGGTCTTCGCCGATGTAGTAGCGCGTCTTCTCGTCCACGTCCACGATGTCCAGGAGGTCCGTGAGGCGCTTCTCCAGTATTTCGATGACGCCGGCGGCCAGCAGAGGATTCATTTGGAAATCGGGTTGGCGCAGCGCGTTGGCCAGGCCCATGAAGTACACGCCCGGCTTGTGGGGGACCGTGACGAAGGCGACGTTGGGGATCATGCTGGAGAGGAGCGCCACGGCTTCGTAGGCGTACTCCTGGTCCTTGCGCTGGAAGTACTGCTCCCGCAATCCATCGAATTTCTGGCGCACCTTCCGCTCCGTCGCCGTGGGCTCCATGAACTCCTTCACGAAGGCGCGGTAGCCCTTGGCGGTGGGGATGCGCCCGGCGCTGATGTGGGGCTGCTCCAGGTACCCCTCGTCCTCCAGCACGCCCATCTCCGTGCGGATCGTTGCGGAGGAAACGGCGAAGTCCCCGCATTCCAAGAGCTTCTTACTGCCTACCGGAAGCGCCGTGTGGATGAATTGGTCGATGATGGCCGCCAGAAGCCTGCTTTGCCGGTCATTCATGCGGAAAGCGTAGCACTCCGCAGAGTGGAGTGCCAGCAAGGGGCGTCCTTCCTACCTCCGAACGCAGGCAACCGCCGTGGTCACGGCGGACCGGTTATTCCCCTCGTCCCCGTCGTGCCCCCGCTCGCCTTGCACCAGGACGGTATTGGCAAGCGTGATGCGGCAGCCTGCGGCTGCGGGAACCGTGAAAGCCACCGCGAATTCCCTCTCCTCGCCGTTCCCGAGCGCGAATCCCTTCCCGTCCCGACCGTTCCCGCAGAAGACGATACCCTCCGAGACAACGCAGGAGGGATCGGACTGCCCGGCATCGAACCGGAGGCCGGGGGGGACCACGTCGCTCAGGACCACGCCCGCCGCGGCATCCGGCCCCCCGTTGCGGACGAGGATCGCATAGATTGCCGTCCCTCCCGGCGCCACTTCCTCGGGCCCTTCCTGGCTGACGGAGAGATCGAACCGCTGCAGGATCACCTGCGCGGAGAGGAACGCCCTCCTGCCATAGAGGAGAGTGAGGACGAGGAGGAACAGGAGGAGCACCCAGAACAGCGCGCGCGGCCGTGCCATGGGGAGAGGGGGAGGAGACCATCCCGCATTCTACGGTGCACACTGCAAAACACAATTGCGCGGCCGCGCAGGACATCCCTGCTGCACGATCTACCGCTCCATCACGAACGGCAGCTCCCGCGTGAGGATGTTCTTGGCCACCACGACGTGGAGCATCTTCGGCTCACCCCGGAAGAACGCCTGCACCGTGCCCTCGTTTTCGTTCCCGCCGGCAGTGAAGCCGTCCACGGGGACCACCTGTCCCTTGCCGTCGAGCCCCAGTATGAACACGTTCTTGTAGCTGACCCCCTTGATCGCGAAGGACGCGCCGCTCCCCCCCTCGGTGAGCGCCACCTCGGCGTTCCCCACCGTCCGCGCTGCCCCCGCTTCCCCCGCCTCGAACGACGCGACGTTCATGCCCACGGGAAGCCGGACGACCACATCCCCTTCCGCCTTCCCGATCTCCGCATCCTTCACCTTCCGCAGGAGCCGGACGTTCCCGTACGTCCCCTCGAACGCACCATCGCGTGCCGTGAAGTCCTCCACCTCGTTGAATATCTCCTCACGGAACTTCTCGGTCTCCGCCATCTCCTGCCCCTGCGTATCCTGCACGCTCCGAACGGTGACGAGGACGGTAGCCATGTGGCGGACCGCCGCGGGGAGGAAGGGCGCCATGCGCACGGTGATCCCGTGCCGCGCGGAGGTTCCCCACAGGAGCGGCTTCAATTGCAGGGCGAATGGCCCCGCCTGGCCGCGCAAACCGTCCGTGAAGGGCAACGCGGGCACGGCGAGCATTTCCTCGTAATCCGCAACGCTGATGCCCGGCAGGGCGGCGAGGTTGATCACTTCGGACGTTTCTTCTTCCTCGGAAAACTCCTCCCCCTCCCGGTTTGGCAATACCTCCACGGGTTCGTGGAAGAGGGAGGTGGAACCGAGCCACTTCTCCAGGAAGGGAAGGGCGCCCCCTTCTTCACCGAGAACCTCCACCAGCCCCTTCCCCAGCGTGCGCTGCATCTTCATGGATGCCATCGTACCGCCCCCCGCGCCCAAGCCCCCGAAGAGGATGAGGAGAAGGAGGAACGCCGGCCAGAACCGGGACTTGCGGTAGGAGAGAACGTAGCACCCGGCGATCTTGTCGTGGAGGCCCTGCTTGCGCTCCGTCATACCGATCATCAGGTACCCGATGCCGAAGAGGAGCGTGGAGAGGATTTTGGCGAGGGTGCGGAAGAAGGAGCGGAAAAAGGAGAGGCGGGCGCCCGCGCTATTCGTCACCCGCACGCCGGAGATCCACTTTCCCGCCGTCCCCTGTATGGGTGACCATTCCATAAGGAAGAAATAGGGAATCGGAATGACGCAGAGCGCGACGACGAACGCCACCGTCTGCCCCAAAGACGGCGTGAACGGCCCCAGGAACACCACGATGGCGGCGATGCCCATGATCAGGGAGAGGAGGAGGCAGTCTACAAGGTACGCCCCCAGGCGCAGCCAGAACCCGGCGTATTCCAACTCATACTCCTGCCCCTCCGGCTTGGACGGAGGATGGGAAGGCAACACAACCTCTGGCCTTTTCTTGGCCTCAGGCTGCGCGGATTCCGGCTTCTGCGTGAGGAGGACGGAGTGGAGCATGGCAGATAGTGTCTTGTGTATATTATACCATTTTTTTAACTAATTGTATACTCCCTTCTATGACCTGCCTGTCACCATGTTCCTTCATTTTTCTCCCCCTCCTTTCCGAACCGCCATTCTCTCCACGATCCATCCCTCCAGATCCCATCCGGTCCAGCGCTCGAAGCGATGGAATACGCGCCGGACCATTTCATCCCTGTGCTCTTTCCTCTCCGTCTCCTTCGTCGGTTCACAGATGCGGATCGCGTCGATGAGAAACTTTTCATTCGGCTGGACCTTTGGACCCCGGATATCCCACGCCCGCGCGATCTCGCTTGGGGTGAGGACTGTTGGCTTTGCTTCGCCTTCGCGCTCCGCGAGATATGCTCCGATCATTGCAGCGCGACGTTGGTGGTACGGATGCGTGACGGCGGATACCGCATGGAGATTCTGCTCGTGTGCAATACGCAGCGCCTGTGCACATTCATCACGGGTACGTTTCGTAAGGCGTTCGACATGCGGCTGGAGAAGCTCACAACGAATGTCCAGGGGAACGTTGCCGTAGATGGTTTCTGCAATTTCCGCGCCATACCGCCATTGGCCGTCCCACATCCACTGGCATCCCTCCAAGAACAACGGCCGTGCGCGCGTACCCCTGTCGTCTCTCCTGAGGCCTAGCCCGTGCAACGCCGCCGCGAACACGCGCGCCACGTTCTCCGCCACTTCTCTCTGCACTGCAACGACTTGCTGAAGAACCTCCAGGTATTGTGTCCTCTCCATAGGCTCCCCCGATACTGTATCGATCCCCCGGATCGCCTTCCTGAGGAGGCTTTGCTTCTGCGAATCCAGCACCGGGGGAACATCCCTTTTGAAGAGCGGAATGACACCGATTTTCATAGAGATGGTATGGATATGTAAACTGACCTCACCCCTTCGGCTTGGGGGACCCGGCAGCCATCCTCTTCCTGAACCGTTCCACCCGTCCGCCGCGCGCTTCCTTGTTCGCCTTTCCGGTGTAGACGGGGTGGCAGCTGCGGCATACTTCCACGCTCTGCTCTTTGACCGTTGAGGGGATCAAATACACCGTCCCGCAGGTGGAGCAGGTCGTTTTTGCGTCCTTGATCATTGCTGGATGGATACCGGATTTCATGATGGGAGTAGTGTAACAGAGTACTGGTATACGAGAATACGGGATTACGGGTATGGAGGAAAGTGCATTGTTATTGATTTTGACTCCAAATGCAAGTACTGACATAATCCTTCTATGAGCCCGCGTAAATACCCTTCGGACAACAACCAAAACGAATTCGAACGGCAACGATGGAACGGCGGTGCCGAGGTGGAACTCTCGGTACTCCTGCAGCAACTCCAATCCATAGGCCATTCTCCTACCGAAATCGACCTCATCATGAATTTAGCTTCCACTTCTCTGGCAGCCGAGGGATATCATTATGCGCTGCAACAACAGAGCTGCGCTACCACTGTGATCCGACTCCTGGAAGAGCACAAAAAATGCAGAATATGTGCTTACGAAATTATACCAACTCTCCAGCATATACATTCCCTGGACGTCCAGAAAGCGCAAGCACATGCCACAGCATGCGAGGAAGGCCACTACGATACGCTCAAGCAACTGTCAGATCTTCTCTCCTATCAAGTATCGCCTGATGAAGTTCCTCTGAAGCCGGGAGACATGGAACGATTCGCGGGATGTCAGCACCTTCAACAAGCACAAACCCTCCTGGATTCATGTCGGTCAGGCTCAACATTCATGAACGGCCGCGAACTTTGGCAATGCGTGTGCCAGTACAAGATATCACCGGAATCTATCGGCTCAACGCCGGAGGAAATCCAACAGCTTGCCGATGCGTCCTTCCACTTCGGCATCAAGGGAAACAACTAGAAAAACTCCACTTCGCCTGCAGGCGAACCACAGGAATGAGATTCACTCCGTTTTGTAAGAGCTGGTCTCAAGCCCTCATTCTTCTCCAATCCGAAAAGGAGATTCATATTCTGCACTGCTTGGCCGGATGCGCCTTTCCGGACATTGTCTATAACGGATATGAGCTTGATAGCCCCGTCCTGGACCCATGCTGCAATTTGGCAGAGATCCGTATGGATGACATCGCGCACGTCCGGCTCATGGTCAACCACCTGGATGAGTCTTTCGCCGGCATATGCCTGCTCCAACACATCCCGCACTTCACCCTCCTCGATCCGCCTTTTCGGTTGGACGGTGACGTGCGCTTCGATGCCGCGTTCCACGTCATCATTGATGTGGGGAGAAAAGAGGACTCGAATTTCCCCGCTTACGTCTTGCCGTTGCAGGGCTACATAGTCGTTGCATATTTGTTTGATCTCCGGCCGATGCCGATGCTCGGCGGTCTTGTAAGGACGCACACCATGCGTAGGTTGATAACTGCCTCCGGCTCCGGAGTACCCGCTGATGGCCACCACCCCGATGGCTTGCCGGGTATCGACAATGCCACACTTGAGTAAGGGTGAAACGGCAAGCAGGACTGCCGTAGGATAACAACCGGGATTGGCGATGAGCCGTGCCTTCCGAATCTGATCCGGGAACAGTTCCGGTTGTCCGTAGACGGCCTGTGCAAGCACTTCCCGGTTGGTGTTCTTGTACCACTGCTCGGCCAACGCGGGATCCCTCAGGCGGAATGCGCCGCCGAAATCGATGAATTTCTTTCCGGCAGCAAGCGTCGCAGGCGCATAGTCCATTGCTACAGCATCTTCGGCACAGGAAAACACCACGTCGCCCTTGTCCGCAGCATCTTGAGGATCAAGGTTCTCGTACTGCACGGCCAAGCCGTCGAGGGTCCCTGCGGGTAAGCCGACTACGGCACGGCTGCTCCGAAGACCCGTCAACCGTACGTGCGGATGTTTCTTGAGGATCGAGATCAGTTCGACAGCGGTATTCCCGCTGCCAAGGACGACTGCTTTGACCTCCCTTTTTTCTTGCGTGGGCAATGCATTGAGCATAGGCACGCTTTATAGAGCATCTTGCCTATCATTGACAAGTCATAAAGATACACTTCCCGTCACTTCTTCGCCGCCTCCGCCTCTTTCGCCGCCGCCCGTGCCGCGCGTTTGACCTTCCTCTCCTCCTTCTCGATCGCCTCCACCTCTTCCACGCGGAGCTCCGCCGCCGCCTGGAGCACCGCCTCCTCGGCCTCCTTGTCCTCCATCACCACGCTCATGGTGGCCACTTTATCCCGCGCGTTGAGCCGCATGACGATCACGCCCTGCGTGGCGCGGCCGCGGCTGGGGATATCGGAGAGGCGCATGCGGATCATTTGGCCTTGCTTGCTGATGCAGAGGAGGTCGCCGTCCGTCCCCTTCTCCAGCACGAACCCGCCCACAATGTCTCCCGTCTTGGGGGTGAGCTGCGCGGCCTTGACGCCCGTGCCGCCGCGTCCCTGGAAGCGGTACTCCGTCACCGGCGTCATTTTCCCAAGGCCGTTCTCCATCACCACCAGGAGCTGGCTCGTGGAAGGGGTTTGGATGAGCGCCGCCTCCACCACAAAGTCGCCCTGCCCCAACAGGATGCCGCGCACCCCCGCCGCCGCGCGCCCCATGTCCCGCACGTCGTCCTCCTTGAAGCGGATCGCCTTGCCCTTGCGCGTGAGGAGGAAGATCTCGTCCTTGCCGCTCGTTGCCACCACCCACTTGAGCTCGTCGCCCGGGGGCAGCTTCTGCGCAATCAAGCCTGACCGGCGGATGTTTTCGAATTCCGCGGAGGCGGTGCGTTTCACCGTGCCCTTGGACGTGGCCATGAAGAGGAACTTCATGCCGCTCATGTCCGCCTTGAGCATGGCCGTGATGCGCTCTTCCGGCTGGAGCTGCAGGAGGTTGACGATGGCCTGCCCCTTGGCCGCCCGGCTGGTCTGCGGCAGCTCGAAGACGGGGAGCTTGAACACGCGCCCCGTGTTGGTGAAGTACAGGATATCGTCGTGGTTCATGGCATGGAGGAGCGAGAGCACCTCGTCGTCGTCCTTCGTCGTCATGCCCTTCACCCCCTTGCCGCCGCGGTGCTGCGCGCGGAACTGCACGGGGCTGAGCCTCTTGACGTACCCGCCCATCGTCAGCGTGACGATCATGGGGGCGTTGGGGATGGTGTCCTTGGCGGAGAATTCCCCCACCGCGCCCGGCACGATGGTCGTCCGGCGGCCGTCGTCGTAGGAAGCCTTGAGCTGCAGGATCTCCCCCTTGATCTGCAGGTCCATCTTCTTCTGGCTCTTGAGGAGCGCCTCGCACTCCGCGATGAACTTGCGCTTCTCCGCCAATTCGTCCTCGATCTTCTTGCGCTCCAGGCCGGCGAGCGTCTGCAGGCGCATTTGGAGGATGGCGTCCGCCTGGATCTCCGTGAGCTTGAACTTCTTCACCAGGTTCTCCTTGGCGATCTCCTTCGTCTCGCTCTTCTTGATGGTCTGGATGACGGCATCGATGTGGTCGAGCGCTTTCTTGAGCCCCTCCAGGATATGCGCCCGTTCCTTGGCACGCGCGAGGTCGAAGGTGATGCGGCGGCGGACCACCACGCGGCGGTGCTCCACGAAGATCTCCAGCAGTTCCTGCAGGTTGAGGAGGCGCGGCTGCAGGCCGTCCGCGAGCGCGATCATGTTGTAGCCGAAGCTCGTCTGCAGGTCCGTGTGCTTGAAGAGCTGGTTGAGGACTTTCTGCGGGTAGGCGTCCTTCTTCAACTCGATGATCACGCGCACCGTCTGCTCGCGGTCCGATTCGTCCCGGATGTCCGCAATCCCCACGATCGCCTTGTCGTTCACGAGCTGCGCCATGCGCTCGATCATGGCGGACTTGTTGACCTGGTACGGGATCTCGCTGATGTGGATCCTGTAGCGGCCCTTGTCCTCCTCGATCTCCGCCTTGCCGCGGATGACAACGCTGCCGCGCCCCGTGAGGTAGGCCTGGCGTATGGCTTCCGTATTGTAGACGATGCCTCCCGTGGGGAAATCCGGCCCCTTGACGAACTGCAAGAGGTCTTCCACGGTTGCATCGGGGTTGTCGATGAGGTGGACGGCGGCATCCACGATCTCGCCAAGGTTGTGGGGCGGGATGTTCGTCGCCATTCCCACGGCGATCCCCACGCTGCCGTTGACGAGGAGGTTGGGGAACTTGGCGGGGAGCACCGTGGGCTCCAGCCGGGTGTTGTCGTAGTTGCCGATGTAATCCACGGTGTCCTTCTCCAGGTCCTGCAGCATCTCCTGCGCCACTTTGGACATTTTCGCTTCCGTGTAGCGCATGGCGGCGGGCTGGTCCCCGTCGATGCTCCCGAAGTTCCCCTGCCCGATGACGAGCGTTGAACGCATGGAGAAGTCCTGCGCCAGGCGCGCGAGGGAGGGGTAGACGATCGCCTCGCCGTGCGGGTGGTAGTTGCCGGAAACGTCGCCGCAGATCTTTGCGCACTTGCGGAACCGCCCTCCGGGGCTGAGTCCCAGGTCGTTGAGCGTGACGAGAATGCGGCGATTCACCGGCTTGAGGCCGTCCCGGGCGTCGGGAAGGGCACGGGCCATGATCACGCTCATGGCGTAGCTCAGGTAGCTCTCCTCCATTTCCGTCACGATGGGCCGGGGCGCCAGGCGCCCGATGCTGGAAATACTCTCCCCTCCTCCGGAGAGGGGCTGCTGCTTGGGGTTCTCGGAATTCGCGTTCTTGTCGGCCATAAGGAAAACGGCTGGGGAAGGGTTTCTGATGCATCATAGCGAATTTCCCGGTTAATGGAAGGGGGTGTGAGGACGTTTCTTCGTTGATTCGTTTATGGGTTTATTCGTATATCATGTCCCTATGCTCTCCATCGTCGCCACACCCACCCTTCGGCTCGTCCGCCTTGGCGGACGCGCCCAGGGTGGGCTTCCCTGTTGCCCCTCTCCTCTCTAATCCTCACGTCTATGTTATCGATAGTCGCAACGCCCATAGGCAACCTGGGTGATATCACTCTCCGCGCCATCGAGACGTTGAAACAGTGCGATGCGATCGTGTGTGAAGACACCCGCGTGACGGGGAACCTCCTCAAGCAGTTGGACATCGCAGCGTGTCATGGTGAGCCCCGTCGAACCATGGCACGCGTATTCCCCCTCGACGGGGCTCGGGGTGACACGCCTCGCAAGCCTCTCCTCAGCTTCCACGGCCACAGCGATCCAGGAACAGTCGAACACATCCTTAATCTTCTCAAAGCGGGAAAGCACCTCGCGCTCGTTTCCGACGCCGGCACGCCGGGCATCAGCGACCCGGGATATGCGATTGTCAAACGCGCGCGGGAAGCAGGGGTGAAGATTGAAGCGGTGCCCGGGCCTTCCGCTTTCCTCGCCGCCCTCTCCGTCTCCGGCCTCCCCATCAACCACTTCGTGTATCTGGGGTTCCTCCCGCTCAAGAAGGGGCGGAAGACGCTCCTCGATTCGTTCAAGGAAGAAGAAAAGACGATCGTCTTCTACGAGTCCGTCCACCGTATCGGGAAGACATTGACGGAACTTGCGGACGCGCTGAAGGACCAACCGGAGCGTCCCGTGGCGATAGCGCGGGAACTGACGAAGCTTCACGAGGAAGTTGTGCACACAAATGTGTCCTCAATTCCCCAGGTCCTCCCCCGCCTCACGCAGAAAGGTGAGTTTGTGGTCATCATCGGCGCACGATAAACAACGAGGAGGCTTGCGCCTCCCCGCTTCTGATCATTCAGGACGGCAGTGTTTTCCGCCTGGCGGAATAGAACAGCGCCATGGGTAAGAAGATCATCACACCAAGACCAAAGGACAGCGCGGCTGCGGGCGATGGTTTCGCCCAGCTTTGCCACACAAACAATGCTGTGCAAGCGATCAAGATCATGAAGCCTGCAATGTATATCACGACGTTTCCGTCGCGCAGGGCCATGAACGCGCCAAGCGTTGCCATTGCCCCCACGATGGCCCAACAGACGATCATCAGCATAGTGTCTCTCCTTTCATGAATGGAAATGATCAGTGCGCCGTTTATAGCACTGTAAAGTTTTTTGAACAATACAAACTTCTCCTCATCCGTCTAATTCTTCATTCTTCATTTTTCATTTCACATCTCAGTTTTCCTTTTCCCATGCCGCCTACGGCAGGACGCTCAGCGGATTGATGTTCGTGCCGCTCTTGATCACTTCGAAGTGGAGATGCGGACCCGTGGTAAGGAGGCCCGCGCCCGGGGTGCCCGGCTGCCCGCCCGAGAGGCCGATGGCCTGCCCTTGCGCCACGTCATCCCCCGCCGTGACAACCACGGAGGAGAGGTGTCCGTAGAGCGTGGCATAGCCGTCGCGGTGGGCGATGAGGACGTAGGTGTACCCCTTGGCACCGCCATCGCGGACGAGGAACACCACGCCGTCCGCCGCGGCATGCACGGGCGACCCCTGCGGCTGGGCGATATCCGTGGCGTAGTGGGGAACCCCGAAGCGCTTGCGGTACGCGCCGTCCTGGAACCCCGCCGTGATGGGTCCGAACACCGGCCACGTGAAGCGCAGCTTGGCGAGCCGCGGCACGCCCGCGGAACCGCCCTGGCGGGGATCCATGAGGCCCTTCTCGATGAGGTCGCGCTCCGCCTTGGCGCGGATGCGCGCGTCGAACCGCGCCATCTCCGCCTGGAGCCGCAGCACGTCCGCCTGCACGCGCGCCATCTCCGCCTTGTATGCCAGAAGTTTCTCTTCGCTCACCAGAGCTTCCTTCTCCGCTTTGTCGTAGACCTTGTCCGCCTCGCGGTACTGGGCGATGAGCTGCTCGTGGCGTACGCGGAGCGTGGCGAGGTCTTCCTCCGCCGTCACGCTCTCCCTGCGGAACACCGCCAGGCGGCCTTCCGCCGATTCCCTTGCTCGCAGGAGCGAGACGAGGAATTCCTCCCGCGCGCGCGCGACGAAGCTCTCCTGGAATTCCCGCTCCACCCCCGCGCCCAGCGAAAGGCTGAGGAGGCGGCGGAAGAGGAACGTGATGCCGCCCTGCTGCCGGACCGTGACGAAGGCCTGCAGCTTGTTGCTGCGCAGGAGCGAGAGGAAGCGCTCTTCATCGGTCTGCGCGATGCGGTCCAGGCGGTGCTGCTCCGCCTCCACCTTGGCGATGCTGTTGCGCAGCGCTTGCAGTGTGGCGCGCGCCCGCACGATGGCGTACCGCACACGCTGCTTTTCCTTCCCCACCGTCACGAGCTGCTTCCCGGCCTCCGCTGCGGTCTGCTGCGTCACCTTCTGGGCCGTATCCACGCCCCTCCGCTGCAGGTAACTGGATTTTGCGCGTGCCAACACCTGCTCGAACTCCCCCTGCATCTGCCCCCGGATATCCGCCCGCAACATGGCCGCGCCGCCCGTGAACGAGGCGGTCGCCACGCAGAGGATGAGGAGCGTTAAGAGACGGCGGCGGAAGTGCATGTTTGTATGGTTATTATACCATGTTTTTGTGATTATTGGTAGTTGACCGGATCGTGAAAGAAACCGAGGTAACCGAGAAAGCCGAAGAAACCAAAGAATGACTGACGATCTCCCCCTAGGTTTCCTCGGTTTCATCGGATTCCTTGGATTCCTTCCCCAAGCCCTTCAACAGCTTCCTCTCGCTCCGACGGATCTGCTACCCTCCCTCCATGATCTCCCATTTGAGAGGAACGGTGCAGAAGCTCGGCGTCGGCGAGGTGATCATGGACGTGCAGGGCGTGGGGTACCGCGTGAGCGTGCCGCTGGACGCGTGGGAGAAGTTGCAGGACTTCACCCCGGGGAGCCTTTGGATCTCCTCCTACATCCGCGAGGACCGCTTTGACCTCTACGGCTTCCTGGACCGCGCGGGGCTCTTGCTCTTCGAGGAACTCCTCAAGGTTTCTGGCATCGGGCCGCGGCTGGGGCTGGAACTGTGCGCCGTTCCCAAGGCGCTCCTCCAGCGCGCCGTGCAGGAACAGGACGGGGGGATGCTGAAGAGCGTGAAAGGCGTGGGGAAGAAGACGGCGCAGAAAGTGCTGCTGGAGCTCAAGTCCCTCCTGGAGAAGAACCCCCTGCTCCTGGGGCAAGCCTCGGCGGAGGAACTGCCCCATGAGTTCGACCAGGACGCCATCGCCGCGCTCACCTCGCTCGGCTACGACGCGCCCGCCGCCACCCGCGTGCTGCGCGACCTCCCCCCGGACCTGCGGACGACGGAGGAACGCGTGGCGGCCGCTTTACGTGCGTTGTGACGGTTACCGGACATGGGTCGCGCCCCGACCCCTGGAGGTATACGATGTGACACATGCTCCACCTCGACGTCTCGCAAACGCTCGCCAAGTCCATCACGCCCTCCATGGGGATCCCGGACCAGGAGATCGCCGGGTTGCGCAGTCCCGTGCGCCGCTACGCGGAGGAGTGGCTGGCGGAGCGCGGGCGGGGTGAGCACGCGTGGTCCATGGACCCCTACAACAAGCAGATGGTCGAGCGGGTGAAGGAGGCGGCCATCCGCGTGAAGGCGGAGGGGATAGAAACGGTGGTGTGGATCGGCATCGGGGGATCGGGATTGGGGCCGCGGCTGATCCAGGAGGCGTTCGAAGGGCCGAACACCGTGGAGTTCATCGTTCTGGACACGCTGGACCCCGCCGTGCTGGATAACTACCTCTCCATCATCAACTGGAAGGCTACCCTCCTCGTCATCGCCAGCAAGTCCGGCGACACCCTGGAGCCCATGAGCATCTTCTTCCTGTGCTGGGAGCACTTGCAGAAGGCGCGGCGCGAGCGGGCGGCCGAGCGCGTGATCGCCATCACCGACCCCGAGCAGGGGTTCCTGCACGGCTTCTGCCTGGATAACGGCATCCAGATGCTCCCCATCCCGCCGGGGGTGGGCGGCCGCTTCTCCATCTTCACCCCCATCGGACTCCTGCCGCTGGGGCTTTTGGACGGGGACTTGGACAGCTTCGCGCGGGGGGCGAAGGAGATGGATACGCTCTGCCAGCAGCCGATCCTGGACGAGAATCCCGCCGCCCTCCTGGCCAGCATCCAGTACCTATTGGACATGAAGCGCGGCTACAACGTGCGCGTGATCATGCCGTACGGCCAGAGGCTGGCGCAGCTCGCGCGCTGGAACCAGCAGCTCATCGCCGAGAGCCTGGGGAAGAAGGAGACCCTGAACCCCATCCCCCTCGCCGCCGTGGGCACGCAGGACCAGCACTCGCTCCTGCAGCAGTGGATGGCCGGCCCGCGCCGCACGTGGCACCTCTTCGTGCGGGAGCTGGAGAAGCCCCGCCTGTACCTGCCGGAGAGCCTCCCGGGCCCCTGGAAGTACATCGCGGGCAAGACCACGGGACAGCTCCTGGATGCCTGCTACGAGGGCACCAGCCGCGCCCTCACAAGCGTCAAACGCCCCCATGCCACCATCTCCCTCACCCGCCTGGACAGCTACCACCTGGGCCAGCTCTTCTTCCTGCTCCTCGCGGAGGTGGTGTTCCTGGGCAAGCTCTACCGCCTGGACCCCTACGGCCAGCCGGCGGTGGAGGCCGGGAAGCAGATCACCAAGGAGATCCTTTCCCGGGGGAGAGAGGATTGAATGACGAACGAGAACGTTTATTGGTTTATTCGTTTCTTTGTTCTTGAGCACAGAACGTCTGCAGCACGAAGACGAATAAACGAATCAACCAATAAACGAGAAACGTCTGTTTGGAAAACCAACGGCTTCCACCTATACTCCTACTCCCATCTTCTCCCCACTCCATGCCCCACGACATCACCGATGCGCAGTTCGAAGGCGAAGTCCTCAAGTCCCCCGTCCCCGTGCTGGTGGACTTCTGGGCTCCCTGGTGCGGCCCCTGCAAGGTGATGGGCCCCGTGATCGACGAGCTTTCGGCGGAGTACGGCCCCGCGGTGAAGTTCGTGAAGATGAACGTAGACGAGAACGGCGACGTGGCCGGCATGTTCAGCGTGATGAGCATCCCCACGTTCATCCTTTTCAAGGGCGGCCAGCCGCAGAAGGCGTTCATCGGCGCGCGGCCGAAGGAAGATATGAAGAAGGAGATCGACGGAGCGATCGCGTAAGTTGATTCACGACCCTCCTTCCGGAATGATACGTTCCGATGGGCATCATCTTCCCCATCATCGGCATCGTCGCCTCATTCTTCCTCCTCAAATACCGCGAGAGGGTTGGCGACATGGTCGGTGAAGGCGAGTGGATGAAGAAGATCGGAGGCGTATACATGGTGGTCATCGTTGTTGCGGTCTTCCTCTTCTTCTGGAGCGTGGCGGAACTCACGGGGACCACGGACATCCTCTTCCGTCCGCTCACACTCCTCATTCCGGGCTACCGACAGCCGGAGGTCCCGCCCGCTTTTTGAACGTATCAGAAACCTTCCATGTCATGGTTCGACGGAGCTCACCATGACACACTTTCCCTTACGCGGCGAAAACTTCCGTCCCTTCCTTGACGGGCATATCCACCTTCATCCCCACCTGGTCGCCCTTCTTGGCCTTGTCCACCTGTGCGTGCTCGACCTGCAGCGACGTGACCGGCTGCGTGAATTCCTGTTCGCCGCGGCGGAACACCACGGCATCACCCACCTTGAGGGGGGCCTTGAGTTCCACGATGGCCACGCCGATGCGGTCGAAGTAGTGATCGACGGTGCCGATGATTTTTTCCTTCTTCTTGGCGGGGGTTGTTGCTGGCATGGGAGAAGGGGGGAAGCAACCTGGCATTGTACTCTTCCCCTTGCCCCGCAAAAAGAATGGACGTTTTCCGCTTCGGATGGCCATGGAATTGAAGGGTACGGAGCAAGAAGAAGATCGAGCAGATTGGAGCATCTTGTGGTATACCATCACCATGCAGCACCCTCCGTCAGCAGCAGAGCAATGGGCGGAATTCTTGAAGAATCCTATGGTCCAGAACACCCTTGAGAGTGCATTGAGTGACACAAGCAGCGAACGTCCAGACGTACAGCCGGCTTCCGACTGGACCGAATTCATCAGTGACCCGGCGGTGCAAGAGTTCCTTGCACGCAATCTCCCCTACGAGGGGAAAGAGAAGGTTTGATGATGGCAAGCCTCCTGCGAAGGTTGGTGGAGCATGCCGGATTCGAACCGGCGACCTTCTGGTTGCAAACCAGACGCTCTACCAACTGAGCTAATGCCCCGATCGCCATCCAATTCTACCTCATAGGGGCCTGGTAAGAACAAGATAATTTACGCGTGTCCGACGAATGTACGCCGATCCTTCCATCATATTTATGTATTGCATTCGTATGACAATTGATATACACTTTACCCGATGCCCAAGCGCCCCACCACTATCCGCCTCGATCCCCTTCTCTACAAAAAAGTGCTACGGGAAGGGAAGAAAGCGGGGTTGAGTTTCAGCAACATCGTACAGCTGCTCCTCGGTGAATTCGCTGCGGGATCGCTCCGCATCGGCGTGACGAGGTACCCCCAGGGATATCTGAGGAAACTGGAACGGGAAGCCGAAGAACTCCAGCGCCTCTACCGTGCGGGAAAAGTGAAGGGCTATACATCCGCCAAGGAAATGTTTCGTGATATACTTGGGGAGTGACATACGTGGTCATCCCTTCACGTCATTTCCGCAAGATCCTTCTCAAAATCCGAAGGAGCGGTAAGACACATCTTGTCACGACTTTGACTGAAGTCATTGATCTCCTCGCGGCGCATGATCAACGGGCGCTTTTCGTCCTCAGCAAACGATGGCGGGACCACGTCTTGCAGGGGAGTATGGAAGGCATCCGCGAACTGCATCTGGATCAAGACGATCTCCTGTTGTACTCCGTGAATGAACAACACGGCCTGATCAAGCTCCTGGACATCGTGAGCCACGAACAGCTTCGAAAAAAGCGGTAATCACGCCACAATCTCCCCCACTCTTCCTTCCTCCACCGCCTTCCGTATTTCCATCCCCACGCGTTCCCCCACGCTCATGGATTGGCCGTAGAGGTACCCGGAGTACGGGGTTGCCATGATTCCGGGGGAGCCGGGGATGCGGAGGCTGACGTCGAAGATCACGATGTCCTCCTTCCCCTCCTCCGCCACCACCGCCCCCTGCAGAGCGAACGGCCCGATGATCCCCTTGCCGGAAGGGTCGAGCTCCGGATGCTTGGCGTGGAGGTCCTGCGTGGCTTTGACGAACTTCTCCCCCAGGTCGAACGCCTTCTCCAGGAGCGACTCCTTGACGGTGCAGGCGATGTGCCCGGTTTCGATCATTTTCAGGTCCACGTGCGCCAGCGCTTTGGCCTGCTCCCTCGCCGTCATGCGGAGGAAGCCGTCCAGGTTCGTCTGCCGGCGCGTATCCGTGCCGAGCAGTTCCAGCTCCTTCGTGAGCGGCGAGTAGAAGAAGTTGAAGTTGACGGGCGCACCCACAACGAACTCCTCCAGGGGGGCCTGCCGCCACTTGGCCGTGACCTTCCCCTCTTTCTCCAGGCGGGACCCCTCCGCTTCCCATGAATGCCGGTCCTCCACGAGGAAGAACGCCCTCTCGTACCCCCGCTGCGCTTCGCTGGCCTTGACGAGGACGGGGCGGTCAATCTCCTCGGGCTTTGCGAAGATCGTGGGCGTGCGGATGCCGGCGTCCCTCAGGAGATGGTACTGGTTGTACGGTTGGTCACGCTCCTCCAGCTTGAGGAGCGTCCGCGACCCGAAGATCGGCACGTTGAACCCGTTCTCGACCTTCGAAAAATCATCGAAGTAGACCCAGAAGTAGCGGTTGTGGACGAAGATCGTACTCATCTCCCGCAGCTTCTTCTGGACATCGTCCCGCAAGACATCGGCAAACTTCTCCACGAGAATCACCTCATCAATACAACCCTTGGAAATCCCTTCGTCCGAAGTCCGAGGTCCTAATTCCTTCGTCCTAAAGTACTCCGTATACGTCCTCTCCCTCCCCTTGCGCGCCACGCAGAGCGTCCTGAACCCCCACTGCCTGGCGCCGTGGCACACGTCCAGGGCGCTATGGCCGCCGAGGACGCCGATGGCGAGGTTCTGCAAATCGTAGCCGGAGAGGAGATCCTTTGTATTCATGGAGAGATTGTAATGCAAAATGGATAATGAAGAACGCAAAAAGTGAGGAGCTCGATCGCCCCTATCCCAAGATCTCCCTGAGCCTCCCCTTCTCTATCGCCTGCTTGATGTCCCGCGCGATGCGCCTTCCCGTACTCATGGGAACGTCATACTTGAGCGCCGTATAGGGTGACCCTTCGATGAAGGGATTGGTGCCGGCCACGATGCGGGCGGAGATTTCGAACACGTAGATCTCCAGCTTGCGCGTGATGATGGCCTCCAGGCAGAAGGGGCCGTAGAGGCCTTTGCCCGCGCCCTTGAGCGTCTTGCTTACCTTCACCACCTTCTCCCCCATCCGGAAGAGCTGCGGCAGTAGGGATTCGCGGACGACCACGGGGATGTTGCCCACGATGGTGTACGACGTATGGATGTTGGCGGCCAATTGGTCTTCCGCGCGTATGCGCCCGATGGAGTCGGCGTTGCTCTCGTACCGCTTGTCCATGCTCATGATCTCCAGTTCCCTGGTGATCGGGGAATAGAAGTAGTGGACGTAGAGCGGCGCCCCCACGATGTACTCCTGGATCACGAAATCGTTCTCCTCGGGGTACTTGCGGTTCTTCACCTCATAGAACTGCTCCGCGGACTTGACCACGAAGTACCCGAACCCCCCGCCCGCGCCGTGGAACTTGATGATGACGGGGCGGTCGATCTCCTCCGGTTTCTCGAACACCTTGGGGAGCAAAAGCCCGGACTTGAGCAGCCACTCGCGCTCCATGTCCCGGTCGCTCTCCCACTCCAGGATCTCCTTGGCGCCGTAGTACAGGGCGCGCATCTTCTTCACGCGCTCGTGGCCGAGGTACGCGATGAAGGAGCCGTGCGGGATGAGGATGGCCTTGCGCTTGATCAGTTCCTTCTCCAGCCCTTCGTCCCATTCGCTCCAGTCCTCCACGGTGATGACCTCGTCGGCCACGGGGAAGCGCTTGTAGATCCGCTCCGTCCCCTTCTTGCAGATGACGAGGTTGCGCATCCCCTCGTCCCGCGCCCCCTTGAGGATCTGCAGCGCCGAATGGCTGCCCATGGTGGCAATGACGAAGTTTTCGGGGTTTTTGGTAGCCGGTATCTTGAAAGACGGGCGCGGCATGGTATTTGGGAGACTGTAGCAGAGGGAAAGCGTGGTTTCAAATGAGGAGCGAGATATTTGGCCAAAGAAACTGTAGAATCCAAGGATAGAAACCTCCTTGGTTTCTTCGGATTCCTCGGTTTCTTCGGATTCCCTAAATCCTCGACTGCTTCGAGGGCGTGGGGTACGGGCGCCCTGCGTTCTCCTCGATCTTGCAGGTGGTGTAACGTGCCGTCTTCACACCGTACTGCTCGCACTTGTTGTCCACGGGCTTTGCGGAGCTTTGGACGGAAGAGCGGGATGAGGAAGACTCAATTGCGCAGTAGTCCTTGATCACCCGTTGCACGGTGCCGAGCAAGCCCTCGCGCATGCCCGAGGACTCGAAGTCGCGGGGGATGTGGCGGTCTACCGCGGCCGTGAAGGTGGCGGCAATTTCGGTGGCCACGGCACATTCCGTCTTCACGGGAATGGCGGGGGTGGAAGAGGTGGAACTTGATGCGGCGGATGCGGCGGAAGAAGCGGGGGCCGTGAGGGAGGTGGAACCGGGACGGCGCAGCGCGTCGGCGCGCTCCATCACGCCGTCGGGGCGTACGTCCCACCGCATGGCGAAGATATCGCTTAGCGTGGTGGCACTGAGGGGGGCGTTGCCCGTGAGAAGCGTTCCCGCCGTGAGGATCACTCCCCCCACGAGGCTGCAGAGGGCAATGGTGACATCGCGCTTATGGTTGGGCATGGAACAGGCGGGAAGGGATGTTTGTGACACCACTATTATAGGACAAAACGGCTATTCCTACAATGGATGGAAAGATACCGAAGTATCCTTCCATACCATTTTTTGCTGAATGCAATCCTCAGTGCGACTGCCGCATGAGCCTCAAGATCCCCTCCGCAGCCTGGCGTATCCCCTCTTGGACCGAAGACTCATGCGCCTCCGCCTCGCGGTGCAAGGCAGTGATGATCGCTTCCCCCTCTTCCCGCTGGGGAGGCCATTTGTCCCTGAAGTGCCTCGCAAACACACGACTGGCAATCGCTGCATTCCTCTCGCTTTCTCCGGGAAAATGATCCGGGAAATGCGGCGGGAGATCCATGGTCCCCACGATGATCCCGGCAATCTGCCTGGCGATCTGTTGCGCATCCGCAGGTATCGCTCCGTCATCAAGGGGAGCACTGCGTTCCGCTTGCCCGGCATAGAGTGTCCGCGACTGTTCAAGCATCGCCTGTTCCGTCTGATCGTAGGTGGCATAGCGGCGTTCACTTTCCGGAATGCCTCCGGCATGCGGTTCAAAAGGATGGGACATTGTTGAAAGGGGAATAGAAATGAAAAACCTACGCCACCTCGGGGAAGGGGCGCACGTGTGCGAAGACATTCTCACACGCGGGACCCTTCCGCCCTAAGGCAAGGAAGAAGGCCGAGAGTGAGGAGTGGTGAGCGCATGACGCGGCCTAGTGTTGCGGAAGCAAGGGGGGAACGTCAAAAAAATAGGAAGAAGCATGTGGATTGTGGCTTCCATTCCAAGGAATATTTGGATCGTCATATACATGTCCCATGAATATTCCCTTGTGACGCTGGCTCAACATCCATTGCCCTTCAGTGCGCGGGAAAAATCCCTATACTGAGACGCGCAGGTATGTCCGGTGCCGTAGCCAAGGAGTAAGGCAGGGGTCTGCAAAACCCCCATACGTGGGTGCAATTCCCACCGGCACCTCCAATTTTCATTCCGTTTGTGACTCTGGCTCCACGAACGTGAGGGACTGCACCATGGCCAGCTCCTGGTTCTCCAGGGTGGCGGTGACGGAGAGGGGCGCGAACGCCGTGACGGTGTAGCCGGCGCCCGAGGGTGACACGGCGCTCGCCTGGGTGAAGCGCGTCTTGGGCTGGTCCGCGGCCGGCTGGGCGGTATAGGTGTGGAGGTTCGATTCCTGCTCATCGATGCGGATGGGACGGGTATCGATGAGTTCGTACCCAGGAAGCACGCTCACGGCCCGCACGTTCGCGCGGCTGTAGACCGGGGTCTCCATGGGCTGCGCCAGGGGCTCCTCGGTGATCACCACCGTGGGGTACTGGCCGGAGACGGGCTTCTCCGCCTGGAACGCCGCCACCACGTCCTGCGGGATTCCCTGCTGGTCCAACCGCTCCCGCTCCACTACCGCCCACCCGTCGGGAAGGCAGATGCCCACCTGCCCGTTCCAGAACTGCTGCGTACACACGGTCTTACCCCCCCCGCCCCCGCAGGCGGCGAGGAGCAGGAGGAACGCGAGGGGGAGGAGGCGGGAGAGGATCGGGGTGGGGGTGTTCATGGAGGTATGATAGCCATTTGTGAAGGGAGGGAATATTCGCAGCCCAATGGGCAGGGGAAAAGTTCTGGACACTCTTCATTTCACAATTCTAATACTAGTCATAGGATTGAGGAAATGGCCGTTTTTTGGTAGGATAGTAGGAAACACATGAACACCATTTCCCGGACCCTGGCCTTCCTGGTCGCCTTGGTGCTGCCGCTCCAGGCCTTGAGCGCGGTGGCGGACTCCGCGGACTACGGTTCGCTACGCGTGGACGACTCCATTGCGGGGTTGGGATTGGACGCGGAGGTGGAGGGATTCTCCGCCATGGGGAGCGTGGACATCGTGGTGATCCCCCCCGCGAAGAACTTCCTCATCTTCCCCGCCACGCTGGACCGCACGGGGAGCGTGCGCATCCGCGTGCCAGGCACGAGCGCGGAGGAAGCGGGGACGTACCACGCCTTCGTGGGGAAGAACGGCAAGCGCCTCTCGCCCGAGACATCGTTCGAGGTGCTGCCGGACACGGTGGATCCCCGGGCTTCCACCCTCAGCGTCCTCAACCCCTCCGTCCTCGCCGATGGCAGGGATACGGCCGGCGTGCTGGTGACAGTCACTGACCGGTACGGCAATCCCCTGCCGGGCCGCCCCGTGGAACTGCGGAGCGACGACGCCGGCGCCGTGGTGACGGCGGACGCGGAGGGGACGGATGCGGAAGGAGCCGTGCGCTTCACGGTGGCGGCGACGCGGGCGGGGACGGTGACGCTCCGCGCCGTGGACCTCCTCACCGGCATGGCGCTGGCGCAGGAAGGGACGGTGGCGGCCGGGGGCGCCATGGGCGGTTCGCCCTACGCCGCGCAGTTGATCGGCCCCGCGTACGCCGCGGATCCCGCGTTCGATGCCGCCGACCGCTTCGAGGTGACCCTGACCGACACGGTGCTCGCCGTGCACGACATCACCGGCATCACCATCCGCGCGGTGGACGCCAGCGGCAATACGGCGCAGGACTACACCGGCACCGTGCGCATCACCACCACGGACCCCGGCGCCACCCTCCCCGGCCTCAGCGGCATGGACGGCGTGGGGCAGGCGACCTTCACCTCCCGCCACCTGGGGACGCGCTTCATCCCCTTTTCCGTGAGCTTCAAGGCCACGGGCAGGCACACGGTCACCGTGGAGGATGCCGCCAACCCCGCCCGCGTGATCACCGGCAAAGCCACGGTCGTGGTGTCGAGCAGCACGGGACCCCTGGTGCAGCGCCTCACGGTGACGTCCCCGCCGCAGAATGGCACGGTGAACGGCGCAAGCGTGACGGTGGAGGGCGCCACCCAGCCTTACACGAACATCCAGGTGAAGGGCGGCGTCCAACCCGCCACGGGCGAGAGCGACGACGCCGGCCGCTTCGCCATCGCCGTCCCCCTTGACCCCGCCTACAACGAATTCACGCTGCTCGTGACGGATGACGGCGGGGGCGAAGTGACCCTCCACCTCGTGCGCGACACCGACCCCCCCGTCATCACCGCCGCCAAGCTCTCCCCCGAGCGGCCGCAGGAAGGCGAGAACGTCCTCCTCGTGGTCCAGAGCGAACCTGCGCTCAAGGGCATGGAACTCAAGCTGGGCGACGAGCGGATCCCCCTGCAGGAGGATTCCTCGCGCCCCGGCACCTACCAGGCGCTCTTCACCGCGCCGCGCGGTGGCGAGTACCAGCCCGCCGTGGAAGCCAAGGACCAGGCCGGGAACACCGCGAACTTGCTCGTCCCCCTCGCCGTGACGGCCAGGAAGCTTGCCGTCCTCACGAACCTGCGCGCCCAGCCGAAGAACGGCGCCGTGGAACTGCAGTGGGACCCGGCGGAGGAAGCGGTGGACCTCTACCGCGTCTACGTGGGGGAGAAGCCGGGAGAGTACGCCTATACCTTGGAGACGCCTGATGCCTCCCGGTCAGCGGCCACCGTGACGGGCTTGAGCACAGGCATGCCCTACGTCTTCGCCGTGACCGCCGTCCAGGGGGACCGCGAGAGCGAGAAGAGCATCCCCGTGAGCGCGCATGTGCTGGGAGTGCTCCTGGAGGTGACCCCACAGGACGAGGCGCTGGCCGTCGAATGGTCCCTCCCGGTCGACATCACCTTCCAGTCGTTCCTCGTGGAGTACGGCGCGGAACCCGACCGTATGACGGAGAAGCGGACGGTACCGGGCGGCGACATCAAGGCGGAGGAGAAGCGCGCGCTGGTGCTGCGTGACCTCCTGCCCGGCATCACGTACTTCGTGCGCATCACGCCCGTGGACACCACGGGGGAAGCGCGGGAGGACCTGGTGGCCACGGGGCAAGGCACCCCCGGCGGCGATGGCGCGCACTACGCCGCCCCCGACCAGATTCCGCCATTCCAAGAGGACCCCGATTTCCGCCCCCCCCGCCAGACCGGGAGCGGGCTCCCCCATCTCTCGTGGTGGATCGCGGGGAGCGTGGCGCTATTCCTCCTCCTGCTCCAATGGCACAGCCGCAGGAAGCTCCGCCGGGCGCATCAGTTCCTACGGATGATGGAATCACGGTACCATCGGTAAATCATGGCCATGAAGCAACCCCATGTGATGACCGTCGGCGGCGCGACCTTCGACCTCTTCGTGCGGACGGGAGGGGCCGTCGCAACGGGGGAGGGCGGACGGAGCCTCTGCTTCCCCGTGGGGGCAAAGATCGGCGTGGAGCAGATCATCGAGACGTGCGGCGGGGGGGCCTCCAACACCGCCGTGGGGCTGGGCCGCCTGGGCTGCGCCGCCGCCTTCTGCGGCGTCGTGGGTAATGACCAATGGGGCGAGCGCATGCTCCGGAACCTGCAGGAGAATGGCGTGGATGTTTCCCCCGCGACCGTCGTGGAGGGCGAGAACAGCAGCTCCTCCATCATCCTCTCCGTGGGAAGCGGCGAACGCATCATCCTCTACAACGCGGGCAGCAACATCCACCTGCACGACGTGACCTTCGACAAGGCGAAGGCGCAGGAACAGGACTGGATCTACCTCACGCACCTCCAGAAGCTCAGCAGCCAGATCCTGGATGACCTGGCGGCATTGACGGAAGGGAATGACCGCATCGGCATCACGTGGAATCCCGGCGGCACGCAAGTAAAGGCCGGATGGGATGCGGCGGACATCCGTCCCCTCCTGGCCCGCACGGATATCCTCCTCCTCAACAGGGAGGAGGCACTGGGCTTCACTCATTCTGCATCGGTGGACGAGGCTTTGAAAACCCTCCTCGGCGCGGGCGCGAAGACCGTGTGCGTGACGGACGGGAGGGAGGGCGCCACGGCGACGGACGGCACGCAGGTGTTCCACTGTCCCCCGCTGGAGGACGCCGAGGCGGTCGATACCACGGGCGCCGGGGACGCCTTCGG
Organism: uncultured Candidatus Peribacteria bacterium; assembly: GCA_964358505.1. Classification (GTDB taxonomy): domain Bacteria; phylum Patescibacteriota; class Gracilibacteria; order Peribacterales; family Peribacteraceae; genus CAIKAD01. The sequence continues at coordinate 54,364 of CAYHOS010000002.1, forward strand.
CACCGGCCTCACGTGGGCACTCCTGACCGGTTTGGACTTGTCAACCGCGCTCAGAGCAGGTACGATAAACGCTACAAGCGTCCTTGGATCTATCGGCGCGCAGGCAGGCCTCCTCACCAACACCGAGATGACGAAGCGGCTCTCCTCCCTGGACCTTCCTGTGCAGTCACGTCCATTGCACGCGTGATATCCATCCCCTCACCCGCCATGTCCGACGACTCCCTCGTGCACGTTCAGGAACTCATCGATAGCGCGATGTCCTCGCTCAAGACCGCCCACGCCATGCTGCGGGAGATGACGGGCGTGGTGGATTCCTCGCGCGAGCGCCACATGATGCGCGCCAACGCCATCTCTTCCGCCGGCCCCGTGAGCGGGCGCGTGGTGGAGGGCGTGTTCGACGGGCAGAACATGGTGGATGCCAACGGCCAGACATACCCCGTTCCCGCCAACTACGCCAGCAAGAGCAAGCTCGTGGAGAGCGACGGCATGAAGCTCACCATCACCGACGAGGGGAAATTCATCTACAAGCAGATCGCCCCCGTCCCCCGCCGCACCGCGCTGGGCGTGCTCATCCAGGAAGACGGCCAGTACAAGGTGCTCGCGGAGGGCAAGGCGTTCCGGGTGCTGCTCGCTTCGGTGACGTTCTACCGCGCCGAAGTGGGCGACCAGGTGACGATCCTCCTGCCCCAGGGCGTTGACGCAAAATGGGGCGCCGTGGAGGCCGTGATCCCCAAGCACATCGCCGAGGCCGCCGCCCGCGCCACGGTGGAAGGCGGGACGACGCACGGGGAGGATGGGGAGATGAGCCCGTCACTCGGGAAGTAAGGACACGGCATGCCGCGTCCTTACGATGATCCATGGAGCCATGCTTTTCTGCATGTCATGGGAAGCGCGGTAGCGCTTCCCCCCGCCCTGCGCTACCCTCAGCCCACATGAAGGTCGCCCGCGTCCTCCTCCCCCTCACCCTCGCCCTCCTGCTCGTGGCGGGGTTGCTTGCGTACCTGTGGCTGAACCTGGGCAACGCCGCGCAGGCTTTTCGCGTCCGCCCCATCCAAAACCCCCTCACCGCCAGCGTCCAGGACTTCTCCCCGGATGCCGGGGAAGGGACGGAAGGCGCCGCGCTCACGCATGTGCGGGAAGGCGACCGCAGTGCGCTCGCGGGGGATTGGAAGGGCGCGCAGGAAGCGTACGAGGCTGCCGTGGCCGCGGACGGCGGCGTGACGGCGCTCAAGAAACTCGCCCTCGCGCAGCTCCAGCGTCGTGACCTCAAGGCCGCTTCCCACACCGTCGAGCGCCTGCGGCGGGAGGGCGCCCGCGCGGAGGACATCCTCCTCCTGTCCGTCACCCTCGCCCTGCACCAACAAGACCTCACCCGGGCGGCAACGCTCCTCGGCAAGGCCGGCGAATCCCCGCACCGCCACTACGCCTCCGCCCTCCTGGCCATCGTGCAGGGGGAGCATGCACAAGCCCAGGCGGAGCTGCGCCTGGCCATGGACGGATGGGATCCGGTATTACGCACCTACGCCCGCACACTCCTGGACGCCTACGAGGAGTACGCGCTCTTCCCCCAGAGCCCCCCCATCCACCTCTCCACCCTCCTCGCCCGCAGCCTGGCGCAAGTGCAGGAATGCGCCCTCGCCCTCCCCTTCCTCAGCCGGGTGACGCAGCAGCAGGATGACTACCGCGACGCGTGGATCGTGCAGGGCTACTGCCAACTGGTCACGGAACGGACGCAGGAAGCACTGGCCTCCTTTGAGCGGAGTTACACCCTGGACCCCCAGAAGCCGGAGATCCAGTACTTCCTGGGACGGACGTACGGCGCCATGGAGGACCACAAGAACGCCCTCACCTTCCTGCAGTACGCGCTCATGAACGGCTTCAATCCGGAGAAGGACGTGCGCCGCGCCATCGCCGCGGAGGCGGAGAAGGCAGGGAACGTGCAGCTGGCATTCGAGCAGGAGAAGATCCTCGCCACCGCTTCCGGCTCCGACCTGGCTTCCATCGCAGCGTTCGTCGCGTTGGCCCTCCGGGCGGAGCGGCAAAATGACGCCTTTGAAGCCGCGGAGAAGGCCACCCTCCGCTGGCCCGATTCCGCGCAGGCGTACGCCCTCCTGGGCTCCGCCGCGGAGGCCGCCGGGAAGAAGGATGAGGCGCGTTCCGCCTACGGGCGCGCGCTGGAGCTGGATGGCTCCCTGGACGAGGTGAAGGAAAAACTCCTGAACTTGTGATACCAGCATGCAATGGAAAGTGGTGTGCTGACGAACAAAAAGACCGGCTTTCACCGATCTTTTTGTTTTTGTCTTTTCCTCCCTGCGGACTATCAACGCCGAGTCACATGAGTCGAGCGCTGAGCCCCGTAATTGGAGAGGAGGACAGTGGGGGGAGGAGCCCCCGCTCCCTGCCTTGCTCGGGTTTCTTGTTTCTCCTCGGAACCCTCCGAAGTCCCCGTACCGGCCTGCCGCGAAGTGACGTGAGTCTCTTGGGAGGCACTGGGGAGAAGCAGGATGCACGCCGCTGGAGCGTCCTCACTTCCGCGGCGTGACATTGCAGAGCAGAGAGAATGGTAGCCGCTTGGTGTCCCGGGCACGCCCGCGCATGCGGACGATACCGGAGGACAGGAACGGTCCGCACATCCCCGGATGCGCGGAAAGTCTTGAGCTTATGGGAAGGGACGGACCTCGGGAGCACAATGGATTGTGCGGAGGAGCGTGTTCCAGCCAGGGTGCCGTTTGGGACGGCCACCACCCTCTCTGCGGGAATCAGGGATCGATCCGCTCTCTCTTTCCGATTCCTGATTCCTTTCCTGTGTGTGTCAATGATCTGTTTTTGGGTTCTGTTTCCCTCTGTTTGTGCGCCCCGGGGCGCTTGTGTGTTTGTCTGTTTCTGTTGGTGATTTGCTCCCCACCCTTCGTTGGTACTCCAGGCGAGGAACAAATCTGGGCATCGTACTCCGTATTGGATAACGTGCAAGATTTTGCGCTGGCGTAGAGCGGTGTATTGTTTCACGAATACATTTTGTATTCAGGGAGACAGGAACCGATTATCCGCTAGAATCCCACAAAATGACCGCTCCCCCACGCCTCCCGCGCCTCCTCCTCCCCCTTGCCATAGCCCTCCTCTTGGCTGTGTTGGGAACGGCACTCGTTTTCGCGGCTTTTCTCTTCCCTTCCAGGCAGAAGACGACGGCTGAGCTCCTGCCGGCGCGTGAAACCGTTGCCCTCTTCCACAATCTCACGACGGAGGATGCCGAGCGCTTCGCCCCGCGCTTCCCCATCCTGCAGGAAATCCCCCTCCCCCGGGAAGGCGGAACGGACGTTGCCATTGTGCGGCACCAGAACGGCAAGTACGGCTGGGTGGTGTTCCTCACGGGTGAGGCGGCAAAGGCCGTCAGCTCGCGCTTCCCGCTCGATACCGAGGACCTCGTGGTACGCGGCTCATCCGGCGCCCTTGCCCTGCTCGCAAGGCCCAATGTCCCCTCCCTCGCGAAGCTTGCAGATTACCGAACACTCGTCCGGCTGGCGCCGCAGGAGAGGACGTGGCTGTTCCTCTCGGGCAACGTGATCCTTTCCGGGATCACGGAGGAGGACCGGCAGCTGCTGCAGCGCCTCAAGGACCATCCTTCCCTCCTCATCCAATGGGAGGATACCCGCGCCACCCTCTCCTTCGTGTCCCCCGCCTTGGGCGCCGTCCGGCTCTCCATGCCGCCCCCCGCGCTGGAACCCTCCCCCTCGTTCTCCGCCGCATTCACGCATCCTCAGAGGACGACGGAAGACCTGGCTTCCCTGTTCTCCCCTGCCGCCTCCCTCCTGTTGGAGGGGATAGTGCAACGGGAATGGGAACGGCTCATAGGAACGGAGGCGAGCGGGCGCTACGACCTCCTCCCGCTGCTGGGGAGGGAAGCCTCCGTGAGCGTCCTGCGGAGCCAGAGCGGGAGCCTGCGCTTCCTCCTGCAAACGCACACGCAGGACCCGGATGCGGCCAAGCGCATCGACCGCCTCCACCGCAGCGTCAAGCAGGCGCTCTCCACGCAGCGCATCGTGAGCCGGAACCTCCCCGAAGGCTTCGCGGTGACCACGATCGAGGATGACCCGGCGGTGATCAACGAGGTACGGTCGCAATCGGGTGCATGGGCGATGCGGATGACGCGCCGGACGGACACGGGGGAGGGACTATGGACCGCTACGAACGGCCGCCGCCTCTTCCTCTCCAATGATCCTGCATGGTTGCTGCAGGTGATGATGAGGAATCCCGTCCCCTCCCTCACCCTCTCCCCGGGGCCGGGCACGCCGACCATGGGCGGGATCGTGGAGCGCACCGCTCTCCGGGGCTTCTTCAAGAACACCCTCAACCTCACCCTCCCCTCCACCCTCCTCTCCACCTTCGGCCCGCAGGGCGACCGGTTCCTCTGGTCCGTTTCCCACACAGGGCTTGTGGCGACGGTGACGGTGGAAGGCGAATGAATTCGCATATTCAGATGCCCGGTAGCCGGCGGTTTACCTGCCCACCATAGCCTTGGCGAAGGTGGGAACCGCCGGCTACCGATGGCACGGGGCCGGGAATTCATTCCCATAGCTAGCAATATCGCCCGGGAACCGTTACTCTCCTCCCCGATGTCATTCCAACGCCTCTCCCTCTTCGCCCTGATCCTCTCCGCCCTGGCGGTCGTGGCCTCGGGCATCCTCCTCTTCAAGCCCGGCCCCAAGTTCAGCATCGAGTTCACGGGCGGGACATTGATGGAAGTGGAACTCCCGGCGGGGGAGACCAAGGCCGACCTTTCCACGGCGATGGCCGCCTATGTGCCCAAGGACGGGGAAGGGACGGGGCAGTATGCCGTCTCCGCCGTGAAGAGCGTGGGCGGCGGGAGCTCCTTCGTCATCCGCATGCGCCCCATCGATAACGAGGAACACGTGGCGCTGCTCGGGCACCTGGGGCAGGCGTTCCCGGGGATGAAGGAACTGCACTTCAACACCATCGGGCCGAGCGTGAGCAAGAGCCTGAAGAACAAGACCTTCCTGGCCATCGGCGTGGCGTCCGTGGCCATCATCACCTACCTCGCATTCTCCTTCCGCAAGCTCCCCCGCAGGCTCAACCCCTGGAAATTCGGCTTCCTGGCCGTGGTGGCCTTCATCCATGACGTCATCGTGACCGCGGGCGTGTTCGTGGTCATCGGGCAGTACACCAGCTTCGAGTTCGATACCCTCTTCGTCACGGCCCTCCTCACCATCCTCGCCTACTCCACGAGCGACACCATCGTGATCTTCGACCGCATCCGCGCCAATCTGGGCTACGAGAACCGCTCGGAGAGCTTCGCCACAACGGCTGCCCGCGGCCTCAGGGAGAGCGTGGCGCGCACCATGGGGACGGGCATCTCCACCCTCATCATGCTCACGGCCCTCTTCTTCCTGGGCGCGGAGAGCATCCGCTGGTTCATCCTCGCCCTGATCTTCGGGATCATCATCGGGACGTACTCCTCGTACTTCGTGGCGTCGGCCTTGTTGATACGATGGAAGTGAAGAAACTCCCCGCCGGCCGCACCCAAGCGATGATCATGTTCGGCGAGAACGAGGTGACGCAGGCGGAGGAAATCGCCCTCAAGCGCAGGGCTGCGGGTGTTACCGTCCCCGGCTTCCGCCCCGGCAAGGCTCCGCTGGACGCGGTGCGGACGAAGACCGACCCGGAGGACGTTTTCGATGACGTCGTGCGCTCCCTCGTCTCCCCCTTCCTCCGCACCATCGCGGAGGAACACAAGCTCAAGCCCATCATCCCCCCTTCCGTCACGGTCGAGACCGTCAAGCCGCTGAAGGTGACCCTGACCTTCGTGGAGCGCCCCCCCGTGAAGGTGAAGGGCGGCAACAAGATGACAGTCAAGAAAACGGAACCGAAAGTTGACGGGAAGGACGTGGAGCGGATGGTGCAGTACCTGCTGGAGCAGGAACGGACCTTCACGCAAGTGGACCGCGCCGCCAAGGAAGGCGACCAGGTGACCATGGACTTCCACGCCACGGACAAGGAGGGCGCCGACGTGCCGGGCACGCGCGCCAGGGGCTACGCGAACATCCTCGGGAGCAAGACGCTGCTCCCGGGCTTCGAGGAGGCGCTCCACGGCCTCAAGAAAGGCGGGAAGAAGAGCTTCCCCCTCACCTTCCCGGAGAAGTACCACGCCGGGCACCTGCGGGGGAAGCCCGTGACATTCCACGTGGACGTGACGAAAGTGGAGGAGACGCACACGCCGGAGCTCAACGAGGAATTCGTGAAGAAGCACGAGTTGGGCAAATCACCCGAGGACTTGAGGAAGCGCATTGAGGACTCCCTGCGCGCGCAGGAGGAGGATGCCGAGCGGCACCGCCGCGAGCGGGAGCTCTACGACGCCATTGTCAAGGCCACCCAGGCGGACCTGGCGCCGGAACTGGTGTCCCGGGTGGAACGCTCCCTGTCGGCGGAGATGGAGGAGGAGCTGGGGAAGAAGAACACGACCCTCCGGGACTGGATGGAGAAGACGAAGAAGACGCCCGAGGCGCTGCACAAGGACCTGGAGGAACAGGCCAAGCGCCGCTTGCTCCTGCGCTTCGGCATCGAGCAGCTGATGGAGGAGCGGAAGATCACGGTGGAGGATGGCGACGTGGAAGCGCTCGCGGGGGAGATCCTGGCTTCCGTCCCCCCGGAGCAACAGGAAGAGGCTAAGCGCCGCCTGGCGAAAGGGGGCGAGGAATACGAGCAGCTGCGGTGGAAGAAGATGGTGGAGAAACTTATTGAAGAGATGCTCAAGGCGAAATAATGCCACCACCCGCACAAAAGAGGCAGGCATCCGAAACCCTCCGAAGCTTTCCCCCGGTTTACTCGGTGTCACCGCTGCCTCCAGAGGAAAGCCATCAGGGGCGAAGGAGGGTTGAGGAGATGCTCAAAGGTTGACATCCTCGATCTGCGGAACCTTCCGCAGGATCTCCTCCCGGAACTCCGGGTTGAACTCCATCACGCGCATGTACTCCTGGAGCCCCTCCCGGTACATCCCCTTCTTGCCGTAGGCATCGGCCAGGTTGATGCGCGTCTGCGCGAAGTTGGGCTTCACCTCCAGCGCCCCGCGGAACGCCGCGATGGCGCCGTCCAGGTTCCCCCGGTCCTGCAGCAGGCTCCCCAACGCGTTGTAGGCGGCAAGGAAGCGCGGATCCGCTTCCGTGGCCTCCCGGTACAGCGCCAGGGCGCGCTCCCCATCCCCCGTCGCCTGAGCCAGTTTCCCCAGGCCGTAGAGGGCCGGGGCGAACGACGGGCGGACGCGCAGCGCATCCTCGTACCGGCCTCGCGCACCCTCCAAGTCCCCGTCCTCTTCCCGGAGAATGCCCATATTATTGCGCAGTTCGGCGCTCGCGGGATTCCGCGCCAGTGCGGCTGTGAAGAGTGTTTCGCTATCGTGCCACAGGAGGCTCCGACGCCATGCTCCCCACCCCGCGATGATGAGGACGGTCGAAACGGCAGCCGCGGTGATGCCCCGGACGGTACGGGAGGAATGGAGAAGGCGCATGAGGAGGATTCCCAGCAGGAACAGGAAGCCGACCTGCGCCAGGTACATGTACCTGTCGGAGGTGACGTACACGGCGCCGGCCTTGGAGAAGTTGGCGAAGGAAGGGAGGAGGAAGAGCGCCGCAATCCCCAGACCGAACGCGACATCCCTCGTGCGACGGAGAGACCACCGGACGGCCACGGTGACGGCGAGAAGAAGGAACAGCGGGAGGAAGAATTCCGCGGAACGGAGCGCTACCGGCGTCGCCTGGAGGAAGAGGAGGGAGAAGCGCGGGAAGAGGAAAAGGGAGGTGGAGAGGACGGTGCTCTTCGCGGAAAGGAGGGCGGTCTGCAGGAGCGTGAGGGACTGGATATTCTCCGCCTTCCCGAAGAACCCGATGGCCAGGAAGACGCTGCTGAGGAAGAAGAACGGGAGTGCCTCCTTCAGCGCCTTTCCCTTCGGCGATGTTCCCTCGCGCCAGTGCAGGAGGAGGAAGACGAAGGGAAGGACCATTGCCGTCGGCTTTGCGAGGAGCGAGAGGAGGAGGGCTGCGAAAGATCCGCGGAACGCCGCGCGCGACCCCCCTTCCCGGAAGCGGAGGTAGAGGAACAGCGACACGAGCGCCAGCGCCCCGCTGAGCACGTCTTTCCGCGCGCTCGCCCACGCCACGGCCTCCGCGTTGAGCGGATGGACGGCGAAGAGGAGCGCGCAGAGGAGGGCCGCGATCTCCACCGTGCCTTCACTCCCGGATGCAGGCTTTCTATGACCATCGGGTGCGGGCCTCCGGCCAGCGGAAAGCAGCATGCGCAGGACCAGGAACACCAGAAGGGACGCGACGCCATGCAGGACGAGGTTCGTGAGGTGGAAGAAAAACGGCCGGAAGCCGAAGAGCGCGTGCTCCGCCTGGAACGTGAGCGTTGTGAGCGGCACGTAGAGTTCCGGGTCGTAGGAGGTGAAGGCCGCGCGCACGGCGGAGCGCGAGAGGGACCGGACAATGGGGTTCTCCGTAATGAGCTCATGGTCATCCCACAGGACGAAGCCGTTCCCCAGCGACTGGCCGTACACGAGAAGCGCGGCGAGCGGCGGGAGCAACGGGAGCAGCCTGTGACGCGTCATGGCGGGATTCTACACTGCGGGACTTCCGTCGGTATCACGGGCGCTTCTGCTTCCTGCGCATTGCGGAGGCTGTCGCCTTCCGGACAGGCACGGCTTCCTCCTTCTCCGTCCGCCACCAGACGTTAATCCGCCGGTCGGGATTCGCCTGCCGGACCATGCCGCACGCCTTGCGGTGGACGATCACTTCGCCCTTGCGGGAGATGGAACCGACGATGTCTTCCCTGGCCCCTTCCTGGGGCTTGCAGCACTTGGCGAAGCGGATGGGCATGGGGACGCCCCCTTCCACTTCGATCGAAACCAGGGACGGCCGCGCCTGCCCCACACGCCGCGGCATGTGGAGGGCGCGCACCCGCTCCAGCGCGTCAACGTGCAGGAGCATGGCTCCCGTCTTCTCCGACCCTTGCCCCACCTTGAGGAGCAGGTCCTCCCGCTCGGTGAACGGGAGCTCCCGCCCGTCGTAGAGCTTGAGGAGCGTAAGGTCGTTATCCAGCGGCGACTGGCGCCACTTGCGGAGCTCCTCGTTGACGGCCTCGCGCCCCCGCGCCACGTACTCCTCCCGGTGCAGGGCGTACAGGTACCGCTTGAGGCGGGAGCGGGAGGAAGCCATCTTGAGGAGCTGGAGCCACTCTTCCGAAGGCTGCGGCACGCGGTGCGTGGCGATGTCCACCACGTCGCCGTTCTCCAGCTCGTACGAGAGGGGGACGATGGAGCCGTTCACGCGCGCACCCTTGAACCCCAAGCCCAAATCGGTGTGGATCTGGAACGCGAAATCCAGGGGAGTCGCCCCTTCCGGCAACTCGACGATATCCCCCTTGGGCGTGAGGACGAAGATGTGGTCGGCCAGCTGCGGTTGCGTGCCACCCCCCTCCAGCGCCTGCTGTTGGGTGAGCACCTGGTGGAGCTGCAGGCGCTGCATCGCTTGCGCCGCCGTGCCGCCCTCCTTGTAGCTCCAGTGCGCGGCGATGCCGAACTCGGCCTCGCGGTGCATGGCGAACGTGCGCAGCTGCACCTCCACCAGCACCCCCTCTGGGACGCCGTGGAGCTTGGCGAGGGTCGTGTGGAGGCTGCGGTACCCGTTGGGCTTGGGGAAGGCGATGTAATCCTTGAAGCGGTTGGCCATGGGCACCCCCATGCGGTGGAGGAACCCGAGCGTCTGGTAGCACTCTTCCTCGGTGTGGACGAGGACGCGCAAGCCGAAGAGGTCGGGGATGCGGTCCGCCTGCGACATGGCTTTGATGCGCATCTTATGGAAGACGCTGTACGGCTGTTTCTCCCGCGCCGTCACCTCCGCGGCGATCCCCTGCTGCGCCAGCGCGGCCTGCAGGCCCTCGGCCGCCGAGGGGAGGAACATGCCGTGTTTTTTTCGCACCTGCTGCAGCTGGACATTGATGGCCTCCGCATCATCGGGGTACACCACGGGGAACGCCAGGGCCTCCAGACGCTGCTTGAAGGTGTGGATACCCAGGCGGGCGGCCACGGGCGCAAACAGGTTGAGCACGTCGCGGGCGAGGTGCTTCTTCTCGTCGGGGGGGAGGAGGAAGAGATGGTCAAGCGCGTACTGCCGCTCGGCGAGCACCACCAGGATCACCCGCACGTCGTCGCTCACGGAGACGAGCATCACGCGCAGGTCCTCCACGGAATTGCGCTTGCCGCGCATGGTGACGTGGGAGAGGAGGTGGATGCCGGAGACGAGGTGGCGCACGTCGGGGCCGAACTGCTCCTCGATCTCGGAGAGGGAGATTGCGCGCGTCTGGAGCGCATGCTGCAGGAGGCAGGCGATGATGGTGTCCTCGTCCGGCCCGAAGGGCGCCAGGAGCTGCGCCACGCCCAGCGCGTGCGCCACCAGCGGCACCTCCGTCCAGTGCTCCCTCTCCCTGTAGAGCTGCTCGGCCAGCTGGAAGGCGGATTGGAGCCTGGCTTCGTTGTACGTCACTCCGGGCCCATTGAGCTTCTTGAGCAGGGGCGCAACGGTGGAAAGCCAGAGTGACATGGCGATAGGAAATCGGGGGGAGACGGGCATTCTAGCATGCTCCGGAAAAGGAGAGACAGCAGAGTAGGGGCTTTTTAGAATCCCCCTGTACTCCTGTACTCCTATTCATCCGTATCCAGAACTATCGTGACCGGCCCGTCATTCACCAAACCCACCTCCATCATCGCCCCGAACTCCCCCGTTTGCACCTTGGGAACACCCAGGGAGCGCAGTTTCTCCACGAAGTAGCCGTACACCCTCTTGGCCTCCTCGGGCGCCGCGGCGGCGGTGTAATCCGGCCTGCGGCCTTTCCTCAAATCCGCCGCCAGCGTGAACTGCGAGACGACCAACGCCTCCCCGCCCACGTCCAGGAGCGACCGGTCGTTGACCTTGCCATCGGGACCATCGAACAGCCGCAAGCCCGTCACCTTCTCTGCCAGCTTCTCCGCTTCCGCGACCATGTCCCCCTTCATCACGCAGAGGAGGACCAGGTACCCCTTGCCGATCGTGCCGATGACGGAACCGTCGACCGTGACGGATGCCCGGGAGACGCGCTGGAGGACGAGGCGCATGGGGGGAGTATAGCGTGATGAATCCTCTTGACATACAAACCGAGAGGGATACACTGCCCCTGTCCGAAGACCGAGGGCACAAGGCCGCAGGCCGAAATAAGCCCCTCCGAGGAATACAGCATCGGTCACTCGGCCCCGGCTTGGTGCTTCGTGCCGTGTTCCTCGCTGGTCTCCCGGACAAAGAAGGGAGACCTTTTTTTATCCCGCAACTTCCCCATCCTCTCATTCCCGAAGTCCGAAGTCCTAAGTCCTAATCCCCAATCCCTAACCCATGGCCCTCACCAGAGACCAAAAGGCAGCCCAGCTCACGGACCTCAAGGACAAGCTCTCCAAGTCCCAATCCGTCATCTTCACCCACTACATCGGCCTCACCGTGGCCGAGGCGAGCGACCTGCGCAAGAAGCTCAAGGACGCCGGCGCGGAGATGAAGGTGGCCAAGAAGACGCTCATGGCGATCGCCGCCAAGGAACAGTGTTTACCGGAACTGCCGGCAACGATGATGGCCGGCCCCGTGGCATGCATCTTCAGCTACAGAGACCCCCTCACGGGAGCGCAGGTTGCCTTTTCGTACGCCAAGGACCACCCGCAGGTGGCGTTCGTGGGCGGCTTGTTCGAAGGGAAACTCCTCTCCCAATCCGACGCCACCACGCTGGCCAGGATCCCCGGCCGCCAGGTGCTGCTGGCGCAGTTCGCGGGCATGATCCGCTCCCCGCTCGTCTCGTTCGCGAGCATGTGCTCCTCTCCCCTCTCCGGCTTCGCCCGCGCCCTCTCCGAGAAGGCGAAGAAGATGGCCCCCACCCCAACCGCCTAACCTGTCATCCTTCATTCTACATTCTTCATTCTACATTCTTCATTCCCCCTCCCCATCATGGCAGACGCAACCATTACCCTCGGCGCCGACGAGCAGGCGGTGATCTCCGCCCTCGAGAAGCTCAACGTTATCCAGGTCAATAACGTGGTGAAGTACATGGAAGAGACCTACGGCATTTCCGCCGCCGCCCCCGTTGCCGTTGCCGCCGCTCCCGCCGCAGGCGGAGGGGCCGCAGCCGCCGACGAGGAGAAGACCTCCTGGAACGTGGAGCTCACGGATTCCGGCGCGCAGAAGATCGCCGTGATCAAGGTGGTCCGCGAGATCACCGGCCTCCCCCTGGGCGAAGCCAAGGCCAAGGTGGATACCCCGCCCCAGGTGCTCAAGGAAGACGTGCCCACCGACGAGGCGAAGAAGATGAAGGAGAAGCTGGAGGCCGCGGGTGCGAAAGTCGCCCTCAAGTAATCTTGTATCTGCTGAGAGCATGCTGAAGAAGTCAAAGCCAGCATTTGTGTCACTCCGAGCATCGTCGAGGAGCGACACAAATGCGGGTGTATGGTTCGACGGAGCTCACCATGACACCCTTACCATCCTCCATTGACATACACACCCAATACTCCTACAGTCTCCCCAGCAATTCCTTCACCCCCCGGTCAAACAGCCTGGAAGAAGGAAACTGCGACCTTTATTCTTTTTTCTTCTTTCTATGGCTGACCAGCAGCTACAGTGCCGCGATTGCGGCGGTTCCTTCACCTTCACGGACGGTGAGCAGGAATTCTACAACTCCCGTGGCCTCAGCGCCCCCCAGCGCTGCAAGGACTGCCGCCAGAAGCGCAAGAACGAGCGCCTCTCCACCCGGCAGATGTACCCCGCCGTGTGCGCCAAGTGCGGCAACCAGTGCGAGGTTCCCTTCAAGCCGCGCCCCGTGGAGGAGGGCGGCAAGCCCGTCCTCTGCAAGGACTGCTTCTTCAAGGAGAAGGACGCGATGGCGTCGTAATTCAGCTTTCAGCTCCCAGTTGTCAGCTATCGGTACGCGCAAAGAAAGCCCCGTCGAAAGGCGGGTTTTTCTTGTGGAAGCCAATTTCATTGAATTGACTTTCTATCAATTAATGTATTATTATATCAAAGTTTCCCCCCCTCCCTTGAACTACCTGGAACAAAGAGAAAACCGCAAGGCGGAACTCTACATTTCCATCCTGGAAGCGATACCCAAACTCCAGCAATTGATCAAAGTAAGAGGAAAGGACAGCGAGGGATACGTTGTGAAGGACCGTCTATACGTCGGGAACATGCGCGTGGAACTCGTTGCCTCCTTCCTGAATCGTCTCCGATCCCTCATGGGAGGACACGTTGCATCCAAACAACTCAAGGTGAGTGGGGTCGAGGGGAATGATATGAATGAAGTCACCCTGAGTACGTGGGAAGGCCCGAAAAGCAGCGGCATACTGTATACGGATCCGCAAGGCGTCCGACACACTGCAGTGGGAATGGAACATGTTGAGATTCTCTTGCCGGCACTGCAGAAGATCATCCGGGAGTTGGATATGCTCTTGGAAAGGCATGAGAATGAACAATACAAGATCCAGAACGTGATCCAGGAATCAGTGGCACAGAGTATGAGGGATACATTCGGTCATCACTGATTGCTCATGCGACGAAAACCCTCCATCCTCGGGGGGTTCTTGTCGTTGCCGGAATGATATTCGTTTAGACGCCCCAACGCGACAACCCTACAATGCCTCCAATGGCCATGAGGACAGACCGCTATCTCGAACTCGACCTCCTCCGCACGATCGCGATCGTGATGATGGTCATCTACCACGCCGCCTTTGACCTCTCCTTCTTCTTCGAGTTGCCCCTCAACGCCCTTTCCGGCGGCTGGTTTCTTCTCCAGCGCATGACGGCCAACCTCTTCCTCCTCCTCGTGGGCGTCAGCTTCGCGGTATCGTACGGGCGGATGGAGGCGAGGGGGGCTTCACGGAGGGAAATCTTGATGAAGTATGCGCGGCGGGGAGCCTTCGTCTTCCTGTGCGGCATGCTCGTCACCGCCGTGACGGCATACGTCGTCCCCGACGCGTACGTGCGTTTCGGGGTGCTCCACCTGATCGGCGTCTCCATCGTGCTCCTCCCCTTCCTCATGCCGCTGCGGGAAGGGAACATCCTCGCGGCCACACTCGTCTTCTTGATCGGACGCTTCACCGGTACCGCACCCACGAATGGGTGCAGCTTGTGTGTACTTCCGTTGGGATGGATGCCTTCGGGCTTCGTCTCGGTGGATTACTATCCCCTCTTCCCCTGGATGGCAACGATCCTCCTCGGGGTAGCGGCGGGGAATGCGTTGTACAATCGGGGATGGTTACGGTGGCATGTGAGGGAGAGCCGGTGGATGCGGATGATGACGGCGCCTGGGCGGCACGCGCTGGCGATCTACCTGATACATCAACCGGTTCTGCTGGGAATCCTCGGGATGATATTTGGCCCGCGTGGATGAGACGCGGCATGCCGCGTCTCTACGAGGACGGCTATTCCGGCATCGATGACTGATTTTCCATTTTTCATTTTTCATTTTCCATTGTACATTTCCCTCCGATGTCTTTCCAGACACGTCGGATTGGCGATGCCGAGAAGCCGCCGCGCTCGTTTTCCAGGCTGCGCCACGTAGGCGGCAGCTTTACGTGGCTGCGCTACCTTTCCCCATGGCGCATTGCAGGCACGGTGGGCTTCCTCCTGGCCTCCCCCCTCCTCTACGTCCTGCACAAGCGAAAAGAACGGCAAGAACAGGCCGAAGAGCAGGAAAGGCGCACGGGGGTGCTCAAGCGCACCTTGGTCATCCTGCTGGCCGTTTTCCTGTGCCTGGCGGTGCTGGCAGGCGTGGCCAAGGCGCTCGTCGCGCTCGACGTGGTGAACGTCCGCACTATCCTGAACGTTGCCGGCGCGGACCTGCCGCGGGATGGGGACGGCTTCACGAACTTCCTCCTCCTGGGGAAGGGCGATGACGACCACGACGGCATTGATTTGACGGATACCATGATGGCGGCGAGCGTGGACCCCAAAACCAAGAGCGTGGTGCTGCTCAGCATCCCGCGCGACCTGTACGTGAAGTCCGCCGTCATGGGGGAAGGGCGCATCAACACCCTCTACCGCGATTACAAGGCTTCCCTCGTCCGCAAGCAGGGGATGACGAAGGAGGAGGCGTCCAAGCAGGCGCTCCGGGAACTGCTGCGGGAAGTGGGGCACAAGCTGAACGTGACGCTCCACCACGCCGTGATGGTCAATTTCAGCGGCTTCGTGGACGTGGTGGACGCGCTGGGGGGGCTGGACGTGGAGGTGCCTTACGACATCGTGGACACGCAGTACCCGGGACCGGACTGGACGTACCAGACGTTCTCCATCGGCGCGGGGCTGGCGCACTTGGACGGTGAAACGGCGCTCAAGTACGCCCGCAGCCGCCATACCACGAGCGACTTCGGGCGCAGCGCGCGCCAGCAGCAGCTCATCCAGGCGCTGGGGGAGCGCGCGAAGAGCGTGGGCATCGCCAAGAGCCCCCGCAAGATCCTGGCGCTCCTGCGCATCCTCTCCGAAAACGTGGAGACGACGATGACCGGCCAGGAGCTCCTGGGTGCGGCCAAGCTTGGCGACCGCATCGAGCGCTCCCGCATGGTTTCCATGCAGCTCAACGACGTGAACGGCGTGTACACCGGCTTCGTGGAAGCCGGCGGCTTCCTGTACACCCCTCCGCGCGAGGAGTTCGGGGGCGCCGCCGTGCTCCTGCCCATCTCCGCATCGGCTCTGCCGGGCAGCAGTACCGGGCTTGCCCGGCGCAGTCCCGCGGAGCGGGACGAAGACGGGTGGCGGCAGATCCGTCTCTTCTTCTCCCTGCTCACCCACACCCGCACCCTGTACCTCCAGAACCCCCGCATTGCCGTGCTCAACGCCGGCGCCAAGACGGGGTTGGCCGGGCGACTGGCAACGGAACTCATCCGCTACGGATTCACCGTGGAGAGGGCCGAGAACGCCGAACTCCCTCCCCCGCCCGATTCCACCGCCAAGCGCGCCTCGCTGCCCGCCTCCTCCGTCTCCCCCCAAATTCCGGAAGACCCGACCGCGGCGGCCTTCTTCTCTGCCCTCCTCAACCTCCCCTCCGCTCCCCTCCCCACGGACCTGCCACTGGAACAGCAAGGCCAGGTGACGATCTTGCTGGGGGAGGACTATACTTTCCAACCCTTTCATGAATTACTGAGGGAGCCGGGATCCCCTTCCTCCTCCGTTCCATGACCCCCCAAGGATCAAGGACCAAGTACCCAAAACCAAGATCCAGTGACCGAACCCTGATGACATCATTGATCATTGGTACTTGGGATTTGGTACTTGCCTCCCGCTTCCCATCGCATCCGTCATGACTCCTCGAGAAATCATCGCCGAAGCCTGGGCCATCACCAGGCGGGAGAAGCCTCTCCGCCGCTGGGGCATCGCCTCATCATTTTTGGAGACCCTCTTCGCCACCAAGCTCCTCATCTACCAGGTGTGGTTCCTCGTCTCCTACCTTCAGGGAAGGCCCATCGGCTTCTTCGATGACTTCCTGTGGCTCAGCGCGCACGTCTCCACCACGGCGCTCGTGACCATCGTCACCGTCTTCCTGGTACTCCTGGCCATCGAGTGGATCTTCCCCAACCTCGCCCGCGGCGCCATCATCGGCCTCGCGGCAAAATCCCACCGGAAGGAGGAAGTGAAGGGCGGCCTGGTGCTGGCGATCTACAACTTCTTCCCCATGCTGGGCCTCCACGAGCTCTTCGTCCTTGCCAGCCTGGCCAACACCGTCACCATCGTCTCCCTCATCCTCCGCTACATCACCGGGGACGTGAAGTTCGCCATGATCGGCTTCGTGGCGTTTTTCTGGCTCATTTCCAACGTCCTCAAGTTCATGGCCAGCTTCGCGGAGCCGGCCGTGGTGGTGAAGCGCGTGAGCATCTTCGCGGGGCTCGGCTCCAGCTTCAAGATGATCCTCAGCTACTTGAACCACGTGATGTTCCTGTGGCTCCTGCTCCTCGTCATCACCATCCGCGTGGCCTTCAACGCACTCCTCGTCCTCCTCATCCCCGCCATCGCGGTGGGCATCGGCATCCTGTTCGCGCACATCCTCTCCCCCCTCTACGCCCTCCTCATCGGCATCGGCATCGGCGTCATCCTCCTCTTCGTCGCCAGCTACTTCTTCGCCTACCTCCACGTGTTCAAGGAAGCCGTGTGGACCGTGACGTACTTCGAACTGAAGAAGCACCGGGACCTGCTGGTGATTGAGGAGTGAGGGACGAAAGAACCAAGTACCAATGACCAATGACCAATCTTCGCAAGACGAATGACGGTGGTCATTGGATATTGGTCATTGGTCATTTTCCCTTCAATACTCCGCCAATAAGTACCGATCCACCATTGCGAATCCCAAGGATTGATACAGCCGTTGCGCAGGAATGTTCTCCTCCGCCGTGAAGAGGATCATCTTTTCGATTCCTGCATCGAAACATTTCTTGCACAGCGCGCTCACGCACCGGCGGCCGTACCCGCGGCGGCGGAAATCCGGATGCGTGACAACGCCGCCGATCTGGCCGTAGTGGAGGGAACGCCCCGCCAGGATGGCCTTCGCCACGACCCGTCCCTCTTCGTGCATGACGAACGTTTTTCCCGGAACCGCGCGCTGCCTCTCCGCTTCAGTGAAGGGATCAGCCAGCGGCTGACGATGGAGAATCCTCTGGAGCACCATCAATGCTACAACATCTTCCGGACACGCCGGCACAGCCTGGCTCTCCGCCGGCCGGAAAGCCTGTGGAGAGAGAAGAAGGACGAGGGAGGGCTCCAGGCGCCGGGGGATGAAACCATGGGCTCTGAACCTGTCCACAGCGGGTTCCGCAAAACGCCGGAAGGCGGGAATGGCTTTCAAGGGCAATGAGAGAGGCACGATGAAATCCACAAGCGCCTGAACGGTCTCCTCTTCCCCATGCGCGATAAAAGATCCCCAGAGGTCGAATGATACCGCAAGCCCCTTCATTTCCCCTCCCTCGAAGGCTCCGAAGTAGCGGTTCTCCCCGAAGGGGCGCGTTCCATTGAAACTCTCGATGATGAACATGTTCTCCGCCTCCTGCCTGTAGGCATAGGAGAGGATCTTTTCCCGATCCGATGGTCCACATTCGCGGATCATGGCGGGATTGTATACCAATACGGACTCTCCCCTGAGTCCCGGGGGAAACACGCAAGGAGATCAGGAACGTGTGATCCTGGAAAGCGTTGCCGCATGCTTGCCCTGAACCCGCATGGTGGCTTCCAGGTCATCCTGCAACGCCTGGCGGTGCAAGCGGGCATCCTCAAACCCCTGGCGCATCTCCTGGGCAAGGTTCGTGAATTGCCCTTGCAGTCCATTCTCCACACCATCGATCCGTTGCCGCAGCCCGCCTATCTGCTCCTGCAGGTCATTCTTCATGCCCTGCATGTGCTCTAACAGAATCGTATTGGTGATCTCATCGGCCATGGGAGGCACATGGTAGGGAAGAGAGGATGAAGATGCAATCGCGGGGATGGGACAGGACTGAAGATTCCGACGAAGAGATGGAAAGGAACCCATGAGGTTCTCCCAACTATCTTCGGAATCCTCTCCTCTATTCCACCCATATACAACGATCCCACAAGTCGATCTGTGCGATGGTATTGACTGTGTACACTCGTACACCTATGATGGTGGACGATTGTCCAGCACCCATTGGCATAGATGCTGGACACGTCCCCTCTCCCCCTATGGCCGATATCACCCCCCACCAACGGACCGTCCTCAGCTACATCCGGGAATTCCAGGCCAAGCGCGGGTACTCCCCTTCGCTCGCGGACTTGGCCATCGCCTTCGGCGTACGAAGCAAGAACGCCATCGCCAAGGTGGTCAACGCCCTCACGCGGGGCGGGCACATAGAGAAGGACCCCAAGGGGCGCATCAAGATTCTGGAGCAGGAGGGCACGGGTCCCCTCCTTCTCCCCCTCTTCGGCCCCATCGCCGCCGGCTTCGCGGCTCCCGTGGAGGAGCAGGCGGAGGAGACGGTGACGCTGGATGACTACCTGGTGCGGGACAAGGCCTCCACGTTCCTCCTGCGCGTGAAAGGCGACAGCATGATCGACGCGGGCATCAACGAAGGCGACATGGTGATCGTGGAGCGCGGTGCGGAGCCGCGGACGGGGGACATCGTGGTGGGGGTGCTGGACGGGGAATTCACGCTCAAGCGGCTGATGAAAGAGAAGGGGAAATACTATCTCAAAGCCCAAAATGCCAAATACCCGGACTTCTATCCCCTCGAAGAATTACAAGTGGCGGGCGTCGTCCGTGGATTGATCCGGAAATACGGACGATGATCACCCCACAAGAACGACGGCGTTACCCGCTCGTGGAACGGGATGGAGAAATCCTGGAAGCGGTCCATGAGCTCGAGAACATTCACGATCTTTCAGAAGATGAACTGTTTCTCCTCCTTTTCCTCCGAACACAGCTGGAAAAAGATTGGCGAAAGCCCTGCCTGGATCTCCTGAGAGAATGGAAAACGATGAAAACACACCCTTCCGCAGAACGCTGGAAACGTCTTCGTAAACTGCAAAAGGACTGGTGGAAACCGCAGGACATGTAATCATTCCTCCTCCGCAATACCATGATCGCTCACGTGGACGCAGACTCTTTTTTCGCGTCTGTTTTAGTCCGGCAAAACCCTTCCCTCAAGGGCAAACCGATCCTGGCGCTGGGGATGGGCGGGGGCTGCGTGATCGCGGCGAGCTACGAGGCCAAGGCCAAGGGCGTCAAGACCGGCATGCGCGTGAAGGATGCCCTCCTCCTGGTGCCGGACGCCCTTCGCCTCCCCTCCGACTTCCGCGAAACGGGCCTCGCTTCCGCGCAGATCGAATCCGTGCTGCGGGAAATGTTCCCCGTGATCGAGCAGATGTCGATCGATGAGTGGTTCGTGGACCTTCGGGCGCTCGCGGGAGGTGTGCCCCCGTCCACTTCCCTCGAGGCGTTCGGAAGGGGTGTACGGTCGGATGTCCTCCGCCGCACCGGCCTCTCCGTCTCGGTAGGGCTGGCCCCCAGCAAGCTCCTGGCCAAGATGGCGAGCGAGTACAGGAAGCCGGGAGGGGTGACGGTGATCGCCCCCACCCCCCTTCCCCCTCCCCCGAGGGGGGAGGGGGAGCGAGGGGGAGAGGGAAACAACCTACAGATACATGCCTTCCTCCTGGATCGCCCCGCCGCAGCCATCCCCGGCATCGGCCCCCGCCGCCTCGCCCACTGCGAATCCAACGGATGGCACACGGCATGGGACGTGGCGCAGGCGCCCGCGGAGGAGCTCAGGAAGCTCTTCGGAAGGCCGGGCGTGGAGATGCAGCGGGAGCTTTTGGGCGAACGCGTCTTCGACGTCCGCGAGGACACGGAGCCGCAGCAATCCATCTCCCGCGCCCGCAGCTTTCCGGCGGAAGGGCGCAGGGACGTGCTGTGGGCCCACATGCTCCGCCACCTGGAATATACCGTGCTCAAGATGCGCCGCATGCGGCAGGCGGCCAGGGGCCTTTCCGCGTGGCTGAGGGACGCCTCCTTCGCGTACAAGAGCACCCACTGCCCCCTCCCCCGCCCACTGGAGACGGAAGAGACACTGCAACCATTCCTGCGTCGTTGCTTTACGGAGCTCTACGAGCCCCGTGGCCGGTACACCCAGGCCGGCATGGCGCTGTGGAAGCTCGTTCCCGGAGGAAAGCGCCAGTTCTCCTTGTTCGAAGACCCCAAGAACGTCCTGCGGGAGGAGAAGCTGCAGGGTTCCCTGGATGACCTCCACGAGCGCTTCGGCCGCAACGCCATTACGCGCGGTTCCGCCGTCCATGTGAAGAGTGCAACGAAGAGAAATCTGGGGCTACCAATCTATGAGTAAACAACCACCGATAACAGTGGGTTCCGCCGCCGCGGGGGGTGAAGGGGAAGGCCCTGCTTCGACATGACTGCCGACGAGTCAGCCCCGAAACCCTGCAGGGGCTGACGAGGAGGCACAGGGCCGGGCGGAGGGGCTTCGGCGGCGGAGCGTTTCTCTTTGCTACTTTCTCTTGTCGCCCTGACAAGAGAAAGTAGGACAATGCCACGGTGGGTTATTGAAGCGCCCTCAACCTCTCCTCCATCTTCCCCACTTTCACTTTCATCGTGCGGACTTTTTCCTTTTCGGACTCCACCACGGCAGCCGGCGCGCGCGTGACGAACTCTTGCTTGTTGAGCCGCTGCTCCGTGGATGCGATGATCTTCTCCAGGTGCTCCTTCTCTCCCATCAGGCTCTTCTTCTCCTTCTCCACGTCGATCAACCCTTCGAGGGAGAGACGGATCTCCATGTCCGGGAGGAATGTGGAAATGACGTTCTGGAGCTTCCGGGGCGTCGCTTCGATCGTCAGCTCACCAACACGGGCGAGGCGCTTGATGTGTACTGCCTGTTCCTCCAGAAGTTTTGCGTACACACTTGTGTACACGAGGACATTTACCCTCTTCCCCGCTTCCACGTTCTGCCCGCTGCGCAATTTTCTGATTTCAATAATTATTTCCTGCAGACGATGAAATTTTCTAGAAGCATCAGCAAAGGATAGTTCTTGCTCGTTGGTAAATGGGTTAGTAGGCCAAGATTGCTTTATTAACAAATCAGATCCATAAGGCTTCACATGGCTCCAAATTTCTTCAGTAACAAATGGGCAAAAAGGATGAAGAATAATTAAGATCTGTCGAAGCACATAAATCAGAACGGTTATGTTGGGACTCGTCTTGGTAAATTCCAAGTACCAGTCACAGAAAGAATCCCAAACGAAACGATATAATTCTTCTGCTGCTGAACTTGGTTTGTAGAACTCACCAAGCCCCTGTTGAACATAATCTATCACATTCTCTAACTCGAACAATATCGCTCCGTCGCTGAGTGATAGATTATCCCCAAGTTCCTTTTCATGTAATTGCACAGATTTTGGATCTACGTGTTCTTGATTACACTGCATCAGCACAAACCGCGACGCATTCCACAACTTATTGACGAAGTTCCTGTACCCCGCGATCTTCTCCTCGTAGAGCCGCGAATCGGCGCCGGGGCTCTGGCCGACGATCATCGAGAGCCGTAGAGCGTCCGCACCGTACTTGGGGATGATATCCAGGGGATCGATCATCGTCTCGGGGTCGGATTTGCTCATCTTCTTCCCCTCCCTGGTTCTGATGAGACCGTGCAGGTAGACCGTTTCGAACGGAATATCCCCCGTGGCGTACGTGGTCATGAGGATCATCCGCGCCACCCAGAAGAAGAGGATGTCGTAGCCGGTTTCCATCACCTGCGTGGGGTGGAACTTTTGGAAGTCCGGGCTCTTCTTGAGCAAATCGTCGAGTGAAAGGTCAT
>CAYHOS010000003.1:0-32146 GCA_964358505.1 uncultured Candidatus Peribacteria bacterium
ATGAGAGATTCGACGATATGGACAAGCGCTTCACGGCCCATGATGAGAGATTCGATACGATTGAACAGCGGTTCACAGCCCATGATGAGAGATTCGATGCAATGGATAAGCAGTTCGCCATTGTGTTTGGATGCCTCGGGGCCATTGATAGCCGTCTCGCCGCCCACGACGAGCGGTTCGACACAATGGACAAGCAGTTCACCACCGTTCTTGAGTTCATCGAGCGCTCCTCTGCGGATATGCGCGCCCACGTGGACGAAGCCATCGACCGTATCGACCAGAAGCTCTACGACAAGCTCGCGGATCAGGACGGCGTCCTCAGTCACTATGGCGGGCGCCTGCAGACGGTAGAGAAGAGGCTGGGTATCCCCGCGTAGGGAGGGGAAATGGACTTCATCCGCCCCTCCTCCGGGGCTTTCCCTTACGCAATACGGCGCGTATATAACCTTCATTGGCCGGAAACGCTGCAGAAAAGCGTCACGCGAGTGATACTGGAGCCATGCACGAGCGCCACTACCTCATTGCCGACGACGTGGACGAGCCGAAGGTCGCACGCATGCGCGCGGTCGCCGAACGCGACCCTTATGCGGTGGTCCACATCGCACGGTCGGCACGGGAAGCCCTGGGCATCATCGGCAGGCATGGCAAGCGGATGGAGAAGGCGTACATCGATTTCGACTTCCTGGGGGAAGCGGAAACCGGCGCCGATATCATTGCGGCGCAGCGCGCAGTGAACCGCCACACCTTCATCGCGCTCGTCACGGCGAGGGAGGGGGAACCGTACGAGGAAGCGAGGAACCGGGCACTGGGCGCCGGCGCGGACGCGACGTTCACCTCGGCAGACGCCTTCGAAGCGCCCCTCGCCCAAGCCGCCTGATCCATCACCGTCAATGCTATACTGGCAATCCTTGATTCCTTTGATTTCCTTCATTTCTTTGGTTTCTTCGGTTTCCTTGGATTCCTCAGACTCCTTCCCATGAAAATCCTCTTCACCCGCTTCCCCCTGGAGAGCTGCGCTGACGGCGGTGCGGAACGGCAGGTGGTCACATTGATGGAAGGCCTTATTGCGCGCAATAATGCCGTGGCGTTCGCCGGGAGCTGTAAGGCGCTTCTCACGCTCTGCCGCGCGCGGCACATCCCCTCCACGGAACTCGTGATCGGTCCGCCGCCCGTGAGCAAGTGGCATGCCGTAAGCTTCGCATGGCGCCGGAGGGGCATGCAGCGCAAACTTCAAACCCTCCTCAATGGCTTTCACGATCTCGATGCCATCGTCATGTTGAGTTTTTCCGAAAAGCTCCTCCTCACGCCTCTTGTCACCGAGGTGCAGCATTCCCGTACACCCAAAATCCTCTGGATCGAGCACGACCCTGTTGGCCGCTGGCTCACGACGAACCCCTGGCTCCCGCACCTCAAGAAGGCGAGTCAATACGCAACGATCGTGACGGTGTCGGAGATGAGCAAGCAGCTCTACATCAACATGGGCTTTGACCCGAACCGCGTGGTGGCGATTCCGAACGGGATTGATTTGAAGCGCTTTGAGCCTCCACCCCCATCCCCAACCCTTCCCCCGGAGGGGGAAGGGAGCATGGTAAACCGAAGCGTTTTCCCCTCCCCCCCCGGGGAAAGGGCAAGGGGTGGGGGCGGGGAGGAGGGGGAGGGGCTAGGGGAGGGGGGAAGAGTGGAACATACAGACAAGGCTCTGCACATCGGCTCCGTCGCCCGCCTCGACCGCGAAAAAGGCCTCGACCTCCTCATCGAAGCCGTCAAAGAACTCACGAACGTCTCCCTCACCATTGTCGGACAGGGAAAGGAGGAACGAAAGCTCAAGAACATAATAGCCGAACTGGGGGGGTATCCGCGCGCCACGGGGGGTGAAGGGGAAAGCCCCGTGCCGCACAGCGGCACGATGCCGACGAGTCAGCCCCGAAACCTTGCAGGGGCTGACGAGGAGGCGCGGGGCTGGGCGGAGGGGCTTTGGCGCGCGGTGCGCTTTCTTTTGCTACTTTTCTTTGTCGGGCAGACAAAGAAAAGTAGGACAGACGATACGGCTCACATACGCCTCCTACCTCGGGTTTATGACCTCGGCGCCTTCTACCGCTCCCTCGACCTCTTCGTCCTCCCCTCCCGCACCAACGACCCCTTCGGCCTCGTTGCGGCGGAAGCGATGTCCCTGGGAGTGCCCGTAGTGGTGACCGACGCGTGCGGGATCGCGTCGTATGTGAAGGATGGGGAGAACGCCGTCATCGTGAAAGCGGATGACGCGATGGAGCTGCGGGAGGGAATTGAGTCGCTGCGTAACCCCCAAAAGCGCCGGCAAATCGGGGCGAAGGGAAAAACCGTTGCGGCAAACGAGTTTTCTGTTCACAGAATGGTGGAGAGGTATGAGGCGCTACTGGAGAAGAGCGAGAACGATGGTGATACAATCATTGCATGACCACCATTGTCGTTACACAAGATCTGCATCTGTTTCTTGATCAAAGAGATCGTCTTCGGCGTCTGGGTACTGTCACCTTGTATGACGATCCTGCGAAAACATCGGATGAATGGCTGCAGAGATGCTCTGGTGCGCAGGTCATTTGCACGGGCAAGTTCGGGCTGAAGGAAAGAATATATGAACTCCGTGATGTATTCCTCTCTCTTCCCTTCGTTGGCGTCGGATGGTTGGATAAGGAGAAATTGAAAGAGAGGAACATCACCGTTTCCTATGCTCCGGGATGCAACAGGGACGCCGTTACAGAGTGGATCATCGGGATGATGATCAACATGCTCCGCAGATTGCCGCAATTCATGAATGCATCGGAGGTACCAACCCATCCGTCTTCCCTCCAAACAGTGGGACTGAAAGGGAAAGAAGTATGCATCTTGGGAGCCGGAAACATCGGCACGAACGTAGGGAATATATGCAAAGTCATGGGAATGCGAGTGAGATATTTTCACAGAGGAGAAAACCTTCTTCATTCCGTAACAAATGCGGATGTTGTGGTGAACGTTCTGGGACAGAATTCTTCAACAAAAGGACTGTTGGATTTGTCCTTTTTCAAAGGGATGAAACCCGGATCCTATTTCATTTCCATAACCAGTCCGACGATTCTGGATACTGCCGCTCTCCTTACCTGCCTGGGGGATACTATTGCCGCAGCCGCAGTAGATGCGGGAGGTATCCAGGCGGGTGATACCAGTGATGCCTACTACAAGATGCTCCTTCAGAATGACAAGATGATCGTCACTCCTCATATCGCTTATGCCACGGATGTAACTGCACGCATCGCAAATGACATGATGATTGAAAATATTGAGGCATTCGTCTCCGGAAAACCAAGGAATCTTCTTCACTGAGAG
Organism: uncultured Candidatus Peribacteria bacterium; assembly: GCA_964358505.1. Classification (GTDB taxonomy): domain Bacteria; phylum Patescibacteriota; class Gracilibacteria; order Peribacterales; family Peribacteraceae; genus CAIKAD01. The sequence goes on from CAYHOS010000003.1 coordinate 3,340, forward strand.
AAGGAATGGGAGGAAGAAGCATTCTCCACTATTAGAGAAATCGAGAGGATGGTGAAGAAATACCAAATGCTCTTGCAGGAGTATTCAAAGCGTGACTGACGGTTGCTCCCGACCGAGGATAGATACCGTCACCGTGCCACCGGCATGTGTGACAACGGCATCCCGTAATCCTCCCAGCGCTGTCTGGAGCATCTCCCGGCTCGCCGGAGGCAGCGCCTCCATGACCAGCACGGCATGCCGCGTCTTCTCCGTGAGGCACGTACGTACCCCTTCCCGCCAATTGAGCCTGCGGCAGATGATCCCTACATCGTCACGGTACACGAATTCGCCGGGAAGGGGCGGGTCGTTCTCCGTCTCTCCCAGCGGGGTGAACGGTTCGCCGCCCTGCGCGAGCGTGAGCTGGATATTTCCTCCGCAGGTTTCGAGATCTTCACCGCCGACGGGCAAGAGATGCTTGAGTGATGCTGCGTTGTAGAGATCCACGAGCGTGTTGATGGCCGGCAGTTCCCCGCCTTTCACCACGCGCTTCGCCAAGGCCAGCGACGACGGGGGGAATTTGTTTGGGTTGCTGCCGAACGCCCGATGGAGTTCCTGCTGGGCGGCAATAGTCGGATGCCGCTTAAGCGCTTCGGCATCTGCTATGGAAGCGCGAACGGAGCGCTCAGCTTCCCGTAGAGCAGCAATGACTTCCGGCGAAGAGGGATGATTCACAACGCCATGGCAAGCGATGACACCCACTAGAAGACCGGGCGCCTTCTCGAAAACCCCGGGGGAAATTGTGCATTGCATGAGGAGAGTATAAAGGGAAACGCATGCGCGGACATGATGTGGAAAATCCGCTAGCCACAGCCCCAAAACCCCAGCCCAATCTCTGTTAGCGGACGTATACTCATCCTCCCCGCCATGCGTCGCCCGTCCCTCATCCCCGCGGCTTTGGTATTGGTCTTCGTTTCCTTGGCAGCGGAAAGGATTGCGCCTGCCCTATGGGAACATCACGGGGCCAGGGAGATATCCTTCGCCGAACCCATCGACGCGCTGAGCGTGGGAGGGGACCGCATCATGGCGGAGGTGAGCGGATTCGACGGAAAGGGATGGACTGCATGGGAAGAACTCCTGGTGGATGACGAGCAGGATCCGCTCTCCCGGGAGTCGAACCTGGTGGTGTTCCCCGCCCCCGTCTCCAAAGTCCGCCTGCGCGGAAACACGGACGTGGACATCCATCCCATCCGCGTCTCGCACGAGCCTTCCCACTACACCGTGGCGGCCAGGGGGAGCGTTGCGGAACCCAGAGTCCTCTCCCGCGAGAACTGGGGCGCGGATGAATCCCTCCTCTACTACACCAAAACCCTTCCCGCCTCCTCGGGCAACGATTCCGACAGCCGCGAGGCGGACAACGGCAACGGCTCCTCGGCGGCCGTCTCCACCCGCGTGCGCGATTGCCAGGAAGCGCAGCGGCTGTACCCGGAGGAATTCCGCATCGCGGAGCGCATGACGGAAGACGGCGCCGGCCGCACGTTCCTGTGGCCGCAGGAATACTCGCCCTCCGTGCGCCTGATCGTTGTGCACCATACCGCGGGAACGGTGAGTACGGACAGCAGGCCTGCCGTGGAGCGGATGCGCGCCATCTACACCTACCACGCCAAGAACCGCGGCTGGGGAGACATAGGCTACCACTACGTGATTGACGAAGCGGGAAAGATCTACCAGGGGCGCGCGGGAGGGGAAGCGGTGATCGGCGGCCATGCGTACTGCAACAATATCAACACCGTGAGCATCGCGCTCATGGGCAACTTCGACGCGGAACTCCCGCGCCAGGAGCAGGTGAGGAGCCTGCAGTGGCTGGCGGATACGCTGGCGCAACAGTACGGCATCGACCTCGGCCGCAATGTGATGTTCCACGGCAAGAACCTCCCCGCCGTCGTAGGCCACCGCGACCTCCTCTCCACGAGTTGCCCCGGGCACTACCTGTACGGCGCCATGGACCAGGTGCGCCGGAACGTGCGCTCGGGCGACCTCGCCGCTTCCGTCCGCTTCCCCCCGCCCCCTTCCTCCAGCTCGCGCAGCTCCGCATCCTTCACCAGGAATCTGGCGCCGACCGAAGGCATTGCGGCCATGGGGAGCACGGCGCTCATGGGACGCCCTGGCGGCGAGACCGTGGTGGCGCTGCGCTACCAGGCGGGGGCCAAGCCCGTAAAGAGGGGAGGGAACCTGGGCGCCATCAAGCGGTCCTCGCCGCGCATCGGGGTGTGGGTGGCCAAGGGGGAAGGCTACGTGCGCGCAAGGACGACCCTCCTCGCGCCCGACGCCATCGGCTCCAACCAATCCACGATCATCCGGGTCAAGATACAGATCCCCCGCGACCGCGGCACGCACACGCTCTCCATCGGCCCCGTGAAGTACGCCATCACCACGGAAGGTCGCCGCCTGCCTGCCGCGACCACGCGGGGGAACACTTCCCCGCAACAGGCGCCCATGACCCGCACCGGCCCCGTGCGCCCCACGCGCTCGAGCAGCAGTTCCATCATCGGCACCGACTATCCCGTGATCCAACAATCACAAACAACAAACATTCCCCCTCTCCCCGTTCAGGGCCTGAGGGCCCCTCAGGGCCTCGAACGGCCGGCAGGCGAAACGGCGGGAGGCGGGGAGAGGGGGTTAGGGGGTGAGGTCATCCGCATCCGCCTCACCGACTCCCGCCCCGCTCCTTTAGACACCATGACCGTCGAATTCCCGGGCGTGGGCCTTGTGAACGGCGCCTCCGTGAACGGCGGGGTGATCACGCTCACGAAGCAGGGGGAGAGCTGCACCGCCTCGCGCTACGGCACAACCCTCACGGCGGGCGTGGTGCGGCTGGATTTGCAGGGCGGCATCCACACCGTGACGAGCATGGTTAAAGCGCAGAACCGCTACCGCGGCGCGCTGGAGTGCCGCGTGGTGGACGGCACCCTCACGCTCATCAACGAGCTGCCGCTGGAGGATTACATGGCGGGCCTCTCCGAGGAACCGGATACCGAGCCGTACGAAAAACAGAAGGCGTTCGCCGTCGCCGCACGCACGTACGCCGCCTACTACAGGGACGAAACGCACCGCAAGTTCCCCGGCAAGCCGTTCGACGGGTCGGATAGCCCCGCGGAGTTCCAGGTGTACGGCGGCGTCGTCTTCGAGCAACAGAATCCCCGCTGGGTGCAGGCCGTGCGCGAGACCAAGGGGGACGTGCTCATGAAGAACGACCAGGTCTTGCGCGCGCCCTACTTCTCCTCGGATGACGGCAGGACGCGCTCCCCCGCGGAAGTCGGATGGGCGAGCTTCCCCTTCGCGGAGGTCTTCGCGAGCAAGCCGGATCCCTGGTGCACCGGCATGGAGAACCGCGGCCACGGCGTGGGGATGTCCGGCTGTGGGGCGAGGGGACAGGCGTACGAGGGGCGGTCGTATAGGGAGATTTTGGAGTATTACTATCCCGGAACGATGATTGAAGGACTTAGGACATAAGACAGAGAACTTAGGGTCCAGTAGGAAAAGCCCTGAATCATCTTCAGCCACTTTCCTAAGTCCTAATCCCTAAGTCCTAAGTCCTCTCTACGGATTTCTTTCAGCTCCCCACGCATCCGCTTTCCCTCCAACATCTTCTCTTTCGCCTTCTTCGACCTCCGCATCTTCTGCTTCCGTATCTTGTAGATCTCCTTCTGCAGCGCCGATTCCTTTCCCTTCGCCTTCTCCTCCAGCTTGAGGAGGAGGAGCTTCCATGCATCAATCCTGTTCAGGTGCTGCTCGCGGAACCGCTGGCTCCGCACCACGATACCGGAGGGATGATGGACCAACTGCACTGTGCTCTCCGTCTTGTTCACTTTCTGCCCGCCATGGCCCGACCCGCGGATGAAGTGCTCCGAAACGTCCTCGGGGCGCACGTTGAGTTCATGCGCTTTCTGTTCGTATTCCGGCGGGAGTTCGATGGAGGAGGGCATACGTCAGGAGAATAGCATCCCTGTTCATCCCGTCACGGTTCCGCCCATCCTCTCATGCTCCTTCATGATCTCTTCCGCTTTCTTCCGCCTCTCCTGCCAGCGGGCAAGCTGTTCAGGTGTACCGATGCGGCGCTCAACGGCGCCATCGATTACTCTGATTTCGTCGTGAAGCGCACGCACCGCATCTTCTCGCTGCGGAGAAAGCCCGGAGTTCATGTACTTCTCTAGGGCAACCGAGGAACGCTCCGTCGCACTCTTCACCTTCTCCTCCTCTTCAACTCCGCCAGACGCCTCCGTTTCGGGCTCCGCGGAAGGAGCCTTCTCCCCCCACAACCCCTTCCACCACGCACCAAACTTCTCCAGGAATGTACCTACTGACCGGGTGATGCCTTCCTTTGATGCAGCAGTCTCTTGCGCCTGGTCGGGCGCAGCGATTCCCCGCGCTTCCTGTTTCTCCGCCTCCGACGGCGTCATTTCGGGCGCGGGGCGGGGCGGGTGTTCCGTTTGCAATCCTTCATGCGTGGGAGTCTCGAACTGCGTCTTCTTCGAAGGCGCCTCCGCTGTTTCCGGCTCCGGTTGCGGCTCGGGCTCCGGCTTCACCACCTGCGCGGGATAATCCGCCGCCCGCACCACCAGGTGGAGGAACCGCCGCAACTCGTGCGGGGTGCGCGGCGGCGCGGCGTTGAGGACGGTATCGGGAACCCCCGCCTCGCGGGCGGCGCTCCTCACCTGCGCATCCAACGATTGAAGCTTCTCCCAATCCCGCCCGCCCCAGCGTTGCTTGCCTTCCAGTGCGCGGAACGTGCCGATGGGCATGGAGGGCGCCACGAGCCGCGCAATGGTGCGCAGCGTCCTTTCCGGAGTGGAGTAATCCGGGGATCCCTTGGCATCCACGGGAGCGCCGGGGCCCGTGCGCGGCGGGGACTTTTCGCGCTGCGGGAGTTCGGCAAGGCGGTTCGGCGGGACCCCCGCGGGGACCAGCCGCCACATGCCGTTCCCCTCGTAGACTTGCGTGTACTTGAAGCCGTCATCGGCGCCAGGCCGCAACTCCTTCTGGAACCGCGTGCGCGTCTGCCCCACGCGGTACCCGTACGCATCGGGGACGGCAGAGACCGGCACGGGCTGCACCTCAGTCGTCGCATCCCTCGGAACCGCGGCAATATCCGAAGAGGCCGGCACGGCAACTGCCTCGGGTGTTGCGGGAGGTTGGAACGGGGAAGCATCAACAGCTGAACGCGAAGGCGCGGGTGACGGTGCTGCCGCGGGTTGCGGGGGGGTGATGCCGTACCGTTTCTCAAATTCCGCCAGCGTCGCATCCATCCGATTGAAGATTGCCCTCTCCCGCGCCCGGTACCCTTTGAGGGCGGCCCACAACTTGCCGGAACCGTCGGCTTCCACCGCTTCGATATCGGCAACGTTTCCGCGGTATTCCGCCTTGCCCGCCGCGAACGCCGCGTTCAATTCCAGCACCATGTCGCACCGCTTGAGGAACTCCATCGCCAATGCCTGTGATTCAACATTCAGCGGAGGATTGCTGCGCATGTAGGAAACGAGAAGTTTTTGCTTTCCAATTTCCTGTAAGAAAGGTTCTTTCGCCAGCAGCGCTTGCTTTGCCTCAACAGCTTTGACAAAGAGATGGTTGAAGATTTGTTGGTATCGCTTATCCAACGCGTCCGCCCTCCTTTCCGCCTCGCCTTCCGGCGGCCTTGTCTTCACCGTCGTCTTCTTCTCCGGCTTGGCGGGCGTCTCCGGTATGGCCGGCGGCTTGGGAGTCTCAAGCGCCATGGGGAGGAGGGGAAAGCTGCGCTTCCACGGTCTGCATCTCGTACTCATGTTCAGTCTGCTCCTCGCCCTCGCGCTCCAGCCGGACTACCGCGTGCTCCACCCGGACCATCACCTGTTCCGCATTCGCCAGGAATTGCCCCCTCTCCTCCTCCACTTCCCGTAGCTGCCGGTCCATCTCCTGCAGGTGCCGCAGGAATTCCAGGCGGTCAGCCTCTGCCAGCACCTTGCCCACGGTGAGCGACCTCTCCTTTTGCCCCGCAGGGATCAAGAGGAGCGCCGAAAGGCCGGCTTGGAACTGGGCGAAATCCATGTTTCTTATTATCATGATTATAGCATTTTTCTATCCATTATGCAATTTGCCAGAAACGGGAGGAACACTCGGGAAAGCGCATCGGAGAGCACAGACCTTTCCATGCTAAGATGAACCCAGTTATGGAAGGAGAATCGATCACTGCCGTCAGTTCTGTGATAGATGTATCCCGATACTATCAGCTGTCGCAGAATCTGGAACACATTCGGGAACTTCTCGATAACGCACGAGCGTTCATTCCTGACAATGAGCGGGGCACTTCCCCTTTTTCTGAGTTCATTGAGACACATAGATATGATGACGCACTTGAGTTTCTCGCTGTCGCTGATCACCTGCCACAAGGAGTGTCGTTATCGCCAGAGGTTTGGAATCTCATTGGCAGGCACTACTGCGTGCGTAAACTTCAGAGGATTCTGAATGAGGTATGCCTGTTACCGGAAGAGGCATCAGTACTGCGCCAACGCTTGGTGACACTTATTACCGTTAAGGCCGTACAGTTGATCAACGCAAAGCCTTCATGAACATAACCGAGAACTATCCCTTCTTCACCGCTTTCAACAACTTCTCGACGCGATCACACACCTCCCACTTCACGCCCAGGTCTTCCCTTCCCATGTGGCCGTACGTTGCGAGCTTGCGGTACTGCGGCTTGAGGAGGTCGAGGTCGCGGATGATGGCGGCGGGGCGGAGGTCGAAGACCTGGGTGATCGCCTTCTCCATCTTGCGGTCGCTGACTTTTCCAGTACCGAATGTTTCCACGTGGACGGAGACGGGCGCCGCGATGCCGATGGCGTACGCCACTTGCACTTCGCACTTGCGCGCCAGCTTGGCCTTCACCACGTGCTTGGCGATCCAGCGCGCGGCGTAGGCGGCGGAGCGGTCCACCTTGCTCGGGTCCTTGCCGGAGAAGGCGCCGCCCCCGTGCCGGCTGTACCCGCCGTAGGTATCCACGATGATCTTGCGGCCCGTGAGTCCGCAGTCCCCGGGGGGCCCGCCGATGACGAAGCGCCCGGTGGGGTTGATGTGCACCTTGGTCTTGCCGTCCATCAGATTCCCGCACACGGGCTCGATGACGTGCTTGCGGATGTCCTTGCAGATTTGCTTGTGGCTCACGTCCTCCGCGTGCTGCGTGGAGACCACGATGCACTCGATCCGCTCGGGGCGGCCATCATCCCCGTACTGGACCGTCACCTGGCTCTTGCCGTCCGGCCGCAGGTACGTGAGGCCATTGCGCTTGCGGACTTGCGCGAGCTTCTTGGTGAGCTTGTGCGCAAGCGCGATGGGCAGCGGCATGAGTTCCTTCGTCTCGTCGCACGCGAAGCCGAACATCAGGCCCTGGTCGCCCGCGCCCTGCTCGTGCTCCTTGTTCTTGTCGCAATCCACGCCCATCTGGATATCGGAACTCTGCTCCCCCACGGAGACCACCACGGCGCACGCCTTGTGGTCGAAGCCGAACACGGCGTCGTCGTAGCCGATCTCCTCGATGGTCCTGCGCGCGATCTCCGCGATGGGGATGTACCCCTTGGTACGCATCTCGCCCGCCACCACCACGAGGCCTGTGGTGGCAAGGCATTCGCACGCCACGTGGGCGTTGGGGTCCTGCCGCAGCGCGTCATCCAGAATGGCGTCGCTGATCTGGTCGCAGAGCTTGTCGGGGTGACCTTCCGTCACCGATTCAGAGGTGATGTAATGGGACATACAAGGATGGAGAAAGAAAACAGGAAGCGAATCGTAACCGCGCAACATGTTGCGCGGATGCGGCCGTAGGCCGCAGAAAGGAAAGAAACAGGTCTGAAGGAAGGAGGTAAAGGATCAACGTGGCATGCCGCGCAGGTGCGGCCGTAGGCCGTGACCGGATCCGATGCATCGTTGGTGCGCGGATACGGCCGAAGGCCGCAGAAAGGAAAGAACAAGGACCGGACGTCTTCAGGGAACCCGCCTCCCCGTACGAGAGGAAGCGTTGAGCTGCGAGCTATCTTCCCCCGGTTGGGGCTGGATTTCCCACCGTTCCCGTGAGGGAGGTTGGGGGGCGCTTCAGACGGGCCAGTACCCTAAGCGCCTCTCTGGATAGGCGGTGGTGTAGGGCGATCCTAGCAGAGTTTTGTGGGGGTGCAAGGGATGGGAATACATGCTACCATCCCTCGTCCCTATGCAATGCGAACTCTTTGAAGCCGAGACGCATGACAAGTTCATCAAGCAGGCGGCCGACGTGCTGGAGAAGCAGATCGGCAACGTGCTCGCCAAGGCGGGCCGTTGCGTGATGGGCCTCTCGGGCGGCAAGACGCCCCTGCCCGTGTACGCCGCGCTGGCTGAGCGCCCGCTGGAGTGGCAGAACGTATGGGTGTTTTTGGTGGACGAGCGGTACGTTTCCCCCGACCGGGAAGAGAGCAACCGGCGCGCCATCGAGGAGTCGCTCTTGAAGAAGGTGGGGCACCCCGCGGCTCAGTTCGTGGCGCCCGACACCTGGAAAGCGCTGCCGGAGTGCGTGAACGAATACGAGAACGCGCTCAAGGAGCTTTTCGCCAAGGGCCAGCCGGACATCGTGACGCTGGGCATGGCGGAGGACGGTTCCATCGCCTCGCTCTTCCCGCCCCTCCCGCCCGAAGCGTACGAGGCCTCGCGCCTTGCCTTCGCTACGCACAACGACGCCGTCCCCGTCCCCGACCGCATCAGCGTGACCATCCCCGTCCTCACGGGCGCCGCCATGCCCCTCTTCCTCCTGGAAGGCAGGCTGAAGAAGCGCACGTGGGCCAAGATGCTCGAGAGCGGCCTGAACACGCGCGAGTGGCCGGCGCACGCCGTGATGGCCACGGGGAAGGCGGTAGTGGTCGCGGGGTGGGCCTCGGCGGAGGAAGGAACATGACCCTCATCGCTCTCTCCGCTCACGCGCGTTGATGCCCCTGATGTGCTGTGTAACGCGGCCGCCTTCCACGCAAATCAAATCTGCGCGGTACCCGCCCTGGTAATCCTCCCGCGCCACCCACCGCCGCGCCGCGCGGAGCATCCGCTGCCGTTTGCGCTGGTGCGCGCCGAGCCGCGCGGGGAAGACGTCACTCGGTTCCCGTCGCGTCTTCACTTCCACGAAGACGAGGACATCATCCACCGGTTCCAGGGCAATGAGATCAATCTCATCCCTGCGTCCCACACGGACATTCCGGGCCCGGATGTTCCAGCCGAGGCGGCGGAGATGGCGCTCCACGATGTCTTCGCCCTCGCGCCCCAGAAGGAGATGGGGGGCGGGTGGAGGAGAGGAAGGAAGGGGAGAGGGTTCCATGGGAATGAGGGAGTGGAGGAACAGAGTTTATGGGCTTCCTGCCAAGCGATGATGTTCTCGAAGGGACGCTTGTGTCTCATACCATCACTGTAACCCCCGTTGGTTTCTTTGGATTCCTCGGTTTCTTCGGTTTCTTTCCATCATCTCCAATAATCCTCTCCCCCAAGCCATCAAAGACGTTCTACATCCCCATGGAACGCCGGGCATATGATGAAGGTTACATCCTAAAGGTGTACGACCGTCTACCCCTTTTCCCTTGCCAGGAGAGAGGTGGACGAAGGTACACTGGCATGCGGCAGCCTCCTCTTCTTCCATCTCCCATGCTCACCTCCCTCACGTCCTTTGCCAACGTCGGTCTCCACTGCGGACGCATCACCGTGGAAGTGGGGGTGGCGCGCGGCGAGGATTCCTGCTTCTTCATCGTGGGCCTCGGCGACACCGCGGTGCAGGAAAGCAAGCAACGGGTGCGCATGGCTTTGCGTTCCAGCGGCGAGCGGATCCCCGGCGGCTGCGTGATTTCCGTGAACCTCGCTCCCGGCGACCTGCGCAAGATCGGACCGCGCTATGACCTCCCCATTGCCATCGGCCTTCTCCTTTCCCTCGAACGGCTCTCCCTCGACGAAGAACGCTTGCGGACAATGGCCTTCCTTGGGGAACTGGCCTTCGACGGACACCTGCGGCACGTATCGGGCGTGTTGCCTGCGGCCATTGCCTGCCGCAAGCGCGGCGTCCGCACGCTCGTGGTTCCGTCCGTGAACGCCCCGGAAGCCGCGCTCATCCCCGGCATCGAGGTCATCGGGGCGGAGAGCTTGGAGGAGTTGCTGGCGATCCTCAAGGGGGAGCGGGAACCGCCGCGCGTGGACCCGCCGGCCTCAAAGGGGCCCCATTCGGGGGCAAGCGGCGCCCCTGCCGGGAGAGGGGAGGATGCCATTGATTTCCGGGATATCCGCGGGCAGGAACAGGCGAAGCGCGCCATGGAGATCGCGGCGGCGGGAGGCCACAATATCCTCCTCTGCGGCGCGCCCGGCTCCGGGAAGACGCTCCTCGCCCGCGCATTCCCCGGCATTCTCCCGCCCCTCACGCAGGAAGAATCCATCGAGGTCATGCAGATCTACTCCGTGGCCAACCTGCTCCCCCAGGGCACGCCGCTCCTCACCCGCCGCCCCTTCCGCGCCGTCCACCATACCGCGAGCGGCGTGAGCATCGTGGGGGGAGGGCAGATCCCCGGCCCGGGGGAAATCTCGCTCGCGCACCGCGGCGTGCTCTTCTTGGACGAGCTCGCGGAATTCCCCGCGCAGGTGCTGGAAGTGCTCCGCCAGCCTCTCGAGGACCGCACCATCACCATCACGCGCGCCCAGGGGAGCGTCACGTTCCCGGCGGACTTCATCATGGTGGCGGCCATGAACCCGCCGGAGAACGGCGGCGGTAATGCCCTCAAGATCCAACGCCGCATTTCCGTCCCCCTCCTCGACCGCATCGACCTCAAGATCGATATCCGTCCCGTGCCCATTGAGGACCTGGGGAAGCGGACATCGCAGAATGGCAATGGTTCCGGCGAGATACGCGCGCGCGTCGCGCAGGCGCGGGAACGCCAGCGCGCGCGGTTCAAGGGCCTCCCCATTTCCACCAACAAGGAGATGAGCGTGCGGCACATAGACGAGCTGTGCCCGCTGGACGCCCCGTCGCAGAAGCTGCTCAGCCAGGCGACCCAGCGCCTCGGCCTCTCCGCGCGCGCCTACCACCGCACCATCAAGGTCGCCCGCACCATCGCGGATTTGGCCGGGGAGAAGGACATCACCGCACCGCATGTAGCGGAGGCGCTGCAGTACAGGCAAGCGAATGACCAATGACCAAGGAACAATGACCAATTCTCAACGTACAGAGCACCGGCAGAACAAACCATTCCGTCTTGCAGACCGTACCCGGAAATTTGCATTAGACGCGCGTCAGTTGCTTCGTCATTTTCCTCGCAATCACTGCACTATCAACGACTGTGATCAGCTGTTTCGATCAACAGGGTCAGTTGGTGCGAATTACTTGGAAGCAGATGAGGCTGTGAGCAAACCTGACTTTGTGTATAGGATAAAAATTTGCCGTAAAGAAACTCGTGAAAGCGCTTATTGGCTACAGCTTCTTCGTTCCCATACTCCATCCGCCTTTGAGGGAGAAAGACAGAAACTTCTACAGGAATGCAATGAACTCATTCGGATATTCGAAACTATTGTAAGGAATACTTCGGTTACCTAACCCCAGAATTTGGTCATTGGATATTGGTTCTTGGTCCTTTACAATCCCCTCGATGCACTTCGCCGACTCCCTCACGCGCGCCACGAAGGGGAAATCCCCCGTGTGCGTCGGTCTCGATCCGCAGCTTGGCAAGCTTCCGGCGAACCTGCCGAAAACACCCGAGGGCGTGCTGGCGTTCTGCAAGGGCATCGTGGATGCCACCAAGGACATAGCGGCCGCCGTGAAACCTCAGATGGCGTACTTCGAGGTGCTCGGCTGGCAGGGGATGAAGGTGTTCTGGGAGACATGCGCATACGCCAAGGAGCAGGGGATGGTGGTGATCGCGGACGGGAAGCGCAACGATATCGGCTCCACGTGCGAGGCATACGCGGACGCCTACCTGAGTGCGGGCTCGCCCATCGACGCCCTCACCGTCTCTCCATACCTCGGCTCCGACGGCATCAAGCCGTTCATCGAGCGGTGCGTGAAGAACGACAAGGGCGTCTTCGTCCTGGTGAAGACGAGCAACCCCTCCTCGGGCGAGCTGCAGGACCTCCCCACGGGGGACGAAACGGTGCACGAGCATCTGGCTCAGCTCGTGGAGAGCTGGGGAGCGCAGCATGGAGGGCCGCAGACCAACTTCTCTTCCGTGGGCGCCGTGGTGGGCGCAACGTATCCGGAAGAATTGAAGTATCTCCGCACGCTCATGCCGCATATCCCTTTCCTGATTCCCGGGTACGGGGCTCAGGGAGGAAGCGCCGCAGATGTCGTCCATGGTTTTATCCCGGATGGAACGGGCGCCATCGTCAACGCGGCACGCAGCATCATCTTCGCTTCGAACAAGGACGATTGGCAGGAGGCGGCGAAGGCTGCTACTGAGAACATGGCAAAGGAGATTGCAGGAGCATTGAACAAATGAAGTTGCTCCGAAGAGTTGCTGGTTGCTCGTTTGCTCGTTACTCGATACGATGGAAAACGAACAACGAGCAAACCAGAAACGAGAAACGGTTCATCCCTGCCACTTCGTCCCCCTCGCAATGGGCGTGTTCAGCTCCGTCCACGTGAAGCGCCCCAAGCCGTCCGTCCAGTGGATGGCGCCGCCCGTGCCCACCGTCCCCGCCTCCTGCAGGTCCGCCTGGAGGAAGGGGTACTGCGCGCCCTGGTCCACCGCAATGTCGCCGAAGAGGCGCAGCGAACGCGGCGTGGCGCCCAAGGTCCCCATGCTCTCGGGCAACGTGAGGCAGCTCACGATCATTTCCGAAACGGAGCAGGGGAGAATCTCCCCGCCCTCCGCCGCCTGCACCTGCCAGTCGGACACGGCGATGGTGGTGCTCTTGTTCACCGTGAACGCGATATTCTGGATGCGGGGCGACACGGTGGCCACACCCGAGCCGGCGAAGGAGAACTCCCCCAGCAACTGGTGGCTCCCCACCTGCAGAACGCCCTGCTCGGGAAGCATATTCTTCACCTCGGTGATAATCGCCATCGTGGTCTGGTGCTTGGGGAAAGTGTACGTTTGCGGCGCGGAACCGAAGGAATTATGGCTCCATTCCCCCTCCGCTACGATGGTGAAGGTGTCCACCTGCACGAGCTGCTCGGAGACGCCCCCAGCATCCTTGGCCTTGAGAAGCACGCGCACTGCCAGTGTGCGCTCCGTGTTCTTGGGCAAGACATACGCGCCGCTCCCCAGGAACGTGCCCGTCCAGGTGAGGTCATCGTCATCCGTGTAGTCCAGGGCGAGCAGCCCCACACGCACTCTGTCGCGATCCAGCACTTCCATGCTGCTGATGGAGGAGATCTTCGTCTTCAGCTTCACGGTCACGTTGCGGATGAGCGCGGGCTCCAGCGTGGAATTGAAGGTGGCGCTCGCTATGGGCTCGCTCCAGTTCCCCACCATGAGGAAGCGGCTCTTTGCCGGAAGGGACAGGAAGGGGGGGGAGGAAGATGAAGAGGAGAGAGAGGAGAGAGAGGAGAGAGAAGATGAAGAGGGGAAGGACGATGTCGATGACGATGAGGAAGAGGATGTGGAACTTCCCGTGCCGGACGATACGGAAGAGGATGATGAGAGCGCCTTTCCCTGCTCCGCTACGCGGTACTGCGCCAACTCTCCACGAGCCTCCGCCACGAAAGCGGCGGTGAGGCGCGTCATCTGGCCCCGCGTGAGGGGGGTATCCAGAGTGATGCTCAGGGGCAACAAGGTGCCGTGTTCCCGCGCGGCGCGGACGTAGGGGTCATACCACGCGTCGGAAGAGAGGGCGGTGCGCGTGTAGCGGAAGAGGTTGGCCAGCATCTTCAGGGCTTCCGCGTAGTTCACCGGGCGTTCCGGATGGAACTTGCCGTCGGGGTTCCCCTCCACAATGCCCGACTCCTTGGCCCCGCACACGTACGCCGCAAACCACTCCGACGCCGGCACGTCGGGGAAGCACCCTCCCTCCCCCTGCCCCGTGGAAACGGGGGCGCTGAGCATGGCTATCTTGAGGAATTCCGCACGGTTCAGCGAGCGCTTGGCGGCGAACGTGCCGTCGGGGTTTCCCTTCACCACGCCCAGGTTGGTGAGCACGCTGATCGCCACGGCCTCCGGCTTGGAGAACGGCGCATCCGTGTACTGCGCGCTGCTGTTGGTGTAATCCAACGCCAGCGCGCCGAGGGGAAGGAGGATGGCAACGGCGATGAAGAGCGTGCGGCGCATAACCGGGAGGGGGACGGATGGACGGCCCCGTACAGGGGTGACGGGTATGATATGGTACCGTACAGCGGCGCAAGTGTAACTTGCAGGGGCGGCAGGGGGTTGTGTGGCTTCCCCTCAATCGCCGCACTCCTCTTGCTCCTTCCTCTTGGGTTTGGGTTGCATATCCTCTTCCCGGTGAGGGAAGACCGGCCGCCGGGATGCCGTAGGTGCCCTTCCACGAAAAAACCCCTGCCCGTCCGAGTCACTTGTCGATTCTTCCTTGCGGAAGATGTCGAGGTCGAAGACGAGCGAAGAGGTGCGGAAATAGTGACGAGGCTTTGCCACATTCCTTACAGGAAGACCTTGTGGAAATGCCGAAATCCGTTGGAGAACCGTTCCGCCGAAAGATTCCGCCTCCCACGGCGTCACCATGGCCGTATGGAACGCCGGACAACACTCCTGGTGACAAGCATCACGCTCGCCGTGTACGCGGGAATCTGGGGGATACTCACGCTCGCGTTCCTCTGGTGAGGGATGTCTATACATTGTCCATACACCGTTTTAGAGGAGAACCATCCAGAGCGCGGCGGCGAGGACGATACGATAGATCCCGAACGGCGTGAAGGAATGCCGCTGGATGAAGCGGAGCAGCCAGAGAATGCTTAGGAACGCCACGACGAATGAGGTGAGGAGGCCTGCGGCGAGAAGGGCGATCTCGCGCCCGGAGAAGGAGGGCGCCGCTTGGACGAGGTCGAGGCTGACGGCGGCAACCATGGTCGGCACAGCCAGGAGGAACGAGAACTCCACGATCACCTTCCGCCGGATGCCGAGCAGCAATCCGCCGATGATCGTCGCCGCAGCGCGCGAAACGCCTGGGATGAAGGCGAGGGCTTGGCAGAGGCCGATGACTACGGCTTGGCCGAATGTGATGCCGCTCGCATCGTCTACGGCGTCGCCCTTCTCGCGGTGGAGCAGCTCGAAGGCGATGAGCGCTGCGCCGCCCAGGAGGAGCGCCCAGAGAACGACGGGAATGCTCTCCATCAAAAATCCCTTGATGAATCGGTAGAACAGCGCGCCCAGGACCACCGTGGGGAGGAATGCCGCCAGTACGCGCAGCCATACGTCGAAGCGGCGCGCCATGGGGCGCGCGTACAGGACGACGACGGCAAGGATGGCGCCCATCTGGATGGCGATGTCGAACGTCTTCTGGAACTCCGTCTGCTCCAGGCGGAGGAGGCGGGACGCGAGGATGAGGTGCGCGGTGGAGGAGACGGGGAGAAACTCGGTGATCCCTTCCACCACCCCCAAGAGGACGGCATGGAAGAACGTCATGGGAGCATTGTGTCACGCCGTTCCCCATCGCGCTACCAACGCCGCGGCCAGCGTTCCATGAATCCAAACCGTGAACCATAGAGTCTCACGAGATTTTCAATGCGGCCGATCGGCTTGGGGAGTGGAGCGTCCGGCGATGATCTCATGGCTTCCTGTCTAAACCTTTCCATCAGCATGGCGACTTCGGCGCTGCACTGCCGGCCATGGGCCTCAGGATGCCGGGCGTTTCGCTTTCCTTCCGCCGACTCCTCCTGGCACGGGTGACGCAGGGCAAAGGTAGGCATCCGCGCCATTTTCCTCGTCCTATTTCCGCCGTCAATCGTCTACAACCCCTCAGAATGACAAAGTGGCACAAAGGAGAATCTGGAGGAAAACCCGCGATCCGCAGCGCGGCATCAGGTGCAAGAAAATCCATACTGACGCCAGTGTCTCGGACGGCGGCTGCGACGCGCGAAGGATGGTGTTCCTGGCAGGAATCGAATCCTCCTTCGTCCCTTTGGGGACTACGGAGGACAGGCCTGCATATCATTATCATGCAGAGAAGACTTCACGAAGCGAAACTGAATGGTGCTCCTGGCAGGAATCGAACCTGCATTTATCCCTTAGGAGAGGATCGTTCTATCCGTTGAACTACAGGAGCGGGCAAGGAAAAGTATCGCGCATTTCGCATGTGGTATCCAGCCCATGTCTTCCTTCCCGCGGCCAAGAATGGCCGTTACTTCCTGAGGACGACTACCTCCCTCCCTTCCGCCGGCAGCGTTCCCTTCATCTTGTAGTCGGACATGGCGGAGTCCGGCTTCACGCCCACCAGTTTCGCGAGGGCGGCGTACGCGTCCTTGTCGTCCGTGGGGATGAGGATGAGGATGCGCGGATCGAATTCATCGATGAGCTTCTGCGCAATCTTCTGCTTCTCCGCCGGGATCACCAGCACGTCGATATCGCCCACCATCTCCAGCTGCTTGTCGGTCCAATCTTGGAGGGGGGAAGAAAGGAAGCCGCAGCGGATGCCCTCCAGTTCCACCACGTAGGAGACCTGTTGGCCGTCGCCGTGCCCGATTCCCCGCATCGAAACGCCGGCGGCGTTGTACTCGCCCGGCCAGGAGATGACGCCCTCGCGGATTTCCTCTTCCGGATTGGAAAGGAGGGCGAGCACGTCCTTGCCCCCCGCCTTGGCGGAATCCGGGAAGACGAGGACGGGGCGCTCCGCGCCGCCGATGCGTACGCAGGAGCCGCCGAGAGTGGTGAAGGTGAGGGCCATCGGAACTATATTACTCTTTCTCTTCCACCCTCTCAATCCTTGCCCCAAGCGACCGCAGCTTCTCATCCAGGCGGTCGTAGCCCCGCTCGATGTAGCGCACATCGGTGATGGTGGTTTCGCCGTCGGCGCAGAGCGCCGCCAGCACCATGGCTGCCCCGGCGCGGATGTCGTTGCTCGCCACGATGCGCCCCTTGAGCGGCGTGGGGCCGATGACGAGCGCCTGGTGCGCGTTGAGGATCTCCACGTGCGCCCCCATCTTCTCCAGCTCGTAGAGGTACCCGAACCGTCCTTCGTACATGCGCTCGAAGATGCGGCTGACGCCGGACGCCTGGGTGAGCGCCACGCCCAGCGGCGCCTGGAGGTCGGTGGGGAAGCCGGGGAAGATGTTCGTGCGGACGTTCATGGCGCGGCACTGCGAGGCTTCGCCGTCCACCGTGAGCACGCCTCCTTCCGGCTGGAACTCCCACGCACACCCGCCGCGGCGGAGGAGGTCGAGGAACGACGTGAGGTGCGAGGCATCCACCCCACGCACCGAAACTTTCCCCCGGGTGACGAGTCCGGTGAGCGCCAGCGCCCCTGCTTCCAGATAGTCGGGGATGACGCGGTGCGTGGCGGGCCTGAGGTCCTTGCGACCGCGGACCGTGACGGCGTGCGTCCCCTTGCCCTCCACTGACGCTCCCATCTCCTCCACGAAAGTCTCCACGTCCCGCACGTGCGGTTCCGCTGCGGCCAGCTCCACGGTCGTTTCGCCGGGGAGCAGGGCGGCGGCCAGGACGGCGTTCTCCGTAGCCGTGACGGAGAACTCCGGCAGGACAACGCGCCCGGGGCGCAGCGCCCCCTGCAGGTGGAGGACGTCCTCGTTGCTCATGTCCACGGCGCCCAGCTGCACCAGCGCCTCGATGTGCGCGCCCACCGGCCGCTTGCCCAGCACGCACCCGCCCGGGTACGACATCTCCACTACGCCGAAGCGCGCGAGGAGGGGGCCGAGCAGCACGATCGAGCCGCGCAGCGTGGAAACGTACGAGGCGGGGATGGGCTTGCTGCGGACCTTGTAGGTGCGGATGCGGAGTATGCCGTCCTCGAAGGATGTCTCCGCCCCCAGGAACTCCAGGATCGCAAGCATGGCTAAGGTATCGCGCAGCTTGGGGACGTTCGTGAGCACCGTCTCGCCATCCGCCAGGAGCGCACCCGCAATCAGCGGAAGAGCGGCGTTCTTTGCGCCACCCACGCTCACCTCGCCCGAAAGGGGCTTACCGCCGCGCACGTGGTAACTGATGCCCATAGGGGTTGGGAGTATAGCGCAGGCTCTCCACCAGCAACAATCCGACACCGATGGTAATACAGCTATCCGCCACGTTGAAGACGGGGAATGTGCCCACTTGTATGAAATCGGTGACGAGACCGTCGGGGATGCGGTCGATGATGTTCCCCAGCGCGCCTCCGGCAATGAGCCCGAAGGCCGCCTGCCGGAAGCGCGACTGCCGCCCTTTCCACGCGAGGATGAACACGATGATGAGCGCGAGCGCGGTCAGCGCCGCCTGGAGGATGACGGGCAGGCGCACGCCGAACGCGATGCCGGGATTCACGGAGCGCTCCAGCCCCGCGAACGCGCCCAGGAAGGGAATGCGCGCGCGCAGGAAAGCGTTGACGAGAACGGTCCCGAGCAGGCTTAGGAAGAGGGCTGCGGAGGAGGAGAGAATGAAAGGAAGCATGGCCTCAGTATACGTCGAAGGCGCAACAGGACTAGGGACGAAGGGCAATGGAATATACTCATCCGCTGAAGATACGTTATTCCTTATCCTTAGTCCGAAGTCCCCCGATACAAGGGCAGTAGAGAAGTACGCAACCAAGCCCTATACTGGGCTCCCATGTTCCGACGCCTGGATTTACTGCTCCTCGGCATCACGGCGGTGCTCACGCTGTTCGGGCTGGCGATGATCGCGAGCGTAAGCGTGTTCGAGAGCTACCAGCTCACGCTCCACCTCACGCAGGCCGGTTCGCTTGCCGGACCCACCAACTCCTTCTACCTCACCCGCAGCTTCATGCACGTCGTGGTGGGGATAGGGGTGCTGGCGTTCTTCACGGTGGTGCCCTACCGCTTCTGGGAACGCCATGCGCGCACGCTCTACTTTCTCGCGCTCGCGCTCCTCCTGGCCGTGTTCATCCCGGGGTTGAGCGCCGGGTGGGGGACCTCGAGCAGCTGGCTGCGCGTGGGGATGTTCTCCCTCCAGCCGTCGGAGCTCTTCAAGCTCGCCTTTATCTTCTACCTGGCGGTGTGGCTGCAGAAGCGCGAGCAGCTCATCGGCACGTTCAAGGAGGGCTTCCTGCCGTTCGCCACGGTCCTTGTGGTGAGCACGTTCATCATCGCGCTGGAGCCGGACTTCGGCACGTTCCTCATCATCAGCGGCATCGCCGTGGTGATGTTCTTCATTGCGGGAGGGAACGTTTTCCACCTCTTCCTGGGGGGCGGGCTCGCGGGGGTAATGGGGCTGCCCGTCATCCTGCAGAAGGAGTACATCCGCAACCGCTTCATCGCCTTCCTCTTCCCCGACGACCCGACCATCACCGAGTCCATCGGGTTCCAGATCAAGCAGGCGCTCATCGCCATCGGAAGCGGGGGGCTGTTCGGCGTGGGGTACGGCAAGTCCATCCAGAAGTTCGGCTACCTGCCGGAAGTGCAGGCGGACATGATCTTCGCCGCCATGGCGGAGGAGTTGGGCTTCCTGCGCCTGCTCATCGTTCTGGGGATGTACTGCATCCTGATCTACAGGGGATTCCGTATCGCGCAGCACGCGCCCGACCGCTTCGGGTTCCTGGTGGCCACGGGCATCAGCTCCTGGATCGGCGTGCAGACCATCCTCAATGTTGCCGTCAACGTGGGGCTTTTCCCCATCACCGGCCTCACGCTCCCCTTCATCAGCGCAGGCGGCTCGTCGCTCGTCTCCCTCCTGGCGGGAGTGGGGATCCTCCTCAACATCTCCATGCACTCCACGGAGCATGTGACGGCGCGTTCACCGCGGCGGGATGTGAAGGGAGCGGGTCTCGCCCTGTTCCCACGATGACGAAACGCTTCCTCCTCGCAGGCGGCGGCTCCCTGGGGCACCTCGCCCCATGCGTGGCGGTGGCGCGGGCGCTGCGGGAGCAAGTGCCGGACGCGTCGCTCCACATTGTCTGCGCGCGGCGCGAGGAAGAGACATCGTTCCTCCGACGCGAGGATCTGCCCCATACCGCCCTTCCCCTCCCGAAACGCACGTGGAAGTTTCCGTTCGCCTTCCTCAAGGCATTGCGGGAAGCGGGCGCCATGTTGGATTCTTTCAGACCTCACGCCGTGTTCTGCAAAGGAGGAGCCGTGAGCGTGCCCGTCGCCCTGGCGGCGAGGCGGAGGAGGATCCCCATCGTCCTCCACGAGTCCGACGCCGTGATGGGCAGGGCGAACCGCCTGATCGCACGCTGGGCAAGAACTGTTTGCCTTGGCATGGCTGATCCGAAGCCCGAGGTCCGAATCCCGAAGTCCGTTTTCACCGGCAATCCCATCCGTCCCGAACTGACGCAAGGAAACCGGGGGGAGGGAATGACGACCACCGGCTTCACGGGGGACAAGCCCGTCCTCCTCGTGCTCGGCGGAAGCCAGGGCGCGCAAGCGCTGAACGAGACCGTCGCGGCACGCCTTGATGAACTCCTCTTGCGCTGCAATGTGATCCATCTCACGGGACCGGGGAAAGCCGGCGCAACGCCGCGCGCGGGATACTGGTCCGCTCCATTCGCCCACGATGAACTCCCGCACCTCTACGCCCTCGCCACCCTCGCCCTCAGCCGCAGCGGGGCGGGATCCATTGCGGAACTGGCCGCCAACGGCATCCCCGCGATTCTCGTGCCGCTGCGCGGCGTGGCGCAGGACCACCAGGAAGCCAACGCGCGCGCGGCGGAGCGGAGCGGAGGATGCATGGTGATCGAACAGGACGACCTCCCCGCGCGGCTCGTCCCGACCGTCCAACGCCTCCTTGCCGACACAACGGCGCTGGAAGCGATGGGAGGGCTGATGAGCACGCTGCACCGACCGATTGCAGCGAAGGACATTGCCGACGCGGTGGTCGCGGTTGTATAGAATGAACCTTCTCCTGCTGGTGACGTATATACAAATATGTCCTGATGGCTTGCACAAGCCTCCAGCCTTCAGTAGGCTCTCCCGCGTATGTACAAGTTCCTCATCCCGCTTTTTGCGCTGGCCTTTCTGCTCGTGAGCTGCTCCCCCTCCAATCCGACGGCCAATCCCGACCGGGAGGGATCTGCCAATAACGTTTCCTCCGCCTCATCCCTGGATGCGGCGCTCTTCCGGTTCGACGGCACCGTCCTCTCCGGCAAGCACACGGTGACGCTCAAGACGACGAAGGGGGACATCACCCTGGAGCTCGATGCCGACGCCGCCCCCAAGACGGTAACGAACTTCGTCACGCTCGCCAGGAACGGCTTCTACGACAACCTCACCTTCCATCGCGTCATCCCCGACTTCATGCTCCAAGGCGGCGACCCCAACGGGGACGGCTCCGGCGGAGAGAGTATCTTCGGGAAGAAGTTCGAGGATGAGATCAACGCCAATAGCTACGGGCTCGACAAGCGCAAGGTGAAGGATGCGGTGGATGACCCCGGCCTCGATCCCGCGATCGCGGATCTCACGCTCAAGCAGCTCAACGAGCAACGGGGGTACGTGTACAACGACAAGCTCGCCTCCCTCCCCCTCGTGCGCGGCTCCATCGCCATGGCGAACGCCGGCCCCAACACGAACGGAAGCCAGTTCTTCATCGTGCATGCCGCGGAGACGCCGTGGCTCAACGGGCAGCACACGGTCTTCGGTAAGGTAGCCAAGGGGATGGACGTCGTGGACGCCATCGCGGCCGTCCCGCGCGACGGGAACGACAAGCCCCTCGAGCCCGTGACGTTCACGGTGGCGGTGCCATGAACCCGAGCCCGCCGATGACACTCGCAACGACATTTGGCGAGTGGTTCATGGAGGTGGCGGGAACCGCGGCGGCTTCGTCCGTCACGGAGTGACTCCTTCCGGGCGTGCGTAGGTGAAGAGGTATGGATTGCGTACGGACGTATCGTAGAATCGGAGGTGCGCGGGTGCGCGCTTCCCCGCCACAGCGTCACTCAGGCGGCCTTGAAACGTGAAACCGTACCGCGCAAACCGCTTGTAGGCGGGATCTTCCTCAAGTGCGTTCTGCTCGTTCTCCGGCGACGTGAGCGCGAAGAGGGTTCGGTACGATGCCGACATACCATGGAATTTCTCCCTGGCGGCCTGCGCCAGGATGACCCCCATCCCGTTGTAGCCCCACAGCGTGCCCAATTCCACGCTCCCGTCGTCATGCTCCATGAGGGCACATCCGGCGAGAGGCGTATGATCGCGGAGGACGAGATGGCGATCGATGGCGCGCCTCTTCTCCGCTTCGGAACGGGGACGGAAGAGGCCGATACGCTCGCAGCCGTCGATGACGAAGCGCACGATGTCCTTCTCCTTTTCCATCGGCGCGCCCGCCGAAATCCTCTCCCGTGCCACGACGAGCGTGCCTTTTCCGCCGACGCTGAATATTTCCGCAGGAATATGTTCTCCGGACGTGATGACGACCCGCGCATGAGATGCCATCGCGCGCGCGCATGCGAGCTTCTTCTTCATGCCTCCTTCCACCGCGTACCGGGGATGCGTGCCGTTCGGCAGTATTTCATCCGCGAAGATGACGGGGACAACCGTTCCCTCCCCGGCGCGCGCCGGATCGTAGCGATCCAGAACGCCGCCTGTCTCCGTCGCGAGGAAGTTCTCCCTCATGCGAGGAGCCAGGAGACGCGCGATGTCGTCCGCATTCACGTTCACGCGCTGGCCGCCCACGCGGCCGTTGAACCCGATCAAGCTCACGGGGGCATGCATCTCGTTTTCGATGCCTACGGGCACGCCGACGAAGCCCCTCTCCTCGAAATCCATGTACTCGCACGCCACCTCCCTCGGGTCAATGACGTCCACTTCGCAATCCAATAACCGCGTCAGGCGTTCGCGCAGCTCCAACCCCAAGCGGTCATGCACGCGCTCCGCGCACTGCAGCACTCTTCCGTCGCAAACCGCCACCCCGTCCCTCATCGGGCGATCTTCACCGTACGTTTCCCTGTAGAGCTGCGAAACCTGGGCGCCTCCCCCGTACGCCAGCACGATCCGGATATTCCTCCGCACGAGTTCCGCGATACTCTGTGCAAGCACTTCGCCCTTCTCCCCGCTCATTTCCTTCCCGCTCGCTTTGACGCTGATGAGCTCCCCCTCGTAGAAAGGAATATAGAGTTCGGGAGCCGGTGGTAGCGAGAGAATGGATGGCATGAATGAAAAACCCTCCCTGCGGTATCTCTGTGGAGGGGGAAAGAAAAAGGTTTGCTGCTTCCACCACCTCCTAGGAGATGTCGCTGCGACGCGGCGGAAGAAGGCGGATGTCCATGGACGGGGGGGATTGTGAACTCGTGCATTCCAAAGTCAAGGGTATTCTTCCCCTCCGGTATTCCAGTATCATCCCCCCGCATGAGAACGCGCTTTGCGCCATCGCCCACAGGCTTCCTCCACGTGGGGGGGCTCCGCACCGCCCTCTTCTCCTGGCTGCTCGCGCGGCAGTCCAAGGGAACCTTCCTCCTCCGCATCGAGGACACCGACCAAGAGCGTTCCGTTCCCGGCGCCATGGAGAACATCCTCCGCGCATTGCATTGGGCGGGGCTGGAGCCGGACGAAGGCGTGATGATGGAGGGGGGGAGGGTGGTACAGAAAGGGGGAAAGGGGCCCTACGTGCAATCGGAACGGCAGGCGCAGGGGCTCTACGGGAAGTACGCCGATGGACTGGTGGCGAAAGGCCACGCCTACCACTGCTTCTGCACGCCCGAGAGGCTGGAGCAGATGCGCAAGCGGCAGGAAGCGCGCAAGCAGGCGCCGATGTACGACCGCACATGCCTCGCGCTCAGCCCCGATGAAGTGAGGAAGAAGCTGGATGCCGGTGAACCCCGCGTGGTCCGCCTCAACGTGCCGCACGAGAGGCTGATCACGTTCGAGGACGAAATCCGCGGCACCGTGCGGTTCCGGGGCCACACCGTGGATGACCAGGTGCTCCTCAAAGGCGACGGCTTCCCCACGTACCACCTGGCGCATGCCGTGGATGACCATTTGATGGGGATCGACATGGTGGTGCGCGGCGAGGAGTGGCTGAGTTCCTTGCCCAAGCACCTCCTGCTCTTCGAATTCCTGGGGTGGAAGCCGCCCGCGTACGCGCACGTGCCGCTCCTCCTCAACAAGGACAGGACCAAGCTGAGCAAGCGCGAGTTGAAAACCCCGAGCGGAGCCGAGGGGAGCGCAGTGGCCGTGGAGGAATACATCCACAAGGGCTACCTGCCGGAGGCGCTCGTGAACTTCCTGGCGCTCCTGGGGTGGAACCCTGGTACCACGCAAGAGATCTTCTCGCTCCCGGAACTCACCGCCGCGTTCTCGCTCAACCGCGTGCAGAAGGGCGGGGCGGTGTTCGATACCGGGAAGCTCGATTGGCTGCAAGGACAATGGATGCGCAAGATCCCGCTCGAGGAATTCGCGGAGAGGACCCGCCCCATCGTTGCGGAGAAATTCCCGGATGCGGCCAACGACAAGACGTTCGGCAAGAAAGCCGCGCTCATCCGGGAACGCATCACGTTCTTCGCGGAAGCGCCGGAGATGCTCGGCTTCTTCTACGCGGAACCGGAGGTGACCGTGGAGCTGCTCGCGAACGAGAAGCAGAAGGTGACGAAGGAGATCCTCCCGCATGCATTCGAGGCCATCGAAGAAACGTTGAAGGACATCCCCGCACAAGAATGGACGCACGAACGCCTGCTCGCCGCGTTCCAGGAGAAGGCGAAGGGAGGGGAATGGAAACTGGGACAGCTGTTATGGCCTTTGAGAGTGGCGCTCACCGGCCGCGCCTACAGCCCTGGTGCAACGGAAGTGGCCGCCGCCATCGCGGAGGAGCGGGGGGCGGACGCCGTGCTGATGCGCGTGAGGCGCGCTCTTGCCATCGCGCGACTGTGAAGGATGTCCTGTCACTGGAACACATTGCGCAGATCCTGGCTTAGCCTGAACGCGTTCGCATGGGAGAGGACGCCGAGGTACGACTGCAGCGACTGTTCCATGGATTCACGCAAGATGATGCCCCGCTCGCATTGTTCCGCCTTCTCCCGCATCTTCCGAAACATACGCCTCTTCGTCCGCGTGCGGAGAACCCGATGATGTGGAAGGACGACGTAACCGAGGAAATCGATGCCCTGGCGATACTTCCTCACCGTGACCTTGCGGGGATGAAGTTGAAGGCGGAGACAATCATGGAGGAATAACCGGACCGGCGGCAGGAGATCCCGAAGTACGGCTTCATCTTCCGCGACGGCAACGAAATCGTCCGTGTACCGGATGTAGTGCTTTATCCTGAGCTTGTGCTTGATGAACCAGTCCAGCTCATGGAGGTACACGTTGGCGAAGAGCTGGGAGGTGAGGTTACCGATGGGAATGCCCTTGCCGGGCGCCGTATGAAAGCTCCCGACGATCTCCTGCAGGAGCGCCATTGCCCGCTCGTCCTTGATTCTGTTACCGAAAAAATTGAGCAGCATCCCATGGTCCACCGATGCGAAGAACTTGTGGATGTCGCACTTGAGTGCGAAACAGGGGCGGGTGTGGTTGCGGCTGGTGTTGCGGAGCATGCGTTCGAGCGTGTCCACCGCCCTATGCGTCCCTTTGCCGACACGGCAGGAGTAGGAGTGGGCGATGAAGGCGGGTTCGAAGATGGGATTGAGGACGGAGAAGATCGCATGGTGCACGATGCGATCCCGCACGGTCGCTTTGTGGATGCGCCGCTGCTTGGGGTCGCGGATGGTGAAGTCCGCGTAGGGGTCATGCCGATATGTGCCGGAGGCAAGAGCGCGATGAAGGGAAAGAAGCTGCTCTTCGAGCTTCCACTCGAATTCCAGGACATCCTTGCGCTGGGCCTTTCCTCTCCGGAATTCCCGCCATGCCGCGAACAGGTTTTCCGGGGAAACGACGCGGTCGAAAATGTTGGTATACTCCCTTTGCATGGATGATTTGGACATCCCCATTTTGCGCAGGCTCTACGACCTTCTCAAGCAGCTCCACGATTACCGCGGTGGCGTGCCAAAGTTCGAGCGCCACGGCCTCTGGAGACGCTGCGAGGAATGTGCGCTTGATCTCCTCGCAGATATCCTCAAGGCAAGCCAACTGCCGAAATCCGGCAAAGCCCCGTATCTCCGGCAGGCGAGCTTTTCGCTCAGCCTGCTGCGTTTGCTCCTGCGGCTTGCGTGGGATACGCGCTGCATTGACAACAAGAAAACGGCGGCGCTGCAAACCGTTATTGATGAGATCGGCCGGATGATCGGCGGATGGATGAAGTCGCTGCAATGCCAAAACGGCACGCCCCCCCCCCCAACTCCGTGAAGGGAAGGAGGAAGTGCCGGGCGGCGGCCAGGAACACGTTGCCGTTGCGGTTGTCGTCCCAATTGTTGTTGACGTTGACGCGACCGTCGTTGACGTTCAGTTCGACGCGGTTCCCAGGCTTGGTCTGCTCTGTACCCGGTCCCGTCCTCTGCACTGCGGATGGAACAACGTTCTTCTTACCGCTGTATTTGATTCGGGAGCAACTGTCCGCAAAGAAGCGGGAAATACCTCCGCGAGAGACCGGGCACGGACTTCCTCCTTGTTGAACATCCCCCTGTCCATACGCTCGGCATTCCCTTAGGTCTGCCGATTCCCGTGGAACAAAGGAACGATACCCGCGAGCGGTCGCCTTGGCTTCCGCTGCATGAGCGAGCACGTGGAGATGGTACACGAAAACGGCGCAGCTCTACGAGCTGCGCCGAAGGTTCAAGGATCAAGGGCCCACAAGGCTCAAGTCCTCGAACCACAAGGCTCAGGAGGAAATCCTCCGGGCGGCGGCCAGGAACACGTGGCCGCTGCGGTAGTCGCCCCAATGGCAGTTGACGCAGACGCGACCGTCGAGGACGCGCAGTACGACGCGGAACCCAGGCCTGGTCTGCTCGGCACACCGGATGATATTGCCGGAGAGAGGATCCTTCCCCGTTTCCGCGTATTCCGCAAGAAGCGCGGTATCAGCAACCGGCACGGGCGCCGGCTCGAAGCCTGGATAGGTACGGTGAAGGTGCTCCACTTCCTCTTCCATTGTCATGTTGTTCGAAAACGGAACCGGTAGGAGTACCTCGTAGTATCCTGGCTCCGCCTTCCAGGCGAATGTGTCGTACCAGTCCTGGTCCTGCCACATCTTTTCCAGGCCCGCCTTGGAACAGCGAAGATCCTGGAGCGTCCATCCATCGCAGTACACGATGCGTGTACCGGGAGCCGCCGTGGGGCAGGGCCCGTTCGCGCGGATGGTCTTGTCGAGGATGCGGCACATCTTCTCCGCATCAAAGACAATACCGGGAAATTCCTGCATCTCCGGCGCACCGTTCCGTATGTACCGCAGGATACGGTCCAATTGGGCGGGGTCGTCGATGCTCGGCTGCAACTCCTGCGGCTTGAGCCCTCTCTTGAGGGCTCGTTCCGCCCACGCAACCACCGTCTTCACTTCGTCCAACGTAATACTGATGGGGCTAGCCATCGCACACCTCCGTAACGAGAAGGGTACCCGGAACGCCGGGCGCGGCTCGTTCGGAATGAGACAAGCATCCAAAGCACATCAAATGACCTGGATGCTTGTCTCAATTCTTCCTGAATCCCGTAAAGAGCTTGCGCTCTCTGGGACATGCCTTGCCGATGCTCACAAGGAACATCAAGGATGATGTTATCTCTATTTTTCATTCTGTCAAGTATCGGCTTACCGCGGTTTTCCGCTACGGTATCCCCATCCATGACCCTCCAAGAGAACATCCCCCTCGGCCCCAGGACGACGATGAAGATCGGCGGCCCCGCGCGCTACTACGCGGAGCTGACGACGAAGGAGGACGTGGAGGAAGCGTGGGCATTCGCGCGGAGGAAGAATGTGCCGCTCATCGTCCTCGGCAGCGGCGCCAACACCGTGTTCGCGGACGGGACCATCAACGCGCTCGTCGTCCGCATCATCGCTGAACAGGTAACGGCCGAGCATGTCACCCCGAGCTTCGTCGAGGGGCGACACGCGACGACAAACGGTCATGGTTCGTCGGAGCTCACCATGACACGTTTGCGCGTGGAAACGGGGAAAATTCTCGCCACCCTCATCAACGAACTTGCCGATCAGAACCTGGACCTCTCCGCCCTCACGGGTATCCCCGGCACGCTCGGCGGCGCGCTGGTAGGGAACGCCGGACAAGGACCCAAGGGCATCTGGCTCGATTCTTTCGTGGAGTCCGTCACCGTTTTCGACGGGGAGTGGAAGACGCTCCCGAAAGCC
The DNA here is from genome assembly GCA_964358505.1 of uncultured Candidatus Peribacteria bacterium. Classification (GTDB taxonomy): domain Bacteria; phylum Patescibacteriota; class Gracilibacteria; order Peribacterales; family Peribacteraceae; genus CAIKAD01. The sequence goes on from CAYHOS010000003.1 coordinate 31,584, forward strand.
GATTGCCGGTTCCAATACCGGGAAAGCATCTTCAAACACTGGGAACCCCGAAGTCCGAATTCCGAAGTCCGAAGTCCCATCCTGTGGGAAACGGCGCTCAACCTCCCCTCCCGCCCGGCAGCGGAGATCAAGACGGACATCAACGCTCTCCTCAAGAAGCGCATCGAAACACAACCGCACCGCCTCACCGCCGGCTCGTGCTTCAAGGCCGTGGAGAGGACGCCCGCCTGGCAGCTGATCGACCGCGCGGGGCTGAGGGGCTTGAAAGTCGGCGGCGTGCAGATCAGCGACAAGCACGCCAACTTCCTCATCAATGCCGGCGGCGGGACGTTCGCGGACCTCGTCTCTTTGATTACAACCGTACGGGAGAAAGTCCCCGAGCTCCAAGGGATAGAGATGCGCCTGATCGGGGAGGACGGGACCGTGATTCTCTTGATTGAACGATTACCTTGATGCGGCCATCGATGCCTCTGAATCATCGATGCAACAAGGACGGGACCGTGATTCCCTTGATTGAACGATTACCTTGATGCGGCCATCGATGCCTCTGAATCATCGATGCA
>CAYHOS010000003.1:32246-70511 GCA_964358505.1 uncultured Candidatus Peribacteria bacterium
ACAAGGAGGAAGGAACAGGACACGCTACAAGATGATGGTTGTGGACTCGCTTGAATTGCAGGCTTCTTGCGCCAAAGTTTATCAAGAGACCGATCTCCATTCCGGAAGCTTCCAGATAGTTCATTGCTTGTGCCAAATGAACATCCTCCAATTGTATAACTGCCTTTAACTCCACCATGATCTGATGTTCCACAAAGAAATCTACTCGGCGTTTACCGATGCATTGCATGCGGTACCAAATTTCCATGACATGTTCCTGCAAATAATGAAGCCCTTCCTCTGCCATTTCAATAGCCAGAGCTCTCTGATAAATCACTTCCTGAAACCCATTACCGAGCGTCGAATGCACACGCATCGCACACCCAATGACACGGCGTGTAATTTCGGCATGTTTCATGCTTGTTGAAACCATGATTGTAGAAGGAGGCAAATAAATGGAATCATTAGTAAAAGGAATCCTGATAATCCCGCAATCCCTCAAATCGAGATCTAGAACGGCAAATCCTCCACCTTGATCTCCGACGCATACGCCACCTCGGGGACGTCCACGGAAGGGGATCCCTCCGCGGGGCCGGATGCTTCGGGTGATGCCGGAGGGGCGCTCCGCGCTCCCGCCGCCACCTCCGTGGAGATGGAGGTATCCGCCAGCGGGTGGCGCGCGCCGAGCAGGTTCACCTGGTCGGCGACGATCTCGGTGGTGTAGCGCTTCTGCCCGTCCTTCGTCTCCCAGCTGCGCGTCTGCACGCGCCCGCACACGTATACTTTGTTCCCTTTCTTGAGGCCCTTGGCTACCTCCTGCGCCAGCGCGCCCCACACGACCACGTTGTGGAACTCCGTGCGCTCGCGCACCTCGCCCGACGCCTTGTCCTTCCACCGCTCATTGGTGGCCACGCCCAGCGTGAGCACCTGCTGGCCGCCGGTAGTGGTGCGGATTTCGGGGTCGCGCGTCACGTTGCCGATCGCCTCCGCGCGGTTGAGCGCGGCGCGCAGGGAGGTGGAGCCCTCGTGCTGGCGCAAGCCGTCCTTGGGATCCAGCATGATCATATCGAGGCCGATGATCTTGGTCTTGGAACGCTTCTCGCCCGTCTTCTCATCGTCCCAGCTGTCGGTCTGGAGGCGGCCGGAGACGAAGATCTGGCTCCCCGGCTTGAGGAAACGCCCGGCTACCTCCGCCATGGGTCCCCACAGGGTGACAGTGTGGAAGCCCTTCCCCTCCAAGGTCTCGCCGCTCTCTGCCCGGAACGTGTAGGGGACGACCAGGTTCAAATCCGTCACGCTGGTGCCGGAAGGCGTTTGACGGACGGTGAAGGGTTGTGTTTGGTAGCCGATGATGGACACGCGGTTGAAGGAGAACATGTCGCTGGGGGGAATGGAAGTACAGGAGGTCACTGATAAGCGTGACGGGTACAAACGTACACCCTGCCGTTACGTCCCTTCAATGCTTTTCCCTGGATTCTCTTCAGGATTATTGCACGGTACTTAACATTTCACCACGGGGATGGAGGGGGTAAGAGCGTCAATGCATTGTGGTTTTCTGCGTTTCTGAAGCGCTAAACCCCCGGACTATGATGAGGGGTCAACCGTGCGTCTCCCCACGCTCTTCACGCACCGGGGCCTTGTGAAGGCGACTTTCCTCGCCCTCGGGCTTGCCATGCTCCTCCCCGGCAGTTCCCATGCGCTGTACGGAGTGCCAAGGGAACGCGACCCGCAGGGGATGATGGAGGTGGTGGGGCGGGCGATCCCGCAGGAACTGGAGAAGGCCAACTGCGGCTTCCGCCTCTTCGGCGAGTATGAGGATGAGTACATGACCAAGGTGTACGGCGTTCCGCTGCGGCCGGCCACCTGGCGGGGGCGGCCGACGGGGGAGGGCACGGCGGGCAACCCGTATCCGGAGACGGCCCAGGGCCTGGTGTTCAGCGCCTACTGGTGGCACGACGCGTGCCGTGAGGTCAGAGACGCGCAGCCTCCCCGGAGCCCCTCCGGCATCAGTTGCACCGACCCGCAGTCCTGCGGCGACTTCTGCGCCGACGTGAATGCGGGCATGCGCTACAAGGTGTACCGCGCAACCCAGTGCGAGGTGCACAAGGCGAACTACGTGGAGGACGAGGCGGGCAACCCCATCTTCCTCGGCTGCTATTCCGAGATCTGGTCCACGGACGATCCTCAAGCCTCCTCCGATTGCCACAGCTGCCCCGGGAGCGATCCCGAGTGCAACCCCACGAAGGCGGTGGCATGGGCCTCCGTGGGCGAGAAGTACCAGTGCACGGGGGATTGGGACGAGGAGCACGACGACCTGTGGATGGGAACCGAGACGGGGTCGCTGCTGCGCGCCGACTTCGGATGGGTGTGGAGGGACGGAAGGCCGGACGTGCGGTTCCCGCGCGAGGAGTGCGCCGCCTTCTGGACCAAGGGGGAAGAGAGCGAGCACCGCAACTGCATGCCCTGCGCGGGGGAGGAGTGCCGGTCGCTGGAGGGGCGGGAGTTGCGCCAGCCCTTCGACCCGCCCAAGGACCTGTACGGCGATATCCGCCTGTACGACTCCTTCTATCGCCGTTACGTTGCCACGCACGACCTGGCGGAGATTCCCCAAACGCAGGCACCGGAGGAGGGGAACGTGGATGACATCCGCGTGCAGCTCGCCTGCTACAACTGGTACCGGGAGACGTCTCTCAACCCGGATGTTTCCTCGCACCGCACGTGCATCGCCGACGACCTGCAATTGGAGAAGCTCACGACGCGCACGGTGGATGACGACGTCACGTGGAACGTCCGGGACGAGGTGCCTGCGGTGGAGGACATGGGGGGCTTCTCGCTGGACCCCGAGGGGTTGACGGAAGACCCCGCGGACCCCAAGGCCGTGAGCCGCTTCACGGCCCCGCGGCTCCCGCCCACGGATCCCGTCCCGCCCTTCGGCGCCGCTCAGGACCTTCGGCCCTTCGGCGAGACGCCCAAGTACGTGACGGTGATGCAGAAGCTGGAACGGCAGATGGAAGGGTTCCCCCCCACGGTGGAGCTCATCCTCCCCGTGGTGAGCGCGGAGGACGAGCTGGCGCGGCTCTTCGAGCACGGGGACTCCGCCGCGCCGCGGGGCTTGACGAGCATCACGGTCCCCTTGCAGGCGGGGCTGGTGGACGCGGTACGCGAGGTGCTGCGCCAGGCGATGTTCTCCCGCATTGAGGAAGACGCGGTCCCCGTGGTCATCCCCATGGTCTCGGAGTCGGAACTCCAGGCGGCCACGGAAGCGTGGGAGGGATGGAAGGAGCAGCGGCAATTGATGGGGAAACCGGCGGGCGAAGTGGACGCGCTCCTGGAGAAACTGGAGCAGTACCGCGAGTGGATCGCGGAGTTCAGGACACTGCGCGCCGCACTGCCCAGCGCCCTCGCCACCGTCCTGGAGCGCCGCGAGAGCCTGAGCGACGCCATCGACGCATGGGTGGCCTCGCGCATGGCACCCTACCGGGCGATGGTGGGGCGGGAGGAGGAGAAGCGGGAACTGTTCAACGCGTGGCGCGAGCTGAAGGAGGCGACGACCCGGCTGGGCCAGGTGAACGCGGCGTACTGCAAGGCGGACCGCACCACGCCACCTCTGCGGATGGAGGACGCTCTCCCCCCCATCGACTGGCTCGAACTCGAGAAAGAATTCCCCCTGCCCTCCATTCCGCCTTCGCCCCGCCACCTCGCCTTCGATTTCAGCGACATCTTCTACGAAGGCATGCGGGACGCCGCCGCGCTCCGCGTCCCCGTCCTCAAACCCGTGCAAGTGGCCATCGATCTTCCGATGCCGCCTTCACCCAACGGCAAGGAGCTCCCGCCGGTCCTCCCGGATTTACCCCCCGGCCCCCCCCTGCCGGAGGTATCCGCGCCCGCGGCGCTCACCATCGATGCGCGGTACGCAGCGGAACCCCCCGGCCCGCCCCTCTCCTTCCGCGACCTCGCCGCGAAGTTCCGGGAGCTTGCCGGCGACATGCGTGCGGTGCGTGACCGGTACGACGACCGCATCTGGGTGGAGGAGAAGCACCCGGACCTCGCCTGCCCCGTCTTCGGGGAGAACGGCTGCGTGTTCCCGGAGTCCATGCTCTGGCGCGCGTTCATGCGCATCTGGTCCCCGGTGGGCGCTTTCCTGGACCAGGGGGAAGACCCCTCCGGCACCGCCTCGTCGCTCTCGTCCGCCTCCTCCTGCCCGTACGCGGGGATGGAGGACACGGACCTCTGCCTCCTGCGGGAGAAGCTCGTCCGCCAGGGGCTGCGCATCACGCTCCCCGCGGGGACGGAGGAGGGAGCAACGTCTTCCCTCGATGCCCTGCGGAGGGAGATGCGCGAGCTCACGCTCAAGCGCGACGGGACGCTCGTCACGATGCCGGGTTCCCTCCTCCCCGCGTACGACATCGCGTTCCCCGAGGACCTGTACGAATCCTACCCCGTCCCCGGCAACGTTCGCCTGGAACGCGGCGGCGCCTCCGCCTCTTCCTCTGCCTCGTCATGATACGCGTACTCGCCTTCCTCGCGGTTTCCCTCCTCTCCGCAGCCCCCCTGCAGGCCGCCGCACAGGAAGAGGAAGTTCCTCCCTCCCTCGGCGCGGGCATCTGCCAAGAGCAAATACAAGTCTTCCTGCGGCGGGAGAGCTTCCTGTTCGACGCGCGGCTCTTCGGCCTCAAGCCCGCGGCGGAGGAACCGGAGGGCGCCACGCGCATCACCGCGGCCGGTGATCTCTTCCTCAAGACGGCGGAGGACACGTGGGCATCGGGAGGCATAACCATGGGCGATGCGGACATGGACGCCTCCACGGCCCACGACCCCCTGCCCCTTCCCGGTGTCTCCCCGCAGGACGTGCCGTACCCGGGCATCCTGGAGACCCAGCAAGCACTCACCTCCGACCTCATTCCCGCGCTCACGCAGAATTTCCGCGCGTTCCAGTGCCGCATGGAGAGCATCTGTAAAGCAGCGGGGCTGGCGCTGCGGGGAGGGAACGGCGAGGGGCCCAACGTGAGGGTCTCCGTCCCCGGCTGCCGGGAAATGGAACTGCCGAAACTGGACCGCTGCGCCCTCAAGCCCACCTCCATCAACCCCACCTTCATGCTGGATGACTGGGACTCTCTTCCCGATTACTGCCTGCCGGTGGCGGACGATTTCGTCCGCTTCCAGGAATCCAAACTCTTCTTCCTGGCGCACGAGGATGCCTCGCACCGCACGCTGCGCCAGTTCGCCGGATACCTGGAACCCTTCCTCAACATCGTGCGTTTCCCGTTCGTCCATCCCTTCCGCCAGGTGGCCTCGTTCCTCGGCCAATGGAGCGATGTTTCCTGCTTCCTCTCCCACTGTGCCCAAGAAGAGTAAGCCCCTCCACTGGCTTTCTTCCTTGATACTGGCGGTCCTGCTGCTCGCGGCCACGCTCGCGCTGGTCACCCGCGGACCGGGACTGCGCGCCCAACTCACGGGAGGGAACGGTTCCTCCTCTTCGGAGCTTCCCAACCTCCCGCGCTGCAGGCGCATCCCCGAGCTCTTCCCCGAGAACCGCGCCGATCCGGAAGGGCGGCAGTGGGACGCATCGTTCACGCGCACGGTGGAGGACGTCTTCGAGGAACTGGAGGAGGAGCGCACCCTCTCCTGCGCCGACAATGCCAAAGCCCTCGCCCCCCGCTCGCTGCAGGCGCTGGCCGCCAAGCTCCCCCAGTGGAAGGGCAAGTCGCCCCTCTTCGCCGCGGACGTGCCGCCGGTACTCCTCGATTACCTGGAAGCGTACGGCTGCGCGCTCAAGGAAAAGGGCCTCTTCCTCCCGCTCGACCTCCAGCAAGCTTCCTCCACGCCGCTCTCCATGAACGCCACGAAGACCTTCACGTGGTTCCAGGAGGGAGAGAACCGCCTCGCGACCCTGCGGGAAACCCTCCGCCGATCCCTCCTCATCACGCTGGGCAGGGAGAAGCTCTCGCCGCTGGAACGCTCCTTCGTGTGCCTCAACCGCGCCTCCAAGGACCTGCGCAACCTCTTCGGCCTCCTGGCGGAGGCGGGCGCCTGCATCCCCGTCCGCACGTGGGACGCGCGCGGCACCCTGCGCCAGTTCCCCGCCGGCGCCTCTGCCACCCCCCTTGCTCCATGAGGAAGCTCTTCGCCTCCATCGGCGCCGCGCTCCTGTTCCTGCCGCTCGTGGCAACGGGACAGGAAACTCCCTCCGGCCTCTTCCGGAAAGTGGAACAGATGGTGAAGGATGAGCAGCGCATCCCCGACGATGTCGTGGCTTTCGCCACGGCCGCCTTCAATGAATGGTGGGCCGCACGCACGCCTGGCGTCGTTCCTCTCTCCCCGCAAGACGTCCGCGCCTCCCTGGAATCCCTCGTTCCCATGCAGCCGCTCTGCGCCAGGCTGGGCTTGGCCGCCACCGGCGAATGCAAGGACGCCTACATGTCCGTCCGCCGCATGGCGGAGCGGGAGTTGGCGGTCATCCGCCTCGGCCGCCGCCTCCAGGCGACCGCCACGCACTACGAGGAGCCCATCAGCTCCTTCAGCGTTCAGCCGGCGAAGCTCTCCGCCGCGTACCTGGAAGTGCTGCAGGTGTGGGGCATTCCGCTCAACGTCTCGCGGACGGCGCTCCCCCAGCTGCGCATGCTCCAGCTGCGCGGCGACGAGGAGATCGTCACGCTGCTGCAGGTCCTGGCCGGCGCCCTGCAATCGCTCCCGCGGGAAGAGCAGCGCACCGCCGCCGTCTGGCGCTACCAGTACGGGCTCTCCTTCGTGCGGAGCAAGAGCGCCATTGCCAACCCCGACCTCCACAGCGGCACGGATACGGAACGCCAGTACCTCTTCGCCCGTCCCGAGGGGGTGGAGCGCGCGTTGGGCGACCTGCTCGCCGCCGCGGCGCGGAGGGTGGACCCCCCTCTGCTCCCCGGGGAGATCGCCCTGGCGCTCCTTCCCGTGAACGACGGCATCTCCGCGTGGGCCTACATCCGCGACGGCAGCCGGGACGACGCCGGGACGGACTCCCTGCCGCTGCAGGACGCGGGCTTCCGGTGGAAGCTGGCGCTGGAACCCGTGCTGCCATCGCTCCTGAAGGGAAACGGGGGGGCCATCCTCGGCGGCACGTTCCCGCCCCTCCCCGCGCGCACCGCTTCGGGCGACGTGCTCGCGCGGGGGGGCAGCGGCCTCTGCGACAGCCTGAGCGGGCGCCAGGGCTACCTGTGCAGCACGCGGACGCGGCGCGCGGAGGAGGGCGACTGCCTGGAACCCCCGCCGCCCCCGGAGGAGAACACCATCATCCTCTCGCCCTGCACCCCCGCGTCCGCCACGGGGTCGCGCGTCCTTCTGGACATCTGCAAGCAGCTGCGCGGCTCTTCCTCCTCCGCCGCGCCCTGCGCCCCGGGAGGGGAGACGGCGTACCCCTACACCGTGCTGGGGCACGCGTGCTTCGTGCGGGAGTGCGCCGAGCGCACGTACGGCCACACGGTGGTCCCCCGGCGGGAGCCGCTCGTGGCGCAGGAGACCACGTCCCCCTGGGACCACTGCCGCGAGCCGGACCCCGAGCCTATCCCGCTCAAGATCCCCACCACCGCCTCTGTCCCCGTGTTCCCCGCCTACAACCCCGAGGCGCGGGCGAAGGAACTGCTGCTGCAGTACTGCCAGAGCCGGGGCTCCGCCCCCTCGCTCCCGCCCGTGCTCTGCCAAACCTCCCCCTCCGCCTCCCTCGCCCTCACCAACGCGATCGCCGCGTTCACCGGCCTCTCGCTCACGCGCGAGGGGGATGAGACCGCGCAGAAGGAGCAGCTGGAAGCGGCGGAGGCGCAGGGGTTGGACCGGGGGACCTCCCTGGAGCGCGAGTACCTGCGGCAGGTGAGCGCCGCCATCAACGGGACGCTCCGCGCCACGGTGGACGTGCTGCAGCAACTGGCCCTTACCGCTTTCCCCACCGCCATGTGCCCCCTGGATCCCCGGGAGGACCTGATGGTCTGTTCCCAACCGTGACGTGATGCGCTGCTCCACCCACTTCCCATCGGCGCAAGTACCAAGTATCAAGTACCAAGTACCAATGGCTCATGACCATTGTGCAAGGACCAGTTCTTTCCCCTATTGGTTATTGGTCATTGGTGCTTGGTGCTTCACCCTCGGGATCTCCTTCTCCCTCCTTCCCTCCCCCGTCCAAGCACAGGAACTCGGCGTCTCCTCCTACACCCGCCGCGTTTTGGAGCGGGCGCACCTGGCGGAAGACGCCCTCACTGCTTCCGGCGGCACCGCCGTGTGGAGCGCGGGCGACGCGTGGAGCTGGTTGCAGAACTCGATGTCCGCTGTGTTCGGCACGCGGGACTCCGCGATCACGCGCACGGCCGAGCAGCTGCGCCTCTCCCACATGACGGCGTGCCGGTACGCGGACGTGGCGCTGGTGCTGCAGGAGATGGAGAAGGTCCGCGGGCTCCTCAAGCAGGCGCGGGCGGAGAAGAACTCCCTCTCCATCCTGCGGCTCATGGACCTCTACGCGTTCCTCAACGAGCGCCTGCAGGTGCTGGAGTGGGGCGGCACGCTGCCCGGCGCGAAGGATGAGGAGTGGAGCGCCGTCTGGAGCTTCGACCCCCCCGGGGAACGGGAGAGGATCAAGGGGGAGCGGCTCTGCCCCTTCAGCACCGCGTACGCGGACGTGAGCCTGGACGCGCGCTACGGATGCACCGCGGCGGCGATGGATGAAGCGTTGGCTGCGCTGTACGCCGCGAGCGCCACGGCGGGGACCGTGGCTTCCGTGGAAGCGGAGCGCAACGCCCTGGCCGCCCTTCTCGCCAAGCTGCAGAACCTCTCGCCGGGAGACGGGGAGCCGGCCACGGTGGTGAGCGAAGGTTGCGTCACCGAGTGGCCGGAGGAGTACCGCACCTGGTCCTCGGGGAGCTTCTGGGAAATCCCCGGCGGGCGGTACCTCACCCTCCTCAAGCTCATCTGGCACGTCGAGCTGCTGCGCCCCTCCGCCTACATGCCGGATAACCCGCTCACGTGGAACATCGGGCTTGATGTCTTCAACCCGCTCCTCGCGCTGGAGACGCGCGCCTTCAGCACCCAACAGGCCAAGGACAACGCGCTCCTGCGCATCGGGGTGGTGGAGTCGCAGGGCATCGAGGAGGCGTTTGCCCCCCTCACGAACACCATCGGCGACCTGGCGCGGCTGGTGCAGGGCATCCACCCGCGGGAGGGCGACACCCTCACCCCCGCCCGCACGCTGCGCGACTTCGTGCGGGACGCCGCCTTCTTCCTCCGCCGCTCCTGCATGAACAGGGAGTGCAACGCCACGCTGGAGCGCGTGATGAAGATCACCACGGCGGACTCCTGCTTCCCCTACACCTCCGGCGCCGCCGACCTCCCGCCGGACGCCACGGCGCAGCAGAGGGAACGGAAGGCGCGGGAACTGAAGGAAGCGTGCGCGAGGGAGTCGGAGCAGGAATTATAAATGGAGAATGAAGAATCAAGAAGGACTTCATTTCCTAATTCCTCATTCATAATGCTGTATTCCTCTCAATACACCTCCTTCAGGTAACAACTCTCGCAATACACGGTTTCAGGACGTTCAGGGCTGTACGTCGTCTCCATCTCTTTTCCACACTTCATGCACGGCCGCTTCCACAACTTCCGCGGATTCCTCAGCGCCATTCTCTTCCTATGCCGTTCGTCGGGATGCAGCCGCGGGACGGGCAACCGCATCTTCCGGTAGAACTCCAACTCCTGCTTGATGATCTTGAACGGCCTCTTGGTGATTGCACACTCGATTGCCCAGTGCAAAATGTCATCGGGGATATCATCAATGGAATCGGGCAACTTCGCAGCGGGTATGACCTTGGACACCTTCGGCACATCATCGGTCTCCTCCCGCCATTTCCATCCTCTCTTCTCCACTTCATCTTTCGTCATGGGAAAGTACTCCTGCGCCACGGTCTCGTTGTAGGCGAAGGGGCTCATGGTCACGGGGAAGAACTCACCGTATTCGCCATCCGCCCGCATCTTCTCGATGATCTTCGGAACCAATCGTTCATACTCCTCCTTCGTGTACTGCTTGTTGAGGATGCAGTACGCCTTGTGGTGGATGTTTACGCAGCCGAAGCAGGAGGAACAGTAATGCGCGTTGTGGCAGTAGTAGACGTCCCTGTTGCCGTAACCCCAGCTGGAGAATAGGCAGTGGTAGGAATTGAGGCCGAAGTTGTTGATCTCGTAGAGAAGCTCGCTTGGCAATCCGAAGAAGGTGACATCACGGCTCTCCTTCACGTCCGCGATGAATTGGCAGTATCTACAATCCTGCGATTGGCGCGCGTTAAAGCAGTTATCGCAGCGTTGTGATTCGTAGATGAAATCCCCCGTGCAGTCCTCGGTCATCCTCTGGTGCGACCATGGATGGGGTGAGCGCCGGTACAAAACTTCCTGCGCTCGGGCTATGTCCGCCCGCCGTGACGGATGGACGAGAAAGTCCCGGAGGCGCCGCTCGTATTCGTCTTTCGTGAGCTGTTCGTTGAGCCAGCAGTAGGATGCGTTGCGCAACCCCGCGCATCCCACGCAATTGGTACAGCCCGTGCAGGAAGCGAGGTACCAGCCGGACTGGCAGTTAGAGCAGTTCCACGAATACTTGAGGTCGTAACAGCGGAAGCACTCGTTGCATTCGTAACATTGTTCGCTGTGCCGGACGCTCGTACAGTCTACGCAGGATGTGGAGTTCTGGATCCAGTAGCAATGGAGGCACTCCTCGTTGAAGCTCCCGCAGAAGAGCATGTAGCAATCCTTGTTGTACGTCGCGTTGTGCGTGTAGGCGCTGTTCTGGCTGTTCACGTTGAGCAGGCTGATCTGGGGCGTGTCGCGCATCAGCGCGGCAACCTGTTGCGAGAAAAGGATGGACGCATCGAATGGCCTGCCGAAATCCCGCCCATCCCACGCGTCCGACCACCATACTGCGTTCGCGTAGACCGTGAGGGGTTTATCGGCCGAGTAGGCGGAAACCATTGCCTCGCCCGTTCCATTACAGACGCGGTGGTAGAGTCTGCGCTCGTTCCGAAAGGCGCATCGTCGCTGCATTCTACACTCCGGGCACAGCGTCGGCGGGGGGATCAGCTCCTTCTTCCCCGCAAACACGGGGCTCACCTTCTCGTAGAAGGCGAGATCGGAGGGGGCGATTTCGAAGATGGCGCTGCATTGGCGGCAAGAAGGCATTGGAGGCAAGTATAGCAGAGATAACCGGAGGGGCTGGCGCGCCGCGGGGGGTGAAGGGGAAGGCCCTGCTTCGACATGGCTGCCGACGAGTCAGCCCCGAAACCTTGCAGGGGCTGACGAGGAGGCACAGGGCCGGGCAGAGGGGGGTTCGGCGCGCCGGCGTTTGGCGCCACCTTTTCGCCGGAAAAGGTGGCAATCAGATCAACGGCTCCTCGAACACCTCCTCCGGCCTTCGCCCCAAAGGGGACTTCTGCCGGCAGGCCATCGCCGTTAGATAAGAGGCTCTTCAAATACTTCTTCGACGGATGCAATCTCCTCCTTGGAAGGCGGCGCCGAGGCGGCCTCATCCCATTTTGAAAGCATCTCCTCCACCTCCTTCCTCGGCACGCAATACTTGCGGCGGGAGGCGGCGATGATCTCCTTCGTGAAGTCATCCTTGATGTGCGGCGCGTCCAGCGTGCGGCCGGAGAAGGCCTCGCGCAGTTCGCCGTTGACGGACATCTTGACGTAGAACTCCCGCACGCCCAGGTTGATGATGTCGCGCTCCTTGAAGATGGGGTTGTACTCCTCGGCAAGGATCACCGCGTCCTCCGCCCCCACGCGGAAGCTGATCATGGAGCCCACGTTGCCGAACACCGTCTTGCGGACCACGTCGTTGAGCTGGCCCATGTACTGGTGCGCGAGCGTGAGGTTGAGGCGGTACTTGCGCGCCTCGCTGAGGATCTCCGCGAAGGTGTCGGTGGCGAAGTTCTGGAACTCGTCCACGTAGAGGTAGAAATCCGTACGCTCCTCCTCCGGCGTGTCCGCGCGGCTCATGGCGGCCTGGTAGAGCTTGGTGATGAACATGGCCCCGATAAGGGAGGAGTTCTCCTCGCCGAGCAGCCCCTTGCTGACCTTCATGAGCAGGATCTTCTTCTTGTCCATGATCTCCCGTATGTCGAACTTGGTCACCGGCTGCCCGATCATGTTGCGGATCATGTTGGTGGCCACGAACTGCCCCACCTTGTTGAGGAGCGGGGTGATGGCGTCGGCGTCGAACTTCTCGCTCCACGCGGCGAACTCCGAGACCCAGAAGCTCTTCACCACGGAGTCCTGGATGCGCGAGACAATCTTCTGCCGGTAGTTCTTGTCCGTGAGCATTTTGAGGATGGAGAGGACGGTGGTGTTGGGGCTGTCCAGGAGCGCCAGCGTGGTGTAGCGGAGCACGTGCTCCAGGCGGTCGCTCCAGTTGGTGCCGAAGAGCTTCTTGAAGATCTGCAGGAAGCCGATCGTCACCTGCATCTTGTAGGCTTCCTCCACCTTCTCGAGCGGGTTGAAGGCGATGGGGAAGGAAATGTCCGAGGGGTCCAGCAGCACCACGTCCTCCGTGCGGTCCTTGGGGATGAACCGCATGATGTTGTCGATCAGGTCCCCGTGGGGGTCCAGCACGGCCACGCCCTCGCCGTTCACAATGTCCTCATGGATGAGGAGTTCCAGGAGCTTGCTCTTGCCGGAGCCGGATTTCCCCACCGCGTACAGGTGCCTGCGCCTGTCCTCCCTCCGGATGCCGAAGGGGACGAAGTTGTTGTGGTAATTGGTGATGGCGAAGGGGCTCACGCCGCCCTCGCCCGCCTTGGGCAGGTCCTGCGGCGGCTCCGATTTGCGCGCGAGCACGTGGACGATGTGGGGGACGTGGTCGGCGTTGGGGAAGTGGTAGAGGGTGGCGGCCTCCTTGGCGTTGAGGACCATCTTCGCGGCGTGCGTGCGGGCGCGGTAGTCCCGGATGAAGGACGCGGCGTTGCGCGCCGCGGCGCCGCGGAAGCCGTTGATGTCCCTGTCGTTGTACTGGGTGAAGGCGGAGATGACCGCCTGCAATTTGCGCCGCGCCGTTTCCGCGTCGTCCGCGATGTAGGCGCAGCGGATGCTCACGCGGTAGGGCTTCACCTTCGTCTTCTCCACCGCCTTCTCGCGGCGGATGGCGTGGATGCCCTTGCGCCCCTCCTCCCGCAGCCGGTCGCGGATGCTGAAGGCTTGCTTCATCTCCGCCATCCGCCGCGACCACTTGCGCGTGAAGTGGAACCAGCCGGTGTCGTCCTGCGGCTCGGCGATAATCTGCACCCACACCTGGTCGTTGGCGCCGATCTTGCTGATCATGGAGAAGATGCGCGAGGCGCTGTCTTCCTCGAACATGTCGTAGGTCTTGATGGGGTACGTGTCGGAATGCCTGAGGGTGATCTCCGCGCCAGCCAGCGCGCGCTTGGAAGCATCGAACAGCTTGGTGTAGTCGTCCGCCTCCTTGATCTCCGCATCGGGAAAGTTGCTGTAGATGAGGCCTTCGATGGTCTCGAAGAGGCTGTCCTCCACCACGATGAAGAAGTACGTGTACTGGTCGAAGCCGTAGTACTCCAGCCCGATGCGCTTCCCGGTGAGGGTGTTGCGCAGGTTGATGAGCATCTCCTGGAACTTGGATTCCAGCTTGGGGTCCCCTTCCGTTCCCTGGGGAATGACAATATGGAGATAACGGAGCTTCATAGGATGAGTGACCAGGTATTGACATTATAGCATGAAAATGACTTTCCTTATATTTGGAGAATGAACCAAGGGAAAAGTGTAGGGCGTTCCACGCGCCAATGGAACCGATTTGAAGAGGCGGGCAAGCGGAAAAGGACCTCTTCTGCATTTTCGATGTTCCCCACCAGTTGTCCTCTTCCTGTTTCAGGATTACGATCGCGTTCTTCCCTATTTCCACTCCCCATGCCCTGGAACGACGACACCATCACGCCGAAGGTTCTGCTGGAGCACATGCAGGGAATGAAGCAGGAACTCATGCAGAGAATGGACGCACTCGGCAATGGGCTCGATGGACGAATGGATGGGATGGAGAGACGAATGGATGGGATGGAGAGACAAATGGATGGGATGGAGAGACAAATGGATGTAATGGGGAAGGATATCTGTAACATCAAGGTCTCCCTCCAGCATCTCTACAGCCATCGCGTGGACATGGCGGGACGTATCGAACGATTGGAAGAAGTTGCAGGGGTCGGTCAGTAGACGGCAGCCAGATAGCACTCCTCGCAAAACATGATCTCGGGCCTCTCTGGTGCATAGGTGGAGGGGATGTTCTTCCCGCACTTCGCGCAGTTCCTCTCCCAGAGTTTGCGGGGGGGACGCAAGAGGAGGCGCTGCTCGTGGCGCTCCTCGGGATGGAAGCGCGGAAGAGGGATATCATTGGCCCGGTAGAAGAGCAGTTCCTGCTTGGTGATGCGGAATGGCCGTCCCGTTTCCTCCGATGTGATTGCCCAGTTCAAGACATCATCGGGGACGTCCGTGACCGCAGATGGCAGCTGCGCGGCAGGGATCACCTTGGGAACGTCGGGCTTCTCCTCCCGCTCATCCCGCCACTTGTACCCGCGCTTCACTGCTTCCGCTTTCGTCAGCGGGAAGTACTCCATGGCAATCGTCTCGTTGTAGCCATACGGGCACACGTCCTTGGGGAAGAACTCACCGTACTCACCGTGCTTCCTCATCACGTGAATGAGCTGCGGGACGAGTTCCTCATAGTGCTTCTTCGTATACTGCCTGTTGAGGATGCAGTTCTGCTTCTTCTTCAACCCCACGCATCCGAAGCAATTGCCGCATCCCGTGCAGCCGTCGCAGTACGCAAGGTCGCTGTTGTTGGTGGTGCAGGTGGTGCAGAACATGAGGTTGAACGCGTTGTTCCCGCACGCGGCGCACTGGTAGAGGCGCTCGGCTTTATCCCCCCACGAGGTGTAGTCCACGCAGGCTTTGACCCCCATCGCCACCTTGGCGCAGTGCATGCAATCCTCCAAGTCCTTGCAGTCGAGGCAGTCCGTGGAGTTCTTGGAATCGAACAGGTGGTCGCCCACGCAGTTCTCGTTGCGCTCGGCCTGCACGGCCTTCTGCGGCTGCGTGAGGAAGAACGCGGTACATTGCTTGCGGAACGCCTCCCGCCCTTCCACGGTGTTCAGCTCGAGTGATGATGCCCGCTTCTCATACTCCTCCTTCGTCAGCTGCTCATTCAGAATCATGTACTTCTTCTGCCGTTGGTTGATGCAGCCGATGCAGTCGCTGCACCCGATGCAGTTCTTGAGGAAAAGGCTCTCGGAGCAATTCTGGCAGTCTTGGGAGTAGAAGAGGCGGTTGCCGGCCACACAGTCGACGGATTCGTAGCAGACCTCGCTCTCGTAGCAGTTGCTGCAATCCACCATGTCCTTGCAGTGGTAGATGCGGTTGGAATACTCGCAGTCCTCGTTGTAATCCGCCTCGAAGCACAGGTAGCAGTTCTTCATGAACCCGGCGCAATTGGTGTATTCGCTGTTCTCCATGGTGGACCCGATGACGAAGCGCGCCTGGTGGGGGACGCGGTTCTTAAGCGCCTGGAACTGCGGGAAGAACGGTTTCCCGAAATCGATGTCCTGTCCGTAGTCCAGCCCGTCCCAGGTGTCGCCCCACCACGCCTCCGGGCTGTAGACCGGAAACGTATGGTCGCTGTGGTACTGCGAGAGGATGCGCTTGCTCGTGGCATCGCACGTGCGCCAGTACAGCTTGCGCGCGTTGCGCTCGTTCATCCGCCGCATGAGGCGGCATGCGGGGCAGGAGCGGGGAGCGGGGACGCCCATCTCCTTCTGGAACGCCCGCTCGGTGTCCGTCACCTCATATCCCTGGCCGCATTCCCGGCATGTATAGGACATGGGGAGAGCATACATCGGCTCAGACGGGAATCCCATGGTGTCTCACTTCCTGCGCGATGCCGAGGAATATGTTGTCGAGATCTTCGGGATGGAGGCAGACGATGTCCATGGGAACGTCGAAATCCTCACGCGCGGAGCGGATGCGAAGGCGTTCCTCAATGTCGTGAGGCAGGAACGGCCGGTAGACGACGGCAATGTCCACATCGCTCCACCGGTGCGTCTTCCCCCGCGCGAGGGAACCGAAGAGGTAGACATTCACCACCGGCACGTTCTCCGCGAGGAGGCGTTCCTTCATGCGTTTGGCGATGGCCAATCCCCGTGCCCGTGTCGGCGTCCTATGTTCCATGGAGAAAGGAGGTGAGTAATGGCTCCGCGATGCCGATCCACTTCCGCGCGTTTTCCGCGGTCGCTTCCTCGGCCGCCCAGCGGGGATCGTTGTAGCAGGCATCCACGGCAAGGGAGGAAAGCTGTTCCAGATCTTCCCTTGTCTTCGCGTTCAGAGGATGCCCGAGGAGTTCCACGAGGTACACGAGATCGTGTGTGAAGGGATGATCTTCCTCATGCTTCTTGATGTACGCGGCTTTCAGCGCCTTCTCCACCGCCAAGTGGCAATGGAAGAGAACTTCTTCTTATTTCTGCGCTTCAAGGCACAACTTGGCCACGTCCAGGGAATTCCGAGCGCCTTTCCGCCAGTGCGCAACGACTTCTTCCTTTGTCATGCGAACATGTTAGCATACGAGCACATGCTTACTATACCTCTTTGAGATAGCAGGATTCACCCATCCTTCGCTCCTCATTCCATTCGGGGCTTCGGAGGGCTTCGCTTTCGATGAGGGAGATGAAGGAAGACATGATCAGTATACGGTTTCGAGATAACAACTTTCGCAGTACACCGTCTCCGGTCGGTCGGGAGCATAGGTCGTTTGGATCTCCTTCCCGCATTTCGCGCAACGGCGCTTCCACAATTTCCGAGGATTCCGCAGCGCCATCCGCTCCTTGTGCCTCTGATCGGGGCACTTGCGTGGGATGGGGATGCCCATCTGCCGGTAGAACTTCAATTCCTGCGGGATGATCTTGTAGGGCTTGCCTGTGACGGAGCAGCGGAGGATCTGCTTGGTGATGTCGTCGGGGACATCGTTGATGTGCTCCGGAATCACGTAGTCGGGGCCCAGGTACTGGTTCTGCGGATCGGTTTCCTCGTGCCATTGCCAACCCTTCTGGAGCACTTTCTCCTTGGTGAGGGGAAAGTAATCCTGCGCCAGCGTTTCGTTGTAGCCCATGGTGGAGAGCTCCGGACGGAGGTAATCGCCCCATGAACCACTCGTCCCTTCGGGACTCGGATTCATAGCGCTGCCACTTCCCTCCTTCCGCATATGCGCGATGATCCTGGGGACCAGCGCTTCGTATTCCTCCTTCGTGTATTGCTTGTTGAGGACACAGTACTGCTTGTGGCGCATGCCCACGCACCCGAACACGTTGGAACTGCGGTGGCACTCGCGGCTGTAGTACGCGTCCGATCCGTACCACGCGAGGAACGTTCCCATCGCACGCTGTACTCCCACCGTGGAACCCACGTTGTAGCACCACTCGATGCCGTCGGGCGCGGTGTAGTTGGCGTCCCTGCTCCACTTCCCCTTGGGTGTGTTGCTCACGTATTCGCACTCCTCGCAATCCGTGATGTCGAAGCAGTGATGGCAATTCTTGGAATTGAACACCATGTCGCCCGTGCAGTCTTCGCTGCCGAACACGTGGAGCGAGCGGTGGGGGAGGGTGGCCACAAGCTGCACAAGCTCCTGCCGCATGGCATTGATCCCGCTCACGGTGAGCGGGAAGTGCGACCGGATCTTCCGCTCGTACTCCTCCTTGGTGCACTGCTCGTTGAGGTAGCAGTACTCCTTGTTCCGCAGGCCATAGCACATGCAGCAATTCTTGCACGACTGGCAATCGTCCACCATCACGCAGAACGAGCAGTCCCTGCAGTGGCGGAAGAAGAGGCAATTGTAACAGCGCTGGGACGCCACGCCCTCGTAGCACCACTCGCACCCGTACAGGGAGAGGCCGTCCACCACGTCGTGCCCGCTGATGATGAAGCGCCCGAAGAGGCAATCTTCCAGGTTGGTCGCCCCCGCGATGAGGTAGCTGTTGCGGGTGTTGATGGAATGGTTGGTGTAGTAGCTGTTCTCCGCATTGGTGGTGAAGAGCGACTGGTGGGGAACCGCGAGGTCCAACTCCTTGAACTGCTCGGTGAACGTGCGGGAGAAGTTGAAGTCCCGTCCGTAACTCAACTCATCCCAACGGTCACTCCACCACTCGTCCTGGTCGTACACTTTGTACGGTTTGTCCGGCGCATACATGGAGATGATCTGCTTGCCGGTGAGGTCCGACGTGCGGTGGTACAGGCTCAAGTCGTTGCGGAAGAGGAGCCGCCGCTGCATGCGGCAGGCGGGGCAGAACGCGGGCGGCGGGATCAATTCTTTCTTCCCATTGAATGTGGGGCTCACCTTCTCGTAGAACGCGAGGTCGGAGGGGGTGATCTCGAACTGCTGGCCGCACTGTCGACATGTACGATTCATAACCTCTGAAAATAAGAGATGATTTGTTGAGTGTGCAAATGAACTCTTTGTGCTACAATAGAGCCATGTTCACGGCAGTCATCCACGAAGAAGACGGCATTTTCGTCGCCGATTGCCCCGAAACGGGCACGGTCAGTCAAGGGCGCTCCATCGAAGAGGCACTGAGAAATTTGAAAGAGGCGACGATCCTGTACTTGGAGGAATTTCCCCAGGCCATACGGTCGCATCCCATCGTGACGACGTTCGACATGGCGCATGCCTAAGCTGCCGCGCACGTCGGCCAAGCGGATCATCGCCACTCTGGAACGGATGGGCTTTTCCGTCGTACGCCAGCGGGGAAGCCACATAATTCTTCGGAAGGGGAACTGCGGTTGCGTAGTCCCGAACCACGATGAAGTTGCCATTGGAACTCTGCGTAGCAGTCTTCGGCAGGCAGAGGTCTCCCCGGAGGAATTCATGAAGGCCTTTGAGGCATAATGGCAAATACCCCGCATGGTCAATACACGGAAGAAAGGTAACATTGCTCGCAGGAGACAATCTCGGGCCGATCGGGAGCGTAGGTGGTTTCGATCTCTTTCTGACACTTGGCACAGCTCCTCTTCCACAACTTCCTGGGATTCCGCAGCGCCATCCTTTCTTGATGCCTCTGGAAGAACGTCTTGCGGGGCAGGGGAACGTTGAGCCGTTGGCACAGCTTGAGTTCCTGTGGGATGATCTTGAACGGCTTCCCCGTCGCCTCGCACCGGAGGATGTTGGCGCAGACGGAATCATCGGCATCCGCGATGGAATCGGGGATCACCACGGGCGGCCCCATGTACTGGTCGGACGCCTCGGGCTTGTCGAACCACTTCCATCCGCGTTCCTCGACTTGCGCTTTTGTCAGCGGGTTGTAGTCCTGCGCGAGCGTTTCGTTGTACCCGTGGATGGACAATTCCGCCGGGATGAACTCCCCCCACTCTTGCCCCGCGAAGCTCCCATCAGGGGAGCGGAGTGGGGTCTTTCGCATGTGCTCGATGATCTTCGGGACAAGCCGCTCGTACTCCTCCTTTGTGTACTGCTTGTTGAGGATGCAGTACTCCTTCCTGTTGAGCCCCACGCACCCGAAGCAGTTCTTGACGTGGTGGCAGTGGTGGCAATAGAACACGTCGTTCACGCTCGTGAGGGTAAGCGTGCAGAAGCCGCTGTTCTTCATCCCGTACCCGCACACGCAGCACTCGTACAGGAGCTCCGCATCCCCGCATTCCTGCACATCCATGCAATTCTTGAGCGGCATGAATCCCTGGTACGCGTGCCGGCAATCCCACAGGTCCTCGCTGTCGTAGCAGAGGTACGCATCCTTGCAGTTCACCAGGTAATCGCCGAGCACGCCCTCGTTCTGCACGCCGTGCATGTACTTCTGGGGATGCTCCAGCTTCAGCTTCCCGAAGCGCTCCTTCGCAGAAAGGACCATATCGCGGGAACCGAGCAGAGACCGGAACCGCATGAACTCCTCCTTACTCACCGGCTTGTTCTCTACGAAGTACTCTTTGTTCCGCAGATTGCTGCACATGAGACTATGCTTGCATCCGGTGCAGTTCTTGAGGAACATGCTGTCGGCGCAATTGTCGCAATCCTGCAGGAAGGCACTCGCGTAACAGCGCACGCAATCTACGCACTCGTAGCACAGTTCCGATTTCCTCGTACGGAAACAATCCGCGCAATCCATGCAGTTGTTGATGCTGTATGAGTAGTAGCACGACCTGCACTCATCGGAATCGAAGATGAGGTAGCAATCCTTGTTCTTCCCCGCGTGGTTGGTGTACTCGCTGTTCTCGTCGAACTCGAAACCCGTGAACACGTTGGGGCGCGGCACGGTGAAGAGCAATTCTTTGAGCTGCGCGAAGAACGGACGGCTGGGATCCCACTCCCTCCCGTACTCCAGCGGATCCCACTTGTCGCTGTACCAATCCTGCTGCCGGTACACCTTGCATGGCGCTCCGGGATGGATATTGGAGATGATGCTCGCGCCGGTAAGGTCGCACTTTCTCTCGTAGAGGTTGAGCTGGTTCGCCTGCGCCAGCCTTCTCTGCTGCCTGCAGTCCGCGCACAGCGTCGGCGGTGGGATCAGTTCCTTCTTCCCATGAAATGTCGGACTCACCTTCTCGTAGAACGCGAGATCGGAGGGGGTGACCTGGAAGGATGCCGAACATTGCCTACAGGTTCGTTGCATGGGACAAGGAATATCCGCGGGAAGAAATGGAAAGGGGAACGGAAAGGTGATAGAATGGAGCCATGTTTACCCGATACGTCGCCGACGTCATGTCCCGCCTCGCGCGGTACGAACGCATAGGCAAGGAACGAACGTATTTCGGCTCCATCAAGGGATTCCGGGGCGTGTGGGCGGAGGGGAAGACGAAGAAGGAATGCGAGGCGGAACTGCGGGAGGTATTGGAAGAGTGGCTCCTGTTGAAGATCCGCAAGAGGCAGTTCGTGCCCACGACGCGGCAGTACGATCTCAACACTCTGCTCTCCGCATGACGCGGTTGCGGCCTGTTTCCCGGACGGCTCTCATCCGCCGGCTCCAGGGGTTCGGTTTTTCGGGGCCATTCTCCGGCGGCCGCCATTCCTTCATGTCGCGCGGTGACATTGATGTGCGAATTCCCAACCCGCACGGCGGGGACATCGGCGTTGCGCTTCTCCAGCGCATTCTCCATCAGGCGGGGGTGGGCAGGGACGAGTGGTTGCATAGTCAGTAGACGGTATCCAAATAGCACGTTTCACAATACACAATCTCGGGACGATCAGGAGCGTACGTCGTCTGGATGTCCTTCCCGCACTTCGCGCAGCGGCGGTCCCAGAGCCTCTTCTCGTTCCGCTTCGCGAGGCGGTCGAGGTGGCGCTGGTCCGGGCACTCCTGTGGAAGGGGAATGCCCATGCTCCTGTAGAACCGCAATTCCTGCGGGATGACCTTGAAGGGTTTTCCCGTCGCCGTGCAGCGGAGGATGTGGTCGCAGATATCGTCCCGGACATCGTCGATGGCGTCGGAGAGATCCGGCTGCGGGCCCAGGTACTGCTCGCTGGAAGGCGTCTCGTCGTGCCATCGCCACTTCCGATTCAGCACGTCCTCGCGCGCAAGGGGATAGTATTCGGCGGCCACGGTCTCGTTATAGCCAAAGGGAGAGAGGGTGACCGGGAAGAACTCCCCCCATGAACCAGAACTCTCCCGCTGCGGCGGGATTGTTCGGTTCATGGCGCCGCCACCTCCATCATGCCGCATGTGCTCGATGATCTTCGGGACAAGCCGCTCGTATTCCTCCTTGGGATACTGCGTGTTAAGGATGCAGTACTGCTTGTGGCGCAGGCCGATGCAGCCGAAGAGATGAGAGGAGGAATAACAATCCCAGCAGTAGAAGAGATCGGAGGAATCCCTGCAGAACGCCGTGAACCGATTGCGGCTACCGATGAGACTCGTCGTCTCGTACGTCAGCTCTGCCCCATCGATGGAATTGCAGTCCATGCAGGTCTTGCTGCGGACAAACGCGTCGCAGTACCGGCAATCCTCCGATTCGATGCCGCTGTACGAGGCATACACCCCGCGGCAGTGGGAGAGGTAATCGCCTGTCGAATCCTCGCACTGCTGCATGTGTCCCGCGATGTGCGGCTGCGTCCGCTTGAATGCCTGGAATTCCCGCCCGCACCGCTCCACGTTCCGCCGGCCTCGGAGGTCTTTTATGGCACGCTCGAAGGCCTCCTTCGCAACGGGCTTGTTGAAGATGTGATACTCCTTGTCGCGCACATTCACGCAGGCGATGCAGTGGTTGCAGCCCTGGCACTCGAAGAGGAACGCGGAATCCGAGCAGTTGCGGCACTGCTGGGAGAACAGGAGGTTGTAGCACTCCTCGCAATCCACACACTGGTAGCAGCGCTCACTCTTGACGGTCCAGAAACAGTCGCAGCAGTCGCGGCTGTTCAGGAGCAGCGTGCAGTAGTAACAATCTTCGTTGAAATTGGAATTGATGAGCAGGTGGCTGTTCTTGTTCGCGTCGGTGAAGTTGCAGTAGGGGGAATTCTCGGCTTTGGGGTTGAGAAGCGCCATGCGGGGAACAGCGCGGGAAAGCTCGGCAAACTGGCTGAAGAATGGCTGCCCGGGATCGATCTTCTGCCCGTCCGCCATCGGGTCCCACGCGTCGCCCCACCATTCCTCTTGGCTGAAGACTTTGTACGGCTTTTCCGGAGAATACATCGAGATGATCTGTGCGCCCGTCAGATCGCTCTTCCGATGGTACAAGCGCCGTTCATTGCGGAAACCGAGCCGCTGCTGCTCCCGGCAGTCGGGACACATCGTCGGCGGGGGGATCAATTCTTTCTTCCCATTGAATGTGGGGCTCACCTTCTCGTAGAACGCGAGGTCATCTTTGCTGATCTCAAAGGGGAGCTGACATTGACGGCAATGTTCATACATACAAAACAAATGATGAAGCAAATAGTCATCATCCTACTTTTCCGGCCGAGTGTCATTGTTCCACCTGTCACTACATTTGTCGATTATCGATTCTGTGAAGCTAACATTTTGTTTTCTGTAAGCCTATTTCATTCATTATATTCTGTAGAAACTATTCTACAACAATGGTATACTACACAGGTGTCAGGGTGAGCGGAGTCGAACCATGACACCGGCTCGGCGTATCACCCTTCGACTTCGCTCCCGTTCAGGGCCTCGAACGGCAGGGTGACACGCCTCTCTCCTTACTTGAACCATGATCGCCGAACTCCTCCGCCTCGGGCTTACGGATGAAGAAGCACGTATCTACTTGGCCTGCCTCGAAATCAACGGCGGCCCCGCCTCGGTGATCGCGCGGAAGGCGGGAGTGCACCGGGTGAGTTGCTACCACACGCTGGAGAACCTCCTGGAGAAGCGCCTCCTCTCGCAGCACACCAAGAACGGAGTGAAGAACTTCTCGCCCGAGCCTCCGGAGACATTGGAGAGGCTGGCGGCGGAGAAGGTGAGCCTGGCGCACCGCCTGCTGCCGGAACTGAAGTCGCTGCAGAGCTCTCTCGGGTTCCGCCCCAGGATCCGCACGTACGAGGGGCGCGAGGGCGTGGAGCGCATCTTTTCGGAATCGCTCGGCGCCGGCAGGGAGATCCTCGGATACACAGACCTCAAGAGCGTCACGGAATTCTTCCCGGAGTTCTTCCGCGAATACACGAGGGAGCGCCTCAAGCGGGGGATCAAGACGCGCTACCTCTCGCCCAACACCGTTTCGAGCGTGCACGTGATCGACCCGTTCCTCCCCAAGAAATCCGACCCCAACCTCATCGAGATCCTCCTCGTGAACAAGGAGCAGTTCCCCTTCGAGAACGAGATCCTCATCTTCGGCAACACGGTGGGCATCGTCTCCCTCAAGCGGGACGAGCTCCTGGGCTTGCTCGTGGAGAGCGCCACCCTCTCCAAGACCATGAAAGCCGTGTTTGATCTTGCGTGGTTAGGAGCGACGGCGTTCGTGGCGAAGTGAGAAGTCTCAGAAGATTCTGTACACATCCTTCCTGTGTCCCACGCGGATAATCGTAACGACGCGGATCTCATGAGCCACTTCGTAGATGATACGGTACGATCCCACACGGACGCGGTAATAACATCCTCTCGGCGTGTTCAACTTCGCGCTTCCCGTCGGATAGGGATTGTCCCGGAGCGCCCGGAGCGCTTCCTTGATCCTCGAACGCAGCGTACGGGGAAGCCGCTCCAGGACTTTTCTTGCCATGGGCCGGAACTCGATCGCGTACGTCATTTCTTGTCTTCCGGGAACACTTCCTCCCATGTCAACATGCGCTCGCCGTTCGCTCGTTCTCTCTCGTATTCCTCGATTGCCTTCAGGTCTTCCAGGTCTTCAAAAGCTTCAATGAGCATGTCGAGTTCCCGGGGGGGCACAAGGGCAGCCTTCACTTTGGAGTTGACGATGAGATAGACGATCTTTCCCTCCGGAATCGCCTTTGCGCCACGTTTCTTGATATCCTGTAGTGTAATGGTATTCATAATGATGGTGAATATAGTACTAAATTCAGTACTATTATATCCCTCCGGAAGAGGGGAGGCAAGGGTATCAGTACACCTCTTTGAGGTAGCAGGATTCGCACAAAATCCTTCCGTCGTACTCCTGCGGCCAGCTCGTCTGCGCCGTCGTTCCGCATTTCCCGCAGGACGTTCCCCGCAGCTCTCCCGTGAAGGGGATGAGGCGGAAGTTCTCCTGCATCCGCCGCGCGTAGTAGGTAGAGGGGAGCGGCACGCCTAGGTCCTGCGCGAAGGCGATGTCATCCTTGCGGATTTGGAAGGGGCGCTTCGCTTCGGAGTCCCAGAACACCATCCGGGCCAGGGATTCGTCCGCTTGGTCGCACCGGTCGGGGACCTGCGACGCGTCGAGGGCATCGGACTCCCGTTCCGCCTTCCTTTCTTCCATCCGGAACCCCCTGCGCTCCCCTTCTTCCGTGGAAAGAGGCCAGTAGAAGCTCGCAATGCTTTCCTCATAGGGATTCGCGGCGAAGTGCCCGGGGAAGAACCGCCCGTATTCCCCGCTGCGCTTCATGGCCGCGATCAATTCTTCCTTCTTCTGCTCATAGGCCTCCGGCGCGTACGGCTTGTTGAAGATGTGGTGCTTCTTCCCCGCCAAACCGCAGCAGCCGAAGCAGTGCTCGCACTGGAAGCAGTGTGCGCAGTACTCCATGAACTTGCACTGGATGAGGTGATAACAGTACGCCGTCGCGTAGCAGGAATCTTGGGCAAGAGCGCAGAGGTACGAAAGCTCGGACCTGTAGGGGCTGACGCAGTCGAGGGAATCCCGGGTGATATGCGTACGGAACAGATTGATGCAATCCTGGTTGCCACCGGAGAGGAAGAAGCAGTTCTCGCAGTCCTTGCACTCATCGAGATAGTTGCCCAATGCCTGCTCCGATCGGTCGATGAACAGCGCCCGGTGCCAGGCCTGTTCGCGCAGCATCGTCCGGAACGCCCCTTTCGCTCTTTCGTAGACCCTCTGAGAGCGCAGATTCCAATCTGTTACGCTATGCTCGTACTCCTCCTTCGTCAACTGCCGGTTCCCGAAGCAGTAGGATTTGTTGCGCAGGTTGCTGCAGAACATGCAGTGGTTGCAGTTGCGGCAGTCGTAGAGGAACGAGCACTCTGAACAGTTCCAGGAATTGTACGAATGAATGACACGGAAGCAGGCGTGGCAATTGATGATATCCAGACACCGTTCGCTATCGAAGGAGAAGACTGCGTACTGCGAATTGCGCACGCCCGCAACGCGGTAGCAATACCGCAGGTCTTCGCACTTGGCGCCGGAATGGCACAGGTAACAGTTCTTGGAGTACCACCAGTCGTCGGTGTATTCGCAATTCTCGTTGCCCGCGCCGATGTTGTGCGCAATAGGGCAGCGCCGGAAGAGCTCCCACATCTGCGGGAAGAGAGGCTGCGCGAGGTCGGGCTCGGCGGAGGGGGGATCGGCGTGTTTGACCCACTCGTCCTTGTGCCACACGGGGTACGGGCAATCCTCGGAGAAAACGGAGATGATCTGCTTCCCCGTCCTCCCGCACTTCCGCTTGTGCAGCGCCCAGTGCTGCCAGAAGGCGCCCAGCAGCTGCCACCGCGCGACGGGGTGCCATTCCGGCTCGCCCTCCACGCCCAGCTTCTTGCGCAGCGCCATCTCCTTCCCGGAAACCGTGAAGGTCTTGCCGGTGACGGGGCAGGCCTTTCGGATCATTCCGCGCGCATTGTACCTCATACGGCTCCGCGATAGTAACCTCATGAATGACCCGCTGCCAATAATCCTCAATACCGGCGTAGCTCCGCCGGTATATGTGATGCTTCACAGCACTCGATAGGTGTTCTGTATCATGCGAAGCCGTATCAATAGACCGCTTCGTGCGTGCCCACGGTGATGAGGAGAGCGACGGTGTGGCTGCCTACAGGGACGTAGAGGATACGGAGGTCATGATGGACGGCAATGGATCGCAGACCCTTCTGCGTTCCCCGCAATGGATGATTGCGAAGCGCCGGATCGTAGGGAGATTTCTCAAAAAGGCGCAGAGTGTCTTGCACGATCCGTTGATCCTCAGCGGACAGCTTTCGGAGTGTGCGCAGGAAATGCGGCGTGAAGCGCAGCTTCATACGTCTTGCTTGTTCATATGTGCCAGCATCTCGTCCGCCGAGTCAAACGGGCCAAAACTCCCGCCCGGTTTCATTCCTTCCTCCGCAAGACGGTCCAGGTAGGCAAGCTGCTCTTTGGAGTACTGTTCTTCCCTCCATCCAAGGCTGAAGGGAATGCCTTCATCGGCCACCACCTTCGCAAAGAAGATCCGGATGGCCGTGGGCGTATCGAGCCCCAGGGATTCGAAGATCTTCTCCGCCCGGTTCTTGAGCTTCTCATCCATCCGTACCTGGATGCTCTTCTGCGGCTTTCGTACCCGTGCCATGGAGAAGGGGGAAAGAGACATGCATAGTGTATAGGATATGCATGCTAAATGCAACATTATATTATTATAATGCTTGCATGTTGTATCAATACACCTCCTTCAAATAGCACTCCTCGCAATAGACCTTTTCCGGCCGGTCAGGGGCATACGTCGTCTCCATCTCCTTCCCGCACTTCCCACAATTCCTCTTCCAGAGCTTCCGTGGATTCCGGAGCGCTATCCTCCTCCGGTGCCGTTCGTCGGGATGGAAGCGCGGGACGGGCAACCGCATCTTCCGGTAGAACTCCAGCTCCTGCTTGATGATCTTGAACGGCCTCTTCGTCGCTTCACACTCGATCGCCCAGTTCACGATATCGTCGGAGATGTCATCGATGGAGTCGGGGAGTTGGGAGGCGGGGATCACGCGCGAGACGCCGGAGACCTCGTCCCTTTCCTCCTGCCACGCGAAGCCGCGCGCCAGCGCTTCCTCCCGGCGCAGCGGGAAATACTGCAAAGCCGTGGTCTCGTTGTAGGCGAATGGCGCGCACTCGGCTGGGAAGAACTCCCCCCACTCTTGCCCCGCGAAGCTCCCGTCAGGGGAGCGGAGTGGGGTCTTTCGCATGTGCTCGATGATCCGCGGCACCAGCTTCTCGTACTCCTCCTTGGCGTACTGCCGGTTGAGGATACAGTGCCGGTTCCGCTTGAGCCCCACGCAGCCGAAGCAATCCTGCGATGACTGCGCGATGTCGCAGTAGAGGATGTTCTTGGAGGTCCACGACCCGTGCGTGAACGCGACGCCGTACGAGCCATAGCCCAGGCTGAGCGCTTCGTAGGAGAGTTCGCCCTCCGTGGTATGGCAGACGTCGAGGAGGTCCTTGACTTTGAAGCCGGTGTAGACGTACGCGCAGTCCTCGCCGTAGGAAACGTCGAAGCAGCGGTGGAGATTCCGGGAATTCTTCAAGTAGTCGCCGGTCACGTTCTCGCTATTGACCACGGAAGCCGCGCGATGGGGCCGCGCGCGCTCGAAGGCGGCGCATTCCGCAAGCAGTTGCGGCAAGCCGCCCGTCGCGATCCGCTCCTCCACCGCCGCTTTCTCCCGCCCATACTCCTCCCGGGTACGCTGCTTGTTGCGGACACAGTAGCGCTTGCCGCGGAGGTTCGCGCAGAACATGCAGTCGTTGCAGTTGCGGCAGTCCGAAAGGAACAACCCGTCCGCGCAGCCGCTGCAATCGCGGGAGAAGAAGAGGCGGT
This sequence comes from uncultured Candidatus Peribacteria bacterium, assembly GCA_964358505.1. Classification (GTDB taxonomy): domain Bacteria; phylum Patescibacteriota; class Gracilibacteria; order Peribacterales; family Peribacteraceae; genus CAIKAD01. The sequence goes on from CAYHOS010000003.1 coordinate 60,340, forward strand.
GGCACTTCTCCACGTCGGTGGCCTCGTAGCAGTACTGCGACTCGAAGCAGTTGAACGTGTCCACGCAGCCGACGGACTTGACGAGCTCCGTCCCATAGAGGCAGTCCTCGTTGTACTCCATGGCGAAGACCAAATAGCAGTTCTTGTTGTAACCGCCGAGGTTCACGTACTCGGAGTTCTCGTTGCCGACGACGTTGAGCGCAAGCCGCGGGACTTGCTCCTGCAGCGCGCGGAACTGCGGGAAGAACGGGCGGCTGAAGTCGAACGCCCTCCCGAACGAGAGCGGATCCCATCGGTCGCCCCACCAGCATTCCGTGCAATGGACGGGGAAGGGCTTGTCCTTCGCGTACATGGAAATGACCGGCTTGCCGCACAAGCCGCACGTCCGGCGGCAGAGGCGGCGCTCGTTCCTCCAGAGCAGTCGGCGCTGCTGGCGGCAGCCGGGGCAGAGCGTCGGCGGCGGGAGCGCCTCCTTCTTCCCCCCGAATGCGGGGGAGAGCTTCTCGAGGAAGGCAAGGTCGGCCGCCGTGACGTCGAATGCCGTTGAACAAATGCCACAGGTACGCTGCACACGACCATGATGCGGGAAACGGCGCATTCGTCACGCTCGAATGTCCCCTGTGACTACTATTGGCTTCTGGAAGGACTATACCGGTATTCCTTCCTCACACCTCCCTGTGAAGATTACGCCCCCACGCCCCCCTTCCATAGGTCGGCATAGTGCCGCTTATGGAGGGCAAGAAGCTCCGGATGGCGGATGAGGATGACCCGCGGATTGTTCCTGTCGCACACGAAGTGCGCGAGGTACTTCTTCGCGAAGCCGATGTAGTCCCGCTTGACCGGAATGTCATCCGAGATCCGCAACGTCCGCATTTCCCGGGAGTCGCGCTTGGCGACTTCCACCATCACCGGGGAATACGTGTTGATGACGCGCGCGAAGACGCCGTGCTTGTACCGCTTCCGCCGGAAGGCGATCTCCTCCGGCGACTCGTCGCTCATGCCGGCGATCTCCCAGTAGTTGTCCATGGATCCGATGTGGAGATACTCGCCGTCACAGTGTTCCGGGAGCTTGAGGTACTCCTCCCGGAACGCCTCCAAGCCCTCGCGCACTTCCACGGGTTCCGCTTCGTCGCTGCCGGAGAGATCCGCGTACGGGAGGAGGGAGTCGAGTCCGCTCAAGGCCAGCTGCAACTTCCTCATCTTCCGCTGTTCCACGTCGAGCTTCTTCACCAGGGCGCCGAGCGTGAGCGGCGCGTAGACGGAAACCTTCCGGTTGACCTTCATCGCCGCCACGAGCCCGCGCTCCCGCAGGCGCTTGACCGTCCGGTACGCCGTCATCACGTTGAAGCCGCTCTCCGCCATGAGTTCGGAAACCGACGCGCGTCCCTTCTTGAGGAGCAGCGCGTACAGCGCCGTTTCCTCCTCGCGGAGGCCGGCGAGCCGGAGCAGGTCGTGAAGACGGCGGCGCATGGAGGAGGAGTATAGCGTAATTGTGTCCGCCATTCACTTCAGCAAATCCTCGAATGCGCAAGTAAGAAGGGTCGATGGGTTTAGGATGATCTGTTCCCTGGGATTGAAGTTTTGGGCTGTCATTCTGACAACCTTTGTCGCTATCTCCCTGCCCAGCATGATTCTGTTCGTCTTCTTCAGGTACTCTTCGATCTTTCGATGGAAGAGCGTCGCATACTTCTTCATCCTCTCCGAGGCCGCCGTGCCAGGTGCCCAACGATTGGAAAGCTGGATCTTGGCATTCAGGTGCTCTTCGATCTTGATGTGCAAATCCCCTTCGCGAAATTCCATCCAATAATCGCTCACAGTGCATATGATGCGCGCCATCCCCTCCTCCTCCGTCTGGTACCAGTAGATGAATGAATAATTGTCTGTATAGAAATCCATGTCAATGAGTATGCGGTCCAATGTTTCTACCGTGCGTATGTGATATTCGCCGATGAAGTGGAGAAAACTCGTCCGCCAGTTTGTGAGCCAGTTTTCGATGCGCACACGGTCCGTGAATAAAGGAGACAAGTCCTGCCTCAGATTTTCTTCGCTGACGGCGTTCATTCTCAGCGTGAGCTTGTCGAAGAGGGCGCGAAGATCATGAATATCAATGCCCTTCGCTGCTAAATAATCGAAATCCGGCATCACCCTCCGCTCCATATACCAGAGCAGATCATAGATGTCACGGCCCTTTTCTCCATAGATGGCCTCACCAACCCCGCGTGCGCCACGGAGGAAGATCGCCGCGATCTTGCTCGCCATAAGCCCGGATAAGTTGTAAGCGAGAATGGCAAACGAAAGCTGCCCCCGGTTAATCGGCCTGCGTTCGGTAACGGTGTTGGGGACCGCAAAATGGTGAAGATCGATCTTCACATGCACCTGTTTGGAGTGATGACCGAGGGGGAGGGATTCTCCGATGTCAAACTTAAGGGTCACTCCCCTCGTATTCGTGATTTTCACTTCCAAAAAACCGGCACGAGCGCCGTAGACGCTTGCGAAGTGCTCTTCGATTTCCCCCTTCAATGTCTTGAGGAATTCCTCCGTGACCGGATGTGAGACCTCAAAATCGAGATCCACCGACATGCGGTCGAGGTCATGGATGATGCGAAGGGCGGAGCCGCCGTACATGATCCATACGTTGTACCGTGGATGGTGGTAGATAAAGTTGAGGACGTAGAGCTGCAACTCTTCCTTAAGGGCATTGCGGCGCACCACAGGGTTATCCTGGTCTGCAACCTCTTCCAGCCTGTGTTTCAGGACGGACAGGAGCTGTTCACTCATGGGAATAGGGGGCAAGCATGGTATGGAATTTTTCCTGTTCGGCGGTTTCCATTTCCTCAAAATCAATGCGCAATTCACCCACCAAGGGTGCGACGTTCTGTGGGGTGACACTACGGAACTGGCGGGTACGAAAGTATACAAGATCGAAAAGTGCTTTCGAGGGGGTCGCGATGAAGAATTCGAATGCCCCTTTTCCCAATGAGAAACCGTTGAAGAGTTCCTCATTGATCGACTGGTATGAAAATGCACCGGCTTTCGTCTGGTAGTTGCGGGTAACCTTTGGCGTGACGGATGTGACTGTCTGGATTGCCTCCGTCGTAAGATCGTAGTACTGGAGAGCCGCCCACGAGCTGACATACGAGGGTTTGCGGAGAATGTTCGCAAGGTAAAACGTATAGGAGACGTCATGCCTATTCTTCTCGAGGAAATCCGCCGATACGTACAATCCCTTCTTCAGCTGGTAGAGCTGCCGGCGCCCGAGGAAACGGCTGATATACGTATCAATAGAAGCGGGGCTCAGCCCCAACTGCATTCCCAGCTGTTGTACGCTGTCTTTACTGCAATGGGGCAGTATTTTCAGTCTCTCGAGGAGGTTACCACTGTTTTTCATAATTATGACTAAATTGTATCAAATATGAAATATATGGTCAATAGGCAGTTTGTTACTTCTATTCCCTACTGCATAGTTCTCTACAAATTATCTCAATACACCTCCTTCAAATAGCATTCCTCGCAATAGACGATTTCGGGGCGTTCCGGAGCGTAGGTAGTCTGGATCTCCTTCCCGCACTGCCCACAATTCCTCTTCCACAACTTGCGAGGATTCCTAAGCGCCATCCTCCTCCTATGCCGCTCATCCGGATGGAAGCGCGGGACGGGTAACCGCATCTTCCGGTAGAACTCCAGCTCCTGCTTGATGATCTTGAAGGGGCGCTTGGCCGAAGGCCCTGAGCCTGCCGAAGGGTCGCCTCCTTCTGGAATAATCGCCCAGTTGAGGATGTCATCCGGAATGTCGTCGATGGAATCGGGGAGTTGGGAGGCGGGGATGATCTTCGCCACCTTCGGTTGCTCATCCTTCTCATCGCGCCACTTCCATCCTCTCCGGAGGGCTTCCTCGCGGGTGATGGGGAAGTGCTCCTGTGCAATCGACTCATTGTAGGTGAAGGAGGAGAGTGCCACAGGAAAGAATTCGCCGTATTCACCGGTCTCCCGCATCTTCTCGATGATCTTCGGAACGAGCGTCTCATATTCCTCTTTCGTGTACTGCTTGTTGAGGATGCAGTATTGCTTATGGCGGAGGCCGACGCAGCCGAAGCAGTCTTTACAGGAGAAGCAGTGGTCGCAGTAGAGGAGCTCCGAAGAACCGCTCCAGCAGAAATTGCAGAACGCCTGCTGGTACGCGCTGAGGCAGGCGCTCATGGAATCGTAGATGAGCTCCGCAGGCCATCCGCAGATGTAACAATCCCTGCTGTCCTTGAGTTGTTCCGCCAACGTCACGTACGCCAAGTCCTTGCTCTCGTCGATGTCAAAACACTCCCGGCAGTTGCTGGAATGATTGATGTAATCCCCCGTGCATTCCTCCGAACGAAGGATGTGGGCGAACTTGTGGACCGCTTTGGGAAGGACTTCGCCCTCGTACCGCTCCCGCAGCGCCGTGATGGTGGACGTGCGGTGCGTTTGTACCTGTCGTACGGCTTCATCGTATGCTTCCTTGGAAAGCTGTTCATTGAAGAAGCAGTGATGCTTGTTGCGCAATCCCGAGCATCCGAAGCAGTCCGAGCAACCTTGGCAATCGTAGCTGAACCAGCAGTCATTGCACCCGTGCAGGTCTTGTGAATAGAAGCAACGATGGCAACGCTCCGAATTGGAAAGCTCGTAGCACTGCTCACACAGATTGAGATTCTGGCAATCCACGCAGTTCTTCCCTCGGATGACCACCGATCCGTAGTAACAATCCTCGCAATACCCTCCCGCGAAGCACATGAAACAATTCTTATCGCTGTACTCAATGTTCACGTACTCGCAATTCTGCTCGCACTGGACATTGTAGAGGGACATCTGCGGTACGGCATGGAGGAGGGATTGGAACTGCTCAAAAAACGGCGTATCGAATGCCACCTCCCGCCCGTACTGTAACGGATCCCACCCGTCGCCCCACCACGCCTTCTGTTCGAAGACCGGGAACGGCGTTCCGGCGGGATACATGGAGATGATGGAAGCGCCGGTGAGGTCGCACGTGCGGCGGTGGAGGTTCCGTTCATTTCGTATTGCCATGCGCCTCTGCATCCTGCACTCCGGGCAGAGCGTGGGCGGAGGGATGAGTTCTTTCTTCCCTGCAAACACAGGGCTCACCTTCTCGTAGAAGGCGAGATCATCGGAAGTGATCTCGAAGGTTGCCGAGCATTGGAGGCATGTTTTTTGCATCTCGATAGAATTATGAATCAAGAAGGAAGAATGAAGAAGTGCTCTTCTTGATTCCTGATTCATAATTCTTACTTCTTCTCCAAGACAACCTACACCCCCACCCCCGAACCCGATATGATACCGGGGTGAAAGCCACTGACTTCGTCCATCTCCATTGCCATTCCACCTACTCCCTCCTGGAGGCACTGCCCTTTACGGCGGAGATTGTGGGGAGGGCCAAGGAACTGGGGCAGACGGCCGTGGGGCTTGCGGACAAGGGGTACGGGTACGGGCTGATCGAGTTCTATAAGGAGGCGCAGAAGGAGGGCATCAAGCCCGTCCTGGGGATGGACGTCTACATGGCGGCGCGCTCGCGGCACGATAAGGAGAGCGGGACCGATACCAAGCGCGCTCCGCTCACGCTCTTCGCGGAAACGCAGGAGGGGTACGAAAACCTCCTCCAGCTCGCCACGCTCGCCGCGCTCGAGGGCATGTACTACAAGCCGCGGGTGGATAAGGAATTGCTCGCGAAGTACGGGAAGGGGCTGATCGCGCTCAGTGGGCCTTTGGGCGGCGCCCTCCCCCAAGCGGCGCTGCGGGAGGATGGGGAGAGGATCGCCAAGCTCGCGGAGGAGTACCGGGGGTACTTCGGCAAGGACAACTTGTACTTCGAGCTCATGGACCTGCCCAACGTGGCTGGGCAGGCGGAAGCCAACCAGCAGCTCATCAAATGGGGGAAGGAACTCGGGGTGCCCGTGGTCGCAACGTGCTACAGCCACTACTGCCGCCCAGAGGACGTGGAAGCGCACGACGTGCTGCTGTGCATCCAGAAGAACGCCAACGTGGACGATCCGGGACGGTTCACCATGCGGGATTCCGATTACTCGATGCGCCCGTTCGAGGAGATGGAGAAGGCGTTCGCGCACGTCCCCGAAGCGCTGGAGAACACGCGGGTGATCGCCGACCGCTGCAACGTGTCGTTCACCTTCGGCAAGTACCAAATCCCCCGCTTCCCCGTGCCCGAGGGGAAGACCGAGGAGGAGGAACTGACGCGCCTCGCGCGCGAGGGGTTCCGCCGCCTGTACCCCAAGCCCGCGCGGGAGCAGAAGGAACGGTTGGAGTATGAGCTCTCCATCATCAAGCAGGTGGGCTTCTCGGGGTACTTCCTCATCGTGGCGGACTTCGTGAACGAGGCGAAGCGGCGCGGCATCACGGTGGGGCCGGGGCGCGGCTCCGCGGCGGGGTCGCTCGTGAGCTACTGCCTGGGGGTGACGGGCATCGACCCCCTGGAGCACGGCCTGCTCTTCGAGCGCTTCCTCAACCCCGAGCGCATCTCCATGCCCGATATCGACCTGGACTTCGCGGACACCCGCCGCGACGAGGTGCTGGAGTACGTGCGCGGCAAGTACGGCCGGGACAAGGTGGTGCAGATCTGCACGTTCGGGACGCTGGCGGCGCGGGCGGCCGTGAAGGACGTGGGCCGCGCGTACGGCGTGCCGTTTTTGGAGATGAACAGCCTCGCCAAATTGATCCCCGAGCGGCCCGGCACAAAGCTCAAGGACGCCGTGGGAACCGCGGAGCTCAAGGCCGCCTACGACAGCAACGAGACGTACCGCAAGATCATCGACACGGCGCTGAAGCTGGAAGGCAAGGCGCGCCACGTCTCCGTCCACGCCTGCGGCGTGGTCATCACGCAGGAGCCGGCCACGGCGTACACGCCCCTCCAGCGCGCGCCCAAGGACGAGGACACCATCATCACGCAGTACGCGGCCAAGCCCTTGGAATCGCTGGGGCTGCTGAAGATGGACTTCCTGGGGCTCACGAACCTCACGGTGATCCAGACCACGCTGGAGATCATCGAGCGCCTGTACGGATTGAAGCTGAATATGGCTGAGCTGCCGGTGGACGACAAGATGACATTCGAGCTCCTGCAGCGCGGCGACACCACCGGCGTGTTCCAGTTGGAATCGGGTGGCATGCGCCGCTACCTCAAGCAGCTCAAGCCCACCGCGTTCGGGGACATCACCGCCATGGTCTCGCTCTACCGCCCTGGGCCCATGGAGTGGATCCCCAGCTTCATCAAGCGCAAGCACGGGCAGGAGGACGTGGACTACGTGCACGACGACCTCAAGCCCATCCTGGAGCCGACGTACGGCATCGGCGTGTACCAGGAGCAGGTGCTGCAGATCGCGCAGGCGTTCGCGGGGTTCACGCTGGGGGAGGCGGACCTCCTCCGCCGCGCCATGGGGAAGAAGATTGTGAAGGAGATGAAGGCCCAGCGCGACAAGTTCATCCAGGGCGCGGTGAAGAAGAAGTACCGCAAGGACCTCGCCGAGCGGATCTTCGACGACGTCATCACCCCCTTCGCCGGCTACGGCTTCAACAAGTCCCACGCCGCGGGGTACGCGCGCATCGCCTTCGAGACCGCGTACTTGAAGGCGCGCTTCCCCACGGAGTTCATGGCGGCTCTCCTGAGCAGCGACTCACAGAAGACCGACCGCGTGATGATCGAGATCGAGGAGTGCCGCCAGATGGGGATCGCGGTGCTGCCGCCGGACATCAACGAGTCGCTGCGGCACTTCACGGCCATCCCCCCCGGCCCCGAGGGGGCCCCCTTTGGGGGGAAGAAATTGGCCAGGGGGAGCGCGCCGAAAGGGTCGATCCGCTTCGGGCTCTCCGCGGTGAAGGGGATCGGGGACTCCACCGTGCAGCAGATCATCCAGATCCGCACGCAAGGAGGGCCGTTCGCCTCCATCGAGGACTTCGCGCGCCGCGTCCCCAGCAAGATCCTCAACAAGAAGGCCATCGAAGCCTTGGCCAAGAGCGGCGCCCTGGACGGCCTGGGCGACCGCCGCCAGCTCATCGACCACTACGACCAGATCGCGGATTACTCCAAGGCCGCGGGCGACGCGGGGCACGTGCAGGCCGACCTCTTCGCGGGGAGCGGGATGGAGACGGAGACGGCGAAGATCGCGTTCCCCAACACCTCCAAAGCCACGGCGGCCGAGAAGCTCAAATGGGAGAAGGAGACCCTGGGCATGTACGTGAGCAGCCACCCGCTGGCGGGGTTGCGGAAGTACATCGGCAAGAAGGCGCAGCTCATCGCCGACCTCGCCGCCAAGGACGCCGGCAAGAAGGCCACGCTCGCCGGTCTGGAGGAAGGGATGAAGAAGATCATGACCAAGAAGGGGGAAACCATGGCCATCCTCACGCTGGAGGACCCCACGGGGAAGATGGAGGTGACGCTCTTCCCGCGCGTGTACGCGGAGGCCGCCCCGCTCTTCGGCCAGCCGGACACCGTGCTCGTGGTGGGCGGTACGCTGGACATGCGCGGCGGGCAGCTGCAGATGCGGGCGCACGCCCTCAAGAAGGCCTCCCTCTCCACCATGGTCAAGCGCGCCAAGGAGGAGAAGTTCTTCGACGAGGAGGAGGCCAAGCAGGGCTTCGTGCTGCGCAAGCAGGCGGTAGCTGAAGAGGAGACTGTCGAGGTGGTGGACGAGGAGGGGAACGTGGTCGCCGGCGAGCAGGTGACGGTGGGGAAGAAGGAGGAGAGTGACGAGTACTTCGGTCCGCTGGGGAAGTGGATCGTTTCCGGGATGGCGACGGACGAGCCGATGCGGAGGTTAGGATGGATCGAACAAGCGGTCAGCTCCCAGCTTCCAGCTTCCAGTACTGACCGCTCAAAGCTGAAAGCTGAAAGCTCCTCCGGAGCACTCACGCATTCTTCCGACTCCGATCCCACGAAAATCCACATACACACCATCCCCCTCCCCCCCAAGGCCCCGAGGCAGCTCCTCCTGGAGCTCAAGAGGATCTTCGAGACCTTCCCGGGCAAGGAGAAGATCCAGCTCAAGATCGGCGAGCAGCTGGTGCCGCTGCCCCTCACCGTGACCATGTCGACGATTCTGGAGAAGAAGATCGAGGATGCCATTTCGAAGCACCAAATCCCAAACACCAACGACCAAACCACGTAGCAGATTTGTCATTGGTTATCGGTGCTTGGTACGTACCGACTTCTATGATCGTCATCACTATCACGACGGCATCAATGGAGCGGGCCCTCTCCCTCCTCCGGGAGGGCGGCATCGTGGCACATGCGACGGAGACCTGCTACGGCTTCGCGTGCGACGTCTCCAGCCTCGGCGCCGTTGCCAACCTCTTCGCGCTCAAGAACAGGCCGTATTCCTCCCCCGTGAGCGTCCTCTTCTCCTCCGTGGAGCAAGCGAAGGAGTTCGTGGAGTGGAATGACGAAGCGGAAGCATTGGCGAAGGAACATCTCCCCGGCCCGCTCACCTTGATCCTCCCTCTCCGTTCCGATTCTCCCCTCCAACTCTTCCCTTCCCCTTCAATCCTTTTGCGCAATAACGGATCAACCAATCAACCCGTTAACCAATCAACTCCAACCCTCGGTCTCCGCATATCTTCGTCCCCTCTCGCCCAACGCCTCGTGCGGGAATTCGGGAAACCCGTGACGACGACCTCGGCGAACCTCCACGGCCTCCCGAATCCCTATTCGGCGGAGGGCATCGTGGCGCAGTTCGGGAGACAGACAATACAGCCGGACCTGATTCTGGATTCTGGCACACTCCCTCAGGCGCCCCCTTCGACCGTCATTGACCTGACGGGGGGAGAGAGAATGAGGAGAAAAGGGAGCATTGGGTGACGTCTATACGTTGTCTATACGAATCATCACTGTATACTGATGCCATGCACTGTCCGCATTGCAAAGCGAAGGACACGAACGTGGTGGATTCCCGCCTCGCGGAGGAGGGACGCGCCGTGCGGCGCAGGCGCGAGTGCCCAAAGTGCGGCCACCGCTTCACCACCTTCGAGCGGCAGGAGCTGAGCAACCTGATCGTGGTCAAGCGCGACGGGACCCGGGAGCCGTACTCGCGCTCCAAGATCGAGCGGGGCGTGTGGCTTGCCTGCACCAAGCGCGCCATCACGCAGCAGCAAATCGACCGGCTCCTGACCAAGCTGGAGGAGAAGTG
>CAYHOS010000004.1:0-14435 GCA_964358505.1 uncultured Candidatus Peribacteria bacterium
GCGAAGCCACGTCCAGATGGCGCTTCCTGACCGCCACGCGTGACGGCCGCCGCGAGTCGCTTCCTGCCTCCGCTGCGCTGGTGGAGGGGGAGGCGGCGAAGGCCGCCGGCGTGCCCGTTCCCAGCATCCTCACGCACGTCAACGGCCGACCCGTCACCGCCCCCGGCGAAGTCTCCGCCATCCAGAAGGGGAAGAGGGAAGTGATCTACACGCTCCTCACCGGCGAGAAGCTGGAACAGGAGCAGACCCTGACGGTTCCGGTGGGGGAGGAGGGCATCACGGGGGTGATGCTCCGTCCCTTCCCGCGGGAACTCTCCGCACCCATCCGTTCGCCGCTCTCCGCCGCCTACTATTCCCTTCGCGAGGCGCACATCATGACGGTGCAGACGGTGCTGGGCATGAAGCAGCTGGCCGTATCCCTCTTCTCCCGCGGGAGCGTGCCGGAAGGCATCACGGGCATCGTGGGGATCGCGGAACTCACGCACATCTCGGTGCAGCAAGGCTTCATGACGTACCTGCGCCTCGTCGCCATCCTCAGCCTGAGCCTGGCGGTCCTCAACATCCTGCCCCTTCCCGCGCTCGACGGAGGCCGCCTGCTCTTCGTCCTCGCGGAACTCGTCCGCCGCAAGCCCGCGAACCGCAAATTCGAGGTCACCACCAACCTCGTAGGGTTCCTGGTCCTCATCGGCCTCATCCTCATCATCACGTACAACGACATCCTCAAGCTCTTCTGACGGTTGTTCCCATGCCTATTGCCGCCCCGCCAGCACCGGCTCTCTCCGCCGACCCCGCGCTCCGCGAATTGTGGGTGGATATCCTCAAGAAATTCGCCGCAAAGCTCCCGCGCGGGCAGTTCATCACCTGGTTCAAGGACACGGCCATCCTGGGGCGCGAGGATGGCACACTCGTCATCGGCCTGCCCCTTCCCATGTTCCTCAACTGGCACATGGAGCACTACCGGCCGCTCACCCTCCAGTTGGCGCAGGAGCTGGACCCCAACTTCCGGCAGATCGTGTACAAGGTGGACGTAGGACTCAAGGACAACCCGGAGCGCTCCGTGGACATCCTGCGGCTCTTCCCCGAATCCAAGCGGCGCAAGCTCCCCGGGCGGCAGGAGGTGAAGCTGGCGGAGGGCATCGTGAGCAAGGTGCTCAGCCCGCGCTACACGCTGGAGCACTTCGTGGTGGGGGCCAATAGCCGCCTCGCGCACGCGGCGTGCCAGGCGGTGGCTATGCAGCCCGGCGGCAAGTACAATCCGCTCTTCCTCTACGGCGGGGTGGGGCAGGGGAAGACGCACCTCCTGCAAGGCACGGGAAACGCCATCCTGCGGCAGATGCCCAAGGCGGCGGTGGTCTACACAACGTCCGAAGACTTTACCAACCAGGTGATCGAGGCGATCAAGCACCAGAAGATGGAAACGCTGCGCCGCCGCTACCGCCAGGTGGACGTGCTCATCATCGACGACGTCCAGTTCCTGGCCAATAAGGAGCGGACCATGGAGGAGTTCTTCCACACCTTCAACGCGCTCTACGAAGAGCAGAAGCAGATCATCATTTCCGCGGACCGCGCCCCGCAGGAGCTCCAGCTGGAGGACCGGCTCATCTCCCGCTTCGAGCGCGGTATGATCGCGGACATCTCCGTCCCCGATTACGAAACGCGCCTCGCCATCCTGGCGGAGAAGGCGGCGGAGTACGAGATCTTCCTGGACATGGCCGTCCTCCAGTTCATCGCCGAGCACGCCACGCGGAACGTCCGCGAGCTGGAGGGCATCCTCATGCAGGCCGTGGCGCTCTACGAACTGGAACAGCGCATGCCCACGGTGCGGAGCATCGCGGAGGTCATGCGGAAGCTGAACAAGGACCCCTACGCGGAGGAGGTTCCGGTGGGCTTCGAAGCGCCCGAGAAGCGCAAGTCCACGTTCCAGGACGTTCTGGAGGCCGTGAGCCGCTACTACTCCGTCTCGGTGCAGGACATGATCGGGCAGTCGCGCGTGCGGGAGATCCTCATACCGCGCCAGATCGCCATGTTCCTGGGCAAGAAGCACCTGAGCCTGAGTTTCGTGAGGCTGGGAGAGGTGTTCAGCGGGCGGGACCACACCACCGTGATGAACGCCAATGAGAAGATCGAGCAGCGGATGCACAATGACGCGCAGCTCCTCCGGGAAGTGCATGCCATTGAGCAGGAGTTGGGGTTTACGAAGTGATACCGCAGGCCGACGAACAGGGCGGCGCGCCAACGTCACTCCCGGATCTGAACCTGAACCTCGCCTCGAGAGGACACTTCTGTTACCCTACCCCCCATGCTGGATCAGAAAGCCGCATCATCGGTTGATGGTCTGTACAAGATCCGTCATTCGCTGGCACATGTACTCGCACAGGCGGTACAGCGGATGTATCCCGAAACCCAGATCGCCATCGGGCCGCCCATCGATACGGGCGCATACTACGATTTCCACTTCCAGAAGCCGATAACGGAGGAGGATCTCCCAAAGATCGAAGCCGAGATGAAGAAGGTCCTCAAGGAGGCGCAGACGTTTAGGTGCGACACGCTCACGCCGGAGGAGGCGAAGAAGTTCTGGGGCGTGCGCAAGCAGCCGTTCAAGGTGGAGCTCATCGAGGACCTGGAGAAGGAGGGGGCTACCGAGGTCACGCACTACGTGAACCTGGACAGGAAGGGGGAAGAGACGTTCGTGGACCTCTGCCGCGGCGGACACGTTTCGAACCTCAAGGACATCCCCAAGGACGCCTTCAAGGTCATGAACCTCGCGGGGGCGTACTGGCGGGGGGATGAGAAGAGGCAGCAGCTCACGCGCATCTACCTCGCCGCTTTCCAGTCCAAAGCGGAACTGGAGGCGCACTTGAAGATGCTGGAGGAAGCGAAGAGGAGGGACCACCGCAAGCTGGGGAAGGAGCTGGACCTCTTCCTCTTCTCGGAGGACGTGGGACCGGGGCTTCCCCTGTGGACGCCCAAGGGCACGATCATCGCGGACGAGGTGGAGAAGCTCGCGCGCGAGACGGAAGAGGCGGGGGGATACCTGCGCGTGCGCACGCCCCACGTGGCCAAGGGGACGCTGTACGAGAAGACGGGGCACTTGGCGCACTACAAGGAGACGATGTTCCCGCCCATGAAGCTCATGGAAGGCGGGCAGCAGGACGGGATAACGGAGGGCGAGGAGTACTACCTCAAACCCATGAACTGCCCGCACCACCACCAGATTTTCGGCGCGAGGACGCGCAGTTACCGGGAACTGCCCATGCGCCTGGCGGAGTACGGGCACTGCTACCGCTACGAGGGGTCCGGAGCGCTCTTCGGCCTCATGCGCGTGCGGTCTTTGAGCATGAACGACGCGCACATCTACTGCACGGAGGAGCAGTTCGAGGAGGAGTTCAATGCAGTGCTGCGGATGTACCTAAAGTACTTCGACCTCTTCGGAATCACGAAGTACACCATGCGGCTCTCTCTCCACGATCCCAAGGAACTGGGGAAGAAGTACGTCGACGCGCCGGAACTGTGGAAGAAGACGGAGGATATGGTGCGCTCGGCCATGAAGAAGTCGGGGATCGCCTACGTGGAAGTGCCCAACGAAGCGGCCTTTTACGGCCCGAAAATCGACGTGGAGGTGTGGAGCGCCATCGGACGGGAGTTTACGCTCGCCACCAACCAAGTGGACTTCGACGTCCCGGGCAAGCTAGGCTTGAAGTACATCGGTTCGGACGGTAAGGAGAAGACGCCTATCTGCATCCACCGCGCCCCCCTCGGTACGCATGAGCGTTTCATCGGGTTCCTCATCGAACACTTTGCGGGGCTCTTTCCGCTGTGGCTCGCGCCGGTCCAAATCGCCCTCCTGCCCGTCATGACGCCGCATGAGGACTACGCGCGCAAACTGGAGGCAATGCTCAAAGGCCAGGGACTGCGCGCGGAGTACATGGGGCCGGAGCAGTCGCTGGGCAAGAGGATCAGGGAAGGGGAGAGCCGGAAGATACCGTACCTTCTGGTGATGGGGGATAAGGAGATCGAGGGAAGCGCCGTCGCCGTGCGGAACGTGGAGACGAAGAAGCAAATGACCGTCCCGGCGGAGGAATTCCTTACCAAGACGGTGGAGGATGTGAGGGAGAGAAGGCTGAAGGCGTCTCTTGGGTGAAGCAAGAGGTGTCACCCCGAGCTCCGTCGCTCTTCGACTGCGCTCAGAGCGACCCGCAATACACGCATCAGAATCTTCAACGATAGACCCTGAGCATAGCCGAAGGGTCGAGGGGTGACATGATGCCTGAAGCGCATTTCCTGAGAGACGTGTCATGGTTCGACGGGGCTCACCATGACACGCAGTGGCTTCGCTCCATCTCTCTCTGCTACTCTTCCCCCGATGTTCCAAGCCTTCGAGTTCGGGCCGTTCATCTTCTGGTCGCGCCTGGGTTTCACCCTCCTGGGATTGTGGCTTGCCACGGAGTTCCTGCTCAGGCTTGCGAACAGCGCCAACCTGTCGCTCCAGCACTTCCGCGAGAACAGCCTGCAGTACATCGCGGCGTTCGCGCTGGGAGGACGCCTTGCGGCGATCATTGACGAGTACAGGGTGTACATCAAGGAGCCACTCAGAATCTTCGTCGTCTGGGACGGGGGGTTCAGCTTCCTGGGGGGCGCCATCGGCATCGCCATCGTCCTGGCCTTCATCACGCGCGGGCACCGCTCCACGTACCTACAGTGGCTGGACGCATTGGTGCCGGCAACGACGTTCGGCTTCGTGTTCTCCTGGCTGGGGGATTTCTTCTCCGGCCACGCCTACGGGCATCCCACCGACGCGTTCTGGGGCGTGACGTACGACGCCATGAACGTGCGGTACGCGGTACCCATTCACCCCGTACAGCTCTACTACGCCCTCTTCTACTTCCTCCTCACCTTCCTCCTGCTCGTGGTGCGCAAGAAGGCGAAGCGGGTAGGAACGGAGACGCTCGCGGGGATCGTCATGGGCACGCTGGGCACGTTCTTCCTGGAGTACTACAGGGGGGATATCCCCATCCTCGTCTTCGCCACCAAGATCGATTTCATCCTCCTCGCCGGCCTCTTCCTCAGCCTTGGCGCTATGGCCGCGGTGGGGGGGAAATTGAGCAAGCGCGTTCTCTTCCTCTACGAGGGGGCTCTCTCCGTCACCGCGCTGGGGTACCTGCTGCTCCGGCCGCTCCTGGACCTGGAAACCTATGAGTTGCGCTTCAGCCAGCTCCTGGCCGTTTTGGCGCTCCTGGGCACCATTGTCTACGTGGTCGACCACCGCCGCCGGTACCCCTACCTCTAGCCGTTCCCGCGAACCATGGGGTGACAGGGATGCGCCGCCTCCGTAC
Organism: uncultured Candidatus Peribacteria bacterium; assembly: GCA_964358505.1. GTDB lineage: Bacteria > Patescibacteriota > Gracilibacteria > Peribacterales > Peribacteraceae > CAIKAD01. Next base: position 5,334 of record CAYHOS010000004.1, read on the forward strand.
AATTGCCCCGCTCCTCCCCCTTGTATGCCAAACTTCAAAGAACTCCTCCTCTACGTCTTCTACCCCAATCCCGGCGACGTGACGTACGGGAGCTCCTCCATCGTCACAATCCTCGCCCTCTGTGTCGTGCTCCTTGTCCTTGCGCTCACGGTGCGTTCCTGGAGGGCGGGGTTGCAGAGCCCCGTGACCAGGCGCCTCAGCCGGTCCTGGTCCGCCGCGTCCTTCTGGTTCGGAATCGCCGGCCTGGTGTTGGCGGTCTCCCGCGTGGAGAAGATCCAGTTCCTTGCCATGCGGTTCACCTGGGTGCTGTGGGGCCTTTCTCTCCTCGTCTACGTCCTCTTCCAGTTCCGCAATTTCCGGGCGCGGAACTACCGGGTTCTGCCCTCCCTGCGGACGGATGACCCGCGGGAGAAGTATTTGCCGGGGAAGAGGAAGTGACGCATTGACATCTCCCGCTCCCACGCGGAAAATCACCGATCCTATGCCCTTGAAGCACCTCACGGAGACCATCCTTGTGTTCACGCTCGGTATCGTCATCGTGCTCACGGGCATCCTGCTGCCCACTTTGCCGCACCTGCCGCAGGGGGTTCTGCCGTGGCTCATCCTCCTCTTCCTCACGCTCCTGTATCCCGTGGCGCTCTACCCCTTCCTCAAGCGCAACCGGGCGGACTACGCTTTCCGCTTCCTGCATTTTGCGCCGGCAACCATGGCGATCCTGTGGCTCATGCTCCAGGCCGTTGTCCTGCGGTTCCCCTCGGGGGGGATATTCCTCAGAGGCTACCTGTTCGCGTGGACGATGCCCGGGGTGGTGCTCTCGTTCCTTCTCCTGGCGTTCTTCATCCTGCGCGTCATCCGCAGGCGCGAGGTGCGGCTCACGCTCCTCTCGTTCCTCCTCCTCCCGTTCCTCCTCTTCTCCACCGTGAGCGAGCGGACCTTGGACGGCTCGGGGAAGCTGGCAGCCGCGCTGTGGCGCGGCACCTGGTGGGACGTGACGGGGGCGGCATCCTCCCGGGAGACGGCGGGGAGCAGCGCGGGTTCTTCGGAGGGGACGTCGTCCGTTGGGGCCAGTTCCACTGGCAGTTCACGACCGCCCATCGCCATGGCGTCCTCCTCCTCCAAGCCGCCGCGGCTCCCTTCCGCGGGGTTGGGCGTGGATCTTCTCGCGGTATCCATCCTCGCGCTGTACTCGGGGACTCTGCATAGGAGGGCGTCACGGCGCCGGCCGGTCGTGATATGATGCCGTCATGTCCACCATCACATCCCTAAAAGCACGTCAAATACTCGACTCCCGCGGAACCCCCACAATCGAAGTCGACTGCGTCCTTTCAGACGGCTCCTTCGGGCGCGCGGCGGTGCCCTCCGGCGCTTCCACGGGAACCCATGAGGCACTGGAGCTCCGTGACGGCGACAAGAAGATCTACGGAGGAACATCGGTCCATCGGGCGGTGGTGCACGTCAACCAGATCATTGCAGGGACATGCCGGGGTATGGACGTGGTCAGCCAGCGGGCAGTGGATGACAGGCTGTGTGCGCTGGACGGGACGCCCAACAAGGCCAAGCTCGGCGCCAACGCCATCCTGGGCGTCTCCATGGCCGTGTGCCGTGCGCGGGCGGCGGCGGAGAAGAAACCGCTGTGGCAGTCCCTGGCGGACCAGTACGCCGTGGCGCTGGGGAAGAATGTGCGGCTCCCCGTCCCCATGATGAACGTCATCAACGGCGGCAAGCACGCCGATTCCGGCTTGGGCTTCCAGGAATGCATGATTATACCCACGGGCTTCTCGCGCTTCAGCGATGCGCTGCGCGCCGGGGATGAAGTGTTCATGATGCTCAAGCGTCTGCTCGTGGAAGCAGGCTTCTCCACGTCCGTGGGGGATGAAGGGGGATTCGCGCCGCGCGTGAAGGACAGTGACGAAGCATTCTCCTTCCTCATGAGGGCCATCGAGATGGCAGGGTACGGCGTCCTGGTCAAGCTGGGCATCGACGCGGCGGCATCCGAGTTCCACAAGGACGGCGCGTATGCCGTTGACGGCCACACGTTCTCCTCCATCGAGCTCGTCACCCACTACGACGGCATCGCCAACCGCTGGCCCATCGTGAGCATCGAGGACAGCCACGCGGAGGATGACTGGGAAGGCTTCACGCACCTCCACGCAAAGCAGCCCAAGCTCCAGCTCGTGGGGGATGACCTCTTCGTCACCAGCGTGGAACGCATCCGGCAGGGAGTGGAGAAGAACGCCGCGAACGCCGTGCTCATCAAGCTCAACCAGATCGGCACCGTGACGGAGACGGTGGAAGCCATCCGGCTCACGCAGAAACAGGGGTGGAACGCCGTGGTGAGCCACCGCAGCGGCGAGACGGAGGACACCTTCATCGCGCACCTGGCAGTCGGCTTGCAGACGGGGCAGATCAAAACGGGCTCGCTCTCCCGCACGGACCGCGTGTGCAAGTACAACGAGCTCCTGCGGATAGAGGAAGAACTCGGGGAGAGGGCGGAGTACGTGTCGCCGTTCTGACGGAAGTACTGGGGAGTTTTATTTATTCGGCATCAGGATGCGAGGCTGCTATACTGGCGCTATGGCTGGAGCAATTGACAATCTCCATGATCTCACTCCTCCCCAACGAGCCGTACTCGAGGCGGTGGAAATGGATCCGATGCTTCGTGAGACCTTCTTCTTCACGGGGGGGACGCTTCTGAAGGCTCTTGGCATTGTCCCACGGGAGTCGAATGATCTCGATTTCTTTACCTTCCATACGGTTGAGGGACTCGTGTTTACCCAACGGTTACGGGAAATGCATGATCTGCTCCATCGACTCTTCGGTGCGGAACAGGTACGAACGACGGATCGCGGCTTCCTTCTTGCCGGGAGCAACATGGTCATTGATGTTGTGATGGATGCCACGCCGCCGATCGCTCCGTTCATATCGATCGGCAACGTACGCGCGGCGAGCATGTCCGATCTGGGGGCGCATAAGGCTTCCGCTCTCTGCTCGCGTGACGAGGTGAAAGATTACATTGACCTGGCGTTTCTTACGAAACATCAGAACTGGCGTCTTCATGATCTGGAGACGCTTGCGGAACAGAAATTCGGCCTTCGCACCGTCAGCGAAGAAAAACTGCTCACGGAACTCTTGAACAAACGCCAGGCGTTTTCGCTTTCCTCCGGTGATTTCCTGCATGATGGGGAGAGGAATGTCTCGCTCGTCCAGCAGCAAATCGATCATCTCATTCAATCCACTACCCTATGACGCGCTACACTCCCCGTGAAATCGAGGCGCTCACAAATTGGGACGGCATGCTCTCCAAACCGCCTTTTCGTCATCCACTGCAGAAGCGGCAGTACTATTCCCGTTTTGTCTCGCGCATGCTCTGGCGGTCCTTCTCGGAAGACGATTGGCGAAACGTCGCGGAAATAGTCGGGGAAATCCGCGTGGATCCCAAGCTGAAGCTTGCGACGGAATTTCTGCTCAAGAGGCATCTCCATTCATGATGCACGGGAATCGTCTTCATAGCGACTCATCCACCGCCGTTTGATCCACGGGAGCGATAAAGTCGAAAGGAGATATCCCCCTGTCGGCACGAGTGCTTGGAGATAGGGCAGGGGAATGCGGATGGACCAAAGGAACACGACGGCGACGGCATAGGTGAGGATGAAGATCGAGAGGCGCCTCGTCCAGCTCACTTCCCACGCCTTCTCCCGTTCCACGCGGGCGTTGCGCTCGAGGATGTTCCGTGTGATGGCGTCACGATCATCCATGCGATATAGTCTACACGATTGGGACGTAGCTTCCTCCTTCGTCCGCCTTCGGCGGAGCTACGGAGGACAGGCAGTTGGCTGCATTCTGAAGCACTCATTGATACCATAGGCACTACTCGGGACGTAGCTCAGTTGGCTAGAGCGCTTGCATGGGGTGCAAGAGGTCGCTGGTTCAAGTCCAGTCGTCCCGACCAGTCATACACCGTCTGCGGCGGGCGCAGGAACGCCTTGGTTTTCGCGGGGGGCTGTGCTTTCATACCCTCCTTTTTATGCGAAACCCCAAGCCCCAAGCCCCCGCCCGAACGTATGTTCGTACGGGCGGAACGATGACCAAAATGATTCACTATTGTGTAATAGGTAATATTGTGTTATAATAATACGTTCTGCAATGAGTATCTCCCCCGTCGCCATCGCCGCAGCCCTCAAGGCCGTCACGGAGCACCAGCGCATACTGGTGGTGCCGCACGCCAATGTGGATCCCGACGGCCTGAGCAGCGCGCTGGCGTGTTACCAGATGTTCCAAGGCATGGGGAAGGATGTCACCGTCATCTGCCCGGATACCCCGCCGGACACCTTCAAGTTCCTGCCGGGATTCGAGAGGCTGGAGCGGGAAATCACCGAGAGCCAGAACTTCGTGATCACCGTGAACATGGAGGAGGGGGTGGAGATCGACAAGCTCCGCTACACGGTGGAGGACCGCCGCGTGAACATCATCGTGGTGCCCAAGAAGGGGAAGGTGAAAGGCTCCGCCGTATCGTTCGGGGAAGGGGAGAAGAAGTATGACCTCATCGTCGTCGTGGATTCCGCGGACCTGGCGCTCCTGGGATCCGTCTACACGGACCACATGGACCTCTTCTCCGAGACGCCGATCCTGAACATCGACCACCACGTGAGCAACGTGCGCTACGGGCAGATCCACCTCCTGGACCCCACGTCCGCGAGCACCACGGAGATCCTCTATCAGTGGTTCATGCAGGTGCCGCAGTTCCGCGAGCGGATGACGCCCGACCTTGCCACGCTGCTCCTCACGGGGCTCATTACGGACACGCGCAGCTTCCAGAACCCCAATACCACGCCGCGCTCGCTGGAGGTGGCAGCGGAACTCCTGGAGCGGGGCGCGCGCCAGCAGGAGATCATCCAGAGCATCTACAAGACCAAGCCCCTCTCCACCCTCAAGATCTGGGGCCGCGCGCTCAACCGGATCCAGATGGACACCGCCGCGGGGATCGTCTGGTCCGCCGTGGGCAGGGAGGACCTGCAGGAGATGGGCGCGAAGTCGCCGGAGACGCACGGCATCCTGGACGAGCTCATCTCCACCATCCCCGGCGCGGACGTCTACGTGCTCTTCACGGAAACGGAGGAAGGCAGCCTGAAGGCGAGCATGCGGTCGTCCTTGGCCGTGGACGCCAACCGACTCGCGGCGGAGGCCTACGGGGGAGGGGGCCACGCGCGCGCCGCGGGGTTCCGCGTGCGCAACGAGGGCAACGTTCAGCTGCGAGTCCTGGAATGCATCCAGAAGCTCAAGGAAGGCATGCGGAGGCAGAGAGGGGACACTATGCCAGTGGCCGGTGGTCAGCCAATGGAACCTTCCATGCCACCTGTAGCCGGTGACCGTCAGCCGATCGAGAAGCCCGGTGCGCCCGTGGCGGAAATGTTTCCCAGGGGAGGAAAGGAGAAGGATATTGTGGAAGAGTTGACGCAATCCTGATACACTTTCCACGTTCGTTCACCTTTTCTCCGAACCTATGCGCCTCGTGCAGGTGGCAAAAGCATTGGGTATGACCGGGCAGCAACTCCGCAAGGAGCTGGCGCAGGTGAACTTCGGCGTCAAACCGACGGACCGTGAGATCCCGGAGGGCTTGGCGAAGGGCATCGTCCGCTTCCTGGCCACCAAGTACAACCTCACCGTGAACGCCGATACCATCGGACTGCAGCCGGAGACGGAAGAGGAGGGCGAGGCGACGGGCGCGGGAGGAGAGGCGGAAGGCGGCGGGCGCGCGGAAGATGCAGGAGGCGAGGGGGAGAAGGGCGTTGTTCGGGCGCCGGTCGGCGTCGCCCCGCGGGAGAGCCCCACGCACGCGGAAGCGCTCAACGTCCTGCGCAAGCTCTCGCTGGACGACGTATCCAAGGAGGCAATCAAGCGCGAGCAGAAGCAGCTGGAGCACGTGACCAAGGCGGAACGCGGGGAGCAGGGCAGGGAACTCCAGGCGCAGCAGAAGGTGCATCCCAAGCGGGCGGACGCGACGGGCGTGCAGGAACAGATCAAGGAGAAGGAGGGGACGGTGATGCTGCCGGAAGCAGTTTCCGTCAAAGAGCTCTCCGAGAAGCTGGGAGTGCAGGTGCCGCGCCTCATCCAGACGCTCATGAAGAACGGCGTCATGGCCACCGTCACCCAGGCCATCGACTACGACACCGCGGCCATTGTTGCGGCGGAACTGGGCATTGCGGTGCAGCAAGAACAACGCGCAGCCAAAGCCGAGGACCTCCTGAGCCGCAACCTGGAGGAGCTCCTCAAGGAAGACCCGGAGAACCTGGTGGCGCGGCCGCCGGTTGTGGTGGTGATGGGGCACGTGGACCACGGGAAGACCGCGCTCCTGGATGCCATCCGCCAGACGAACGTGGTGGCGCAGGAGGCGGGGGGCATTACGCAGCACATTGGGGCGTACCAGGTGGGCCATGCCATGAGCGGGAGTAACGAGGTGAAGAAGATCACGTTCCTGGATACGCCGGGCCACGAGGCATTCACGGCCATGCGCGCACGCGGCGCCCAGGTGACGGACATCGTCATCATCCTCGTCTCGGCGGAAGAGGGAGTCCGCGCAACGACCGTCGAGGCCATCAACCACGCCAAAGCCGCGGAGGTACCCATTATCGCCGTCATCAGCAAGATCGATAAGGAGCGCGCGGACCCCGAGAAGGTGAAGGGGGAACTGGCGGCGCAAGGCCTGCAGCCGGAGGAGTGGGGGGGCACCGTCCCCGTACTCCTCACGTCCGCCGTCACCAAGCAGGGCATCCCCGATCTCCTGGACCACATCCTCTTCATCGCGGAGGTCCAGGGCTTCAAAGCCAACCCCATGCGCCCCGCGGTGGCGACGGTGATCGAGAGCAGGCTGGATACCGCACTGGGCCCCCTGGCCACGGTCATCGTCAATGCGGGCACTCTCCGCCTCGCCGACATCTTCGTCTGCGGGTCGACGACCGGCCGCGTGCGCACCATGATCGATTCCTCGGGCGCGCGGCAGGAGGAGGTTCCCCCCTCCGGCCCCGCACGCGTCTCGGGCTTCACCGGCGTCCCCACGGTGGGGGACATCCTGCAGGTGGTGCACTCGGAACGGGAGGCGCGCGCGCTTTTGGAAGCCCTGCAGGAACATGCCGGGCGGGCGCGCAAGCGCAGCTTCGCGGACCTCGTGAGCCGGCTGAGCGAGGGGAAGGCCGCGCAGCTCAAGGTGGTGCTCAAGGCGGACGTCCAGGGCTCACAGGAAGCCATCACGGAAGCGCTCTCCAGGCTCACCGGGGAGGGGGGCTCCTCGTCCGCGCTCGGGGTGACGGTGAAGGTGATCCACGGGGGCGTGGGGACGGTAACGGAGAGCGACGTGATGATGGCGGCGGCAAGCGACGGCGTGGTGATGGCGTTCCACGTGGACGTGCCGGCGGAAGTCCAGAAGACGGCCGAGCGCGAGGGCGTGAAGGTGCGCGAGCACGTGATCCTCTACGAGCTCTTGGACGAGGTGGAGGCCCTGCTCAAAGGGCTCGTGGAGCCGGAGGAAGAGGAGAAGATTCTGGGGCACCTGGAGGTGCGCGGGGTGTTCTACCAGAAGAAGAACGAGCAGATCGTAGGTGGAAAAGTGGCAGACGGCGTCCTCAAACGCGTACCGTTCCGGCTGCTGCGCGGCGGCCAGGTAGCGGGGACGGGCCGCATCACCTCCCTTAAGCACGTGGACAAGGACATCAAGGAGGCCAAGGAGGGGAGCGAATGCGGCATGCGCGTGGAGAGCGCCGTCCCCGTGCAGGAGGGCGACGTGCTGGAGGCGTACAGCCGGGAGTTCAAGAAGAAGGGAGAGGCGTAGGCCTTCCCCCATCCGCCGTTGCCAAGAGTGCCGGAGTCTTCGCGTACATGTCTGCCGGAGGTTTCCCATCGCGGAGGTAACGGTAGGCAACTTCCAGCGTCTCGTCACTCTGCTTCCGCTCCACCAGGTGGAATGCGAAAGCGAGGAACCCCTCCTCATCCTGCAGCATGCGGTCTTCGAGGCCGGGGAGTGCGCCGGCGGGGGCTTTTCCGCGGTTGGGGTTGAGGAGCTGTTTCATGCTTTCACTCGCTTCCTCTTTCCGCTGCGCGAACTCCTCCCGTGTTTCCTTGGACTTCGGTTGCTGCTCTCTCAGGGTTCTCAGGAGCCTGCGCGCTTCCGGCTTATTCCCAACAAGCTCCCTCGCCGGACCCTCCAATTGGCAGGGGAATTTGGATGCATAGGCGACGAAGGGCTCCTTTTCCTGCATGAACGCGAGCTCCGTGAGAACATTTTCGACGCGCGAACCCGTCAGGCGCTCCTTCCCCATCACGGCGAGGACGGTGGGGAGGAGCCAGACCAGGGTGGCGTTGTAGTTCTTATTGGAGAACGCGGCAAGCAGGCCCGTGAGCAGGGCCATGGCACCCGCCCCCAGCACGGTCACCACGCGCATGATCGTTCCCAGGTCCTTATCCAGCTTCTTGCGCTTCTCGTCTTTGGGTGACGGATCTACAAAGTCCTGGACCATCTTCCTGTCCACGCCCAGGTCCGTAAGGAGGCCTTCGAGGAAAGTCCGTTCGCCGATGAGCGCCTGGTACGCGTCTGGATTGGCATCTTTGCGGTATATGCCGGCCTGGAGCGCCTCGTCGATCGTGGAGATTTCTTCGTTGGCGGCCATGGCGAGCGAGAGGGCATTGAACGTCCTGTTCTCCTTGGGGGTTGCGTATTTCCGTATGCGCTGGAGCGCACGTGCGCGTTCCTTGAGGATCTTGTCATCGGCATTCTCCATCCGACGGACAATGTCATCCGTCCTCTTCTGTAACCCATTTTGCATCGCCTGCGAGGAGAACTTCTCCTTGAGTTCCCTCTCCTTCTGCGCGAGTAGCAGCCGAACGTTCAGGCGGGCGCGGCGGTCAACCATCTGGTTCCCCACCTGTTCCCGTTCCGCGCGCTCCCATGCCTCACGGGGTCCCCGGGCACGTTCTGTGGGCGCATTCGGGAGTATTTGCCGGGCTTGTTCAGGGGGCTTGAAATCCATAGGGATCTACGTGGTGGAGGGTGGAGGGGCGGGAGCAGGGGCAGGTGCTGGGGTGACAGGCGCCGGGGTTGGCGTTGGCCTTGCG
>CAYHOS010000004.1:14445-69010 GCA_964358505.1 uncultured Candidatus Peribacteria bacterium
GGGGGGGGGGGGCGCGGTGGGGGGGGGGGGGGGGGGCGGGCCGCCCGCGCGCGGGAGTGCGGCGGGAGCGGGAGAAGGGGGATTGGACTGATTCCGGCTCTGTTCTATAGCCCTGTCCAACTTATCCTTCAGGTCGGGCAACGCCCGAGACACGTCATCAAAAACGGAATCCGTGTCCATCCTTTGGATCACCTGGTCGTTCTGGAACCGTCTCTTCATGATCTGGGCGATCTTTGCCGTGTTCGTGGGATCGTTCTGCAGGGATACGTTGATTTCCGTGCGGATGTCATTCTTCACCCTCTCACTCTGGGCACTGATGGTATTCGCCAAGTGGTGGTTGGACCCAACGGCGGAAGTGGCGTCCGTAATGTCACGGCGATTTGCGAGGTTTCGTGCAAAATCCTTCATTTCCAGGATGGAGGCGCTCTGGTTCGCGCCACCGATACCGATGCTGCTGGGGGCAGGAACAAAGGGTATGGAGAGGGGCAACTTGAGGGCGACCTTGCCAATGCCCTCGCCGAAGCCCTTGATGCTGTTCACGATGCTCGTCCCCACCTTTTGGCTCTGGAGGGCGGTGAAGACGCCGATCCACATGACACCTAAGGACATGCAGAGCCAGATGATGGCCCACAGGGAGTTGATTTCCGCGAAGAGCGGGAAGGGAATGTTGATGGGGTCGGGGATGGTAGACCCGCCCTTGATCATGAGGAAACCGAGTACGAGCGGGATGCCCGTAATGACGGGGAGGAAGGCGGAGGCCAGGAAGTTTTTCATGACATACTCAATGGGGTCAAACTTCGACAATTTCCCCCGCAGGACAAAGCCCAGGACCACGAACGGCATGAACGCGATGGTGATCCACAGTATGGGGATGCGGATGAGGAAGGCAATGAGGAGCGCCAGGAGGGGGAAGAAGAGGGCGACGTGTATGAGCAGCACGACCAACATTTTGACGACGAACGCGATGACATCGGAAATGTGTTCCGTCTCTCCCTGGATGATGGTGGGATCCGTGAGGCTCTTGAGCTGGCCGTAGTTCACCACCAATCCGTTGAGGATGAGCGTGGAAGGAGTGACGGCAGTCTGATCGTACGGAACGAGTTCGACGCAGATCAGTCCCGTCATGCAGTGCCACGTATCGTTGGGCGTTATGCCGCGGGTGTCTTCAAAGAACTTCACGTCCTTGAGGATGCGGCACGGCTCAAAGAACGGGTTGCCTCCTGCCATGCCACTGCCGACGCAATCCTCATGACCCATCATCTTGGGGATTTGGTACACCGTATGCGTGAGGATATTGGAAACATCCAGTATCACGCGGGGGATGAACCATGTGAAGTTCACCAGGATGAGCGTAAGGACAAACGTGGGGGCGTGCTTCTTGATGTTTTCGTAGTTGGCCGTCACCACGGTCATAATGGCGCCTCCGATGAGGACGAACGCCATTGCCACATTGACGATATCGCGGCTGAATTGCCAGATACGACGGAGCATTGTTTGGAATTCGCCATCACCGGCTCGTTGTAAGTCGAGGAAGAACGTCGGTTGGAGGAGTATTTCGAGTAATTTCAACAGTATCCACATCAGGACGTTCAGCCCCGTTATGATGAATTGGATTGTGGCTGAAATCATCGTAATCGCGCCTTGCAGGTCGGGATTCGGCATGGCATGCGCGTGGGGAGCGGCAAGGAGCAGGAGCGAAAGCGCACCCAACCGGCAAAGGTTTTTTGGTTTGAGCATTTCTGTATAGGATACCATGTTTCTTAAGGCCTAACAATGCTGTTGCACATGCGAAGAAGGCCAGATCAACGCGATGTGAAGGGTCCATGTAAATAGTGTTTAACCACAATGGGAAATTTTTGCGAGTAGAAATTGTGTTCACTCTATCATCAGAAAGCCGACTACATAATCTCATACATGGCTATAGCTAGCCATATACATTGCACAAAAAGAATGTACAAAGCACTGTATACTTTTCTTGCACTGTAGGGGGTCTTATGAGTAATGTTTGTGAACATGTCGTCTACGGTGCTCAAAGCGCTGTTCAGTTCCCAAACGAGGGTTAAGCTCCTCTCCACATTCCTGCTGCATCCCGAGCAGGAGTACTTCATCCGTGAGCTCACGCGACTGCTGGGGGAACAGATCAACTCCATTCGCCGCGAGCTGGAGAATTTGCGCCGCATCGGGCTCGTGCGCTCCCGCCACAGGAACCGCAAAAAGTACTACCACGTGGATGCCACGTTCCCGTTTTACGGGGAATTGCGCAGCATCTTCAGCAAGGAAATACAGCCGGAGAGCCCCGCCATCGCCAGCCTCAAGAACCTGCCCACCGTGCAGCTCATCGTGCTGGCGGGCATGCTCACGGGGACGGAGAGCAAGGTGGACCTTCTCGTGGTGGGGACGCTCAAGAAGGAGATCCTGGAGGCGCTCCTCAGCCAGGAGCCCTCCCTCAAGAACGTCAAATACTCGATCTTCTCGGAAGCGGATTTCCTCTACCGCCTCAGCCTCAAGGACCGCTTCATCCTGGAGATCCTCAATGACCCCCGACACCTCATCGTCCACAACGCCATGCAGGAGCAGATCACGGAAGCCCAGGGGAGATAACCCTTTACAGGACTCAGTATTCTCTGTACTCTCGCACGGCTTTATGACGGGAGCAGTCCTTCATGCGCAGGCGGAACGCTACAAGAAGAACAGGCCGGAACTCCGGCCCGGGTATACCGTGCGCGTGCACGAGCGCATCAAGGAAGGGGAGAAGGAGCGCGTCCAGATCTTCGAGGGGCTGGTGATCGGCGTACACCAGGGGAGCGTTCCGACAGATACCACATTCACCGTACGCCGCATCGCTTCCGGCATGGGGGTGGAACGCATCTTCTCGCTGCATTCCCCCATGGTGGAGAAGATCGACGTGAAGAAGGTGGCCAAGGTCCGCCGCGCCAAGCTCAACTTCCTGCGGGGGAGGGCGGGCAAATCCGCGCGCTTGAGCGAGCGGTTCACGAGCGCTGAGGAGTTCGCGGTAGCGGTGGCGAAAGAGGAGGAAGCCCCGAAACAGGAAACAGCCGTTGTATCTGAATGAAAGGGAATACGGGTGTACGGGAATACGAGAGTACGGGTAGAGGAAGTCTTCCTCCTTCCCCATCGTTTTCCAACGCCAACTCTTCTATACTCATCCTTGATGAAAGTCCTCCTCGTGGGCAACTACGGCGTGGGGAACCTGGGGGACGAACTCCTCCGGGAGTACTTCCTGCGCCGGTACCCGGAGGCGGGGTGGATGGTGGTGAGCGGCAATCCGCACGGGGAGCAGGAGGTGCCGCGCATCCCCGCCGGCATCCGGTCCTTCCTCGCGCTGCGGTGGTGGAGGACGGTGCAGGCCATGCGGCGCTGCGACGCGGTGGTGTTCGGCGGCGGCACCCTGTTCACGGACGTGGAATCGCCGCGGGCCTGCGTGATCTGGGGATTGCATGCCCTCGCGGCGCGCCTCCTCCGCAAGCCCGTCCTCTTCGCCTTCCAGGGCGTGGGGCCGTTGAGGACGGCGAAGGGGAAGCGGTGGGCGCGGCGCGCGTTGCGCCATGCACGCTTCCTCTCCGTGCGCGATACGCATTCCTTCGACCGCGCCAAGGCATTGGTACCGCGCGTTCCGCTGGTGCAGGCGTTCGATCCCGTTCTGCTCCTCATCCACGCGGAGAAGACGGAAGCGCCTGCGGGGCGGGTGTTTACCCTGATCCCGCGCCACAACTCCCCGGCGGCATTCGTGGAGCATGCCAAGCTCCTCCTGAGCCGCGGCAAGTACGAAGGGGTGACGGTGCTCTCGCTCCACCCGGACCACCCCGGAGAGAAAGGGGTATGCCGGAAGGTCCAGGAGGCCATCCCCGTGGCGGAGCTGTGGGAAGTGCGCACGCTGGAGGGCCTCCTCCGGCACCTGCGCCGGAGTTCCTACGTTCTCTCGGCGCGCTACCACGGCGCGCTTGCCGCGCTGGCGCTGGGCATCCCCTTCGAAACGTTCGTGCAGGAGAAGCGGGACAAGCTCTCTTCCCTCACAACGACGGAGCTGCGGGGAGCGCTCTTGGCATTGGCGGAGCGGGGGGAGCGGGAGCTGAAACAGGAGCTGGAGAGCCTGGGGATGCCAAAGAGAGCAAACGAGGAAGCCCCGGCATCTGCTACTATGGCTGCCCATGCCAAAGACCGCCCCTTCCAAGGCTCTCCCACAGGAACCCTTAGCCTACCGCATGCGTCCGCGCACGATGGCGGAGTTTGTGGGGCAGGAGGGGATCGTGGGGGAGGGGACGGCGCTGCGGGCGGCCATTGAGAAGGACCGGCTGGGATCGATGATCCTGGCGGGGCCGCCGGGGACGGGCAAGACAACGCTGGCGCGGATCATTGCGGTGACGACGGAAGCGAGCTTCGTGCAGCTCAACGCCGTGACGAGCGGCGTGAAGGACCTCAAGGCGGTGTGTGAGGAGGCGCAGCGTCTCCAGGAGACTTTCGGCACGCGCACGGTCCTCTTCATCGACGAGATCCACCGGTTCAACACCGCGCAGCAGGACGCGCTGCTCCCCTACGTGGAGAGAGGAACCGTCACGCTCATAGGCGCAACGACGCAGAATCCCTTCTTCGACGTGAACCCGGCGCTCGTGAGCCGCTCGCGGGTCTGCCTCCTCCAGCCCCTCGCCCAGGAGGAAGTCATGGACATCCTCCGGCGCGCCGTGGAGGATGATCGGGGGTTCGGCGGCAAGGTGAAGGTCCCCGATGCCGCTCTCCGGCACCTGGCAACCGTGAGCAACGGGGACGCGCGCGTGGCGCTCAACGCACTGGAGCTGGCTGCGATCACCGCGGGCGGCAAGGTCACCGTGTCGCAGGCGCAGAAGCTCTTCGGGGAGCGGCACATGCGGTACGACAAGGCGGGGGAGGAGCACTACGATACGGTCTCCGCCTTCATCAAGAGCATGCGGGGGAGCGACCCGGACGCCGCCCTCCTCTGGCTGTACAAGATGCTCCAGAGCGGCGAGGATCCCCGCTTCCTCTTCCGCAGGATGGCCATCTTCGCGAGCGAGGACGTGGGGAACGCGGATCCGCGCGCGCTCCCGCTCGTCGTATCCGCATGGCAGGCCTTCGAACTCGTGGGCTTGCCGGAAGGGGAGTACTTCCTGGCGCATGCCTGCGTGTACCTGAGCCAGGCCCCCAAGAGCAACGCCGTGACGCGCGCCATGGGGGCGGCCAAGGCGGCCCTCCAATCCGCTCCCTCTCTGGAGGTCCCCAACCACCTCCGCAATGCCCCCGTGAAGGGCATGGCAGCGCCCTCCTTCGCCAATGAGGCTATGGAGGGCAGGCCCTCCTTCGCCAATGAGGCTATGGAGGGCAGGCATGGGTACGGGAAGGGGTACCAGTACCCCCATGATGCGGAAGACGGCGTCGTCCGCGAGCGGTACTTCCCCCTGGGCATGGAACCGCGGGATTTCTACATGCCTACGGGGAGGGGGTTTGAGCGGGAAGTGGAGGAGAGGATGGAGAACGTCAAAAAGCTGATCCGATGAAAGAATTGCAGGGGAAGGGAAATAGACAAGAGTCAACTTATATTATATAATATACCTAATACCTATGCACAGAATCCGCCTGCGGCTTTCGCTCTCGGCGTGGGAGGGGCTCCCTGCGTTCCAGGCAGGCCTTTTCGTAGTCACGGCGATCATCGCGTCGCTCGTGAACTTCGGGGTGATAGCGTTGGTGCTGGCGGCGCGGATGACGTACGACTTGGTGGCGGAAACCACGCACGGCACGGAGAGGAAAGCGGCGTTCACCGCCGTGCTCCGCGGGAGCCTGGTGGATATCCTCCTCCTCGTCTACGGCATCAACCTTGCCGTCTATGCCGCTACCCCGCCCGAGTCGCTCCTCAAGGACACGGTGGATATCGCGCTCTGGACCGTGCTCGTAGGCACCGGGTTCTTTGTGACGAAGATGGCCGTCCTCTACCGTTCGTACCGTCACGTGGTGGTCAACAAGGCCGATCGGAGCCTGACCGGCCCCCTGAGCAACGCGGAGACGACACTGATCTTCCTCATTCTCGCCGGCATACTGGCTCTCACCGCATCGCCGCGTCTCCTCCTCGGCGGGGCGAAAACGATGATGGGGATTTTGCGGAAGCAGGTGATTCCCTGGAGAGTATAACAATACAAGAACGTCAAAAAGGTGCTCCATCGGGAAACAGCTCCTTCTCAACCTTCTTCGCTTCCTCGTACCAGACCTTCGATGTGATACGGTCGCTCTCTCCATACCTCGTCTGGAAATCTTCAAAGCGGGCCCGGAGGGAGACGATGGCATCCTCCTGCACGCGCTTGTCGGCGTAGAAGAGCGCCTTCTGCTCGATGGTCACGCGTTCGGAGGAGGGGAGGCGCAGCCCGTGCGAGGAGATGATGTCCCCCACGGCCGCGTAGCCTTTCTCCCGCAGGAAGGTGGCGGCGGCCTCCTCGTGCCTCAGCCCATTGAAGCGCTCGCGCCATTTCGTCCACACCTCTTCCTCCTTCTCCGTGGGGATGAACGTGCGGGCATGGGGGAGGGCGCGGAAATCCACGAAGCGGAACAGGTCATGGAGTTCGCCGGAGACGGACAAGGCGCCGGGACGGGCGATGGTGCACTGTGCGGCGAGAGCGGAAGCGAGGGCTTTGGCGAAAGCGCCCACCGTATGGGAGTGGGCGATGATGCGCGTGGGGAGCTGCACTTCCGTGCGCCACAGCGCCACCTCTTGCGGCGTGGGGAGGGGGATATCGCGGAATTCCACCGTGATGTGACGCCCGCCCGATCCGAACAACATCGTTCGGGCGGGGCCGTCCCTCACGGTACGCGTGGCAGTGGGCGGTTCCTCGGTGAGGGAGACGACGATGGCTTCCGCAAACACCGCGTCCACATCCACGCCCAGCCGTTCCGGCCATTCGATGCAGCGGATCCCCTGATGGTCATCCGTCGCCGCAAGGAGTTCCTGCGCCTGGTTCGCGCGCAGCCGGTAGAGGTCGATGTGGAGCAGTTCTCCCAGTTCCTGCGTCGCGTACCGCTGCTCCAGAGCGAACGTGGGGCTCATGACGTGCTCATGGACGCCCAACCCCTTGGCGAAGCCCTGGAAGAACGTGGTCTTCCCCGCGCCCAGCTCTCCCCGCAGGAGAACCGTGAGCGGCATGCCGTACAAGGTACGGGCTAGGGAAGCCCCCGCATGCAGCGTGTTCTCGGCTTTGGGAAGGCTCATCGAGCAGGAATCAATAATTGACATAAATGCTACATAATGTTATCATAATACATGTTCACACCCACACCATGACGCATAACAAGAGGAAGAAATTCATCAAACGCCCGCTGCACGTCCACAGGCAACCGCATCCCGCCATGCACTACCTCTCCCAGAGGGTGACGTTCTGGATCGCGGTGCTTTCGGTGCTTGCGTTCGTGACGGGCAACATGATGGGGCAGCATGGGTGGAGGGTGTTCTGGAAATCCGTTCTCGGCGAGCAGAATGATAGCCTCATCGTGTATGCCGGGACAGTCCCGCCCGTGGAGCGCATCCCGGACTACGGCAACTGGCACGCGGCGGCCGGCTCCATGACGTACGACAGTATCCCGCGGGGGGCGCTCGTCCCGTTGCTCTCCTACAACAGCGCGCGCCAGAAGAGCGGAGAGGACCAGTACGTCTTCTCCATCGGCTACATGGGTTCCTACGCGACGGGTGCGGAAGGGGATGGGAGCCACCCGGGGACGGATATCCGCATGCCGGTGGGGACGCCCGTCCAGAGCGTGATGAACGGCATCGTGACGCGTGTGGGGGAGGAACGCGGAGGGTTCGGCAAGTTCATCGTCATCCGCCACCCAAACGTTCCGGATCCAGATCGGCCGACCAAGGTCACCACCCTCCATTCCGTCTATGCGCACCTGGATTCCACCACTGTGGCTGGGGGGGAGATCGTGGGCAAGGGGCAGCAGATCGGCAAGAGCGGCCAGACGGGCCTCGCATCCGGTCCGCACCTGCACTTCCAGATTGACCGTGACACGTTCAGCGACGGCACCAAGGTGCCCTACCATCCCTTCTGGCCTTTCACCACCACGGAAGCGCGCACCGCCAACTACAGCTTCTCCCAGGCCGTGGACAACGGGCTCTTCCAGCAACGCGGCTACGACGCCACGGTGAACCCCATGCTCTACGTGCAGGCGCAATACGCGCCGGTGCTGGTGGCGCAGGGCAAGTCCTCGGCACCCGAGATGACACCCGCCGAGCGCCGGCAGCAGCGCATTGCGGAGCGGATGGCGCGCGTACAGACGGAGGAACGCAAGGCAGCCCCAAAGGCGTCCCTTGTTGCCACGGCGGATACGGTGCAGAGAACCGCGGCTTCCTCCGCGGCTTCCTCTTCCAGTGCTGCAGCGGTTGAGGTGGTATCCGCTCCCGCGCCAGCAGCTCCCTTCACGGTGCAGGTCGCCGGTATAGACCTCCAGTACCCAAAGACGTTCACGGGAAGGAAGTGGGAAACGGTCACGGTCACTCTTCGTGACAACAAGGGCGACGTTGCGGCCGCCGGAACGTTGGACCACGACCTCTACATGCGCACGGCCTTCGGCCGCGCGGAATTCCGCCCCGCCGTCCTCACGCAGCTCGATTTCCGCAACGGCAAGGCGACGGTGAAGATGCTCCCCCTGGGGCACCAGACCGTGGTGGTGGAAATCAAACCGGACGCGGTCCTCGGCGGCCCGATGCGGTACGCGGGGGAGTGAAGATGATGCCGAAGAGTCCGAGGATTCCGAAGAAGTAATGTGATGAACGCGGGCATTCTTACCCGCAGATCAAGGTTGACGAGATATAAACATATATATTATCATAACAGTATGAAACCTGAGGAAAATCCGTATGAAAGCCCGCATCTCCTACCTTCCAACGAAGGGCAGTCCTACACACGCAGGAGGTTCTTGCAGATGAGTTCGACAGCTATTGTGGTTGCAGGAACAACCTGGGAAACATGGAATCTCATATCGAAGAAGATGGAAAGACGGAAACAAGAGAAGGAGAGGGATGCACTGTTGTCTGACATCGATGCATTGAGGCAGTATTCACGTGAACATGATTTTGAGGATGAGAACGGCAATGCGCAAAGGCCACGTTTACTGCGGTTTGAATCGTGAAGGTATATCCCTAGAGAATGGATTGGAACAGTTCCAGGAGGAAGAGGAATTGAGTATAACCGGCAGCCGCCTTGAAGTGGCATGCGCCGGGGACAAGCGTGATGTTATATGTTTATGCTGGATCGTACATGTTCCAGTAATAACGGGAATTCGGTGAACCCGGCTGTTGCGTTCAGATGACCGCCGCCTGGGATGAGGGTGAGGGTCGTGCCGAGGTTCCGCGCAAGATCCTGTGCTAGCGGCAGGCGGATGTAAGGATCGTTTTTCGCATGAAACACTGTAAAACGTGGACAATTCCGACGTATCACGTTCCACGCGAATGGATGATCGATAAACGTAGCGAGTATCGGATCCAAATCATTGCCAAGAGGACCGGGAACTGGAGCTACGAGGAACGTAGCGGCGATGGGGTGGTCCAGACGTTCGAGGAGGCGGAGGGCGAATGTCGCGCCGAGGCTGTGCCCGATGATCATGCACTCTGGATCTGCGAGGTGGGAAACAGGAAAATCTGCAAACCAACGTTTCAAATCGGGATGTTCGGGATCCGGCATCGCCGGCACGCAGACCGAATGTCCATCCTGTTCCAATTGTATCTTCAACCAGGGGAACCAATTCTTCTCAGGATAACCGCCGTAACCATGGAAGATGAAAACCGTGCTCATAGATCAATTATCGGTAGCACATGTATCGCCGGTTCCTCGTAGGGGTGCGATTTCCGAATGGCCGCGATGACATTCTTCATGTCCTCCTCCTTGGGGACGTCCACCATCACTTCGATCCTTTCCTCTTCCACCTCTTCGATCTTCCCCACGGATCCGATGGCGGGGTTCGCGCCCTCCAAGGGTCGGAACCTTCCCGTGCCACGGGAGGAGAAGGAGCAGCTGTCGTACTTACCCAGGGATCCCGCGCCGGCATCGGCGAGCGCCTTGCGGACGCGCGGGGCATCCGGGACGGGAGCGTATACGATGAGGTGATAGCGCATGGAAAGGACGGAGGACAGAGGACTTAGGACTTAGGGGGCGACGTAGTATTCCGTAGCTGCAGATCCACATCTGCAGTTGGACGTGAGTAGATGGAGAGGAGGAGCATCAGGATGAAGAGCAACACCGCCGCGATAAACTTCTCCAGCGTATCCATGAAGAGAGCGGCGACGCCGAAGGAGGTGCCGATGCCGGCCGTGAGCGCGATGATGGCAAGGCGGCTCCACCCTTTCCGCAGCAGACGGTGGTGGAGGTGCTCGTCCTCTGTGTCCCCCCGAAAGGGGCTCTTCCCCTTCGCGATCCTCCGGACGATGACGATCGCCAGGTCCAGAAGCGGCACCCCGAGCACCAGGAAGGCAGTGGCTACCTTCCCTCCGGAAACGATGGTGAGCGTCCCCAGCATGAGGCCGAAGAACATGGCGCCCGTGTCGCCGATGAGCAGGAGACCGGGCAGCTCAAAGACGAGCGATCCCGCAGCAATGCCTGCAAGGACGAACGCGACGACGGCCAGTTCCGGCTGGTTCACGCGCGCGCTGAGGGAGAGGAAGCCGATGGCGAGGAAGCCGATGACGGAGAGGGCGGAGACTTGCCCTTGGATGCCGTCGAACCAGTTGAGCGCGTTCACCGTGAGGAGGAGCCAGAGGACGGTGGCGGCGATGCTGAGGAGCGGGAGCGTCCCGTTGAGGTCGAACACCGGGCCGCCCAGGACGCCGCTGAGGGGATTCGTCACGGAGCAGATGCGTCCGCCGAGGCAATTCCCGGGGAGGACGATCAACAGTGCGGCAATCCCTTGCACGAAAAAGCGGAGGGACACCGGGAGGGGCTTGCGGTCATCGATGGCCGTGAACGTGGCGAGCAGGAGGATGGCGGCAGCCAATCCCGCCGTACGCACATTCCATCCGAGTGGTCCGGTGAAGAGCAGGAAGAGGATGAAGAGGAGGACGGCGACGGTCCCCGTGGGGTAGGGGATACGTGCGCGCATGTAACCGTAGCGCTCCGGAAAATCGAGGAGGCCGATCTTTGGGAAGAGCTTGAGTGCCGCCGCATGCGCCAGGACAGAAGCAGCGAGCGCCAGCAGGGGAGTCCACAAGAGGGGAGTGGGGGGCACAAGAGATAGTATACGGAGGAATGAGGAATGAAGAATGAAGAATGAAAAACGAAAATGCATGAAGCAATACGGAATGGGGGAGGGGTTGGGAGGGGAGTGGACCTGAGTTGACAAACAGGAGGATGCGGTCGTTGCGGAGCTTATGCAGGCTGAAGAGGGGTCTTTATTGAGAATGTGGTAAGGATTGCTACAATCGAACCATGACAACCTACGCAACACTTGAGGATGCGAAGATGCAAGGGAAGAAGGTCCTGCTCCGCGCGGGATTCGACGTGCCCATGGAGAAAGGGAAGGTCATGGATACGGAACGCATCGAGGCGGTGTTGCCCACAATGAAGTACATCCTCGGTCAAGTCGCGGCGCTCATCATCATGAGCCACCAGGGGCGTCCCAAGGGGAAGCCGGTGCCGGAGTTCAGCCAGAAGCCCCTCGTTCCCATACTGGAGAAGCTCTTGGGGAAGAAAGTGGCATTTGCGGCGTCGTGCCGCGGCAAGGAACCGCTTGCCCTGGCGAAAGCGCTCAAGCCGGGTGAAGTCCTCTTCCTGGAGAACCTGCGCTACGAGCCGGGCGAGGAGAAGAACGACCCGGCGCTGGCGAAGGAGCTCGCTGCGCTGGCCGATATCTACGTCAACGACGCGTTCACCAATTGCCACCGCAACCACGCGTCCATGACGGGCGTCCCAAAGCTCCTCCCATCCTTCATGGGCCTGCAGCTGCAGAAGGAGGTGGAGAACCTCTCCCGCGTCATCGACGATCCCAAGCGCCCGCTCGTGCTCATCATCAGCGGCGCGAAGATGGAGACCAAGGTCCCGGTGGTGGAACAGTTCCTCGCCAAGGGGGATGACATCCTCCTCGGGGGGTGCATCGCCAACACGTTCATCGCGGCGCGCGGGTTCGACGTCGGTACCTCCAAGTACGACGAAACCGCCCTCGAAAAAGCGCAGGAATTGATGCTGGAAGCGGAGAAGACGGAGAAGGCGGATATCCACGTGCCGCGGGACGCGGTCGTGGCATCGTCCACCGAGGATACGGCGCAGAAGTTGGACCTGCCGGTGGAGGACATCGAAGGGGACATGAGCATCCTGGACATCGGCAAAGTGACGGTGGAGCGTTACAGGAAGACGATTGAGAAAGCGGGGACGATCGTGTGGAACGGGCCCGTGGGGTACTACGAGGTGAACCGGTTTTCGCACGCCACAAAGCGCATCGCGGAAGCCATTGCGGAGGCCACCAAGAAGGGGGCCATTTCCATCGTGGGGGGCGGCGATACCATCGATTTCCACGAGCGCTACCACTACCCGCTCGACGCCTATACCTTCGTGAGCACAGGCGGCGGGGCGATGCTCGAGTTCATCGGGGGGAAGAAGCTGCCCGCGTTGGAAGCATTGAAGCGATGAGAATGACCAATGACCAAAGGGGCAATGACCAAAGTCCTGGTGATTGAAGGTTGTGCATTGGTCATTGGTGCTTGGTCATTGGTGCTTGGTCATTGGTGCTTGGTCATTGGTGCTTGGTCATTGGTGCTTGGTACTTTAGTATCTGATCCATGTCCCAGGGCATCCAAGTCCTCTTCCGGCGGGAGGAGGAATCGTGGGGGCGCTTCGCGCGCCGCATCCGCGACACGGAGGACTCCCTCATCGTGGTGCTCGGCGTAGCGGATACCTCCCTGTTCCTTCAAGAGGAGCAGCGCGCGCTGTTCTTGGAAGAGTGCGCCAAGCTCAAAGGCCGCGTGCGCATCGCCACACGCCAGCCCCTCGTCCTCGCTGCGGCGCGGAAAGCGGGCATACGGGTTTTCGCGAAGACGAAGACACTCAAGCATGCCCTCGCCAACCATCCCCAGCGTGACGAAGCCCTGCGGGTGTTCTCGCCCAGCCTGTGGCGGCAGCAGTGGCGCACCAGGCTGCAGAGCGCCGGGCTCCTCACCCTGCCCCGGGTCCGCATCCTCATCCTCATCGGCCTCAGCGGCACTCTCTTCCTCTTCGTCGTCTTCCGTCTCCTCCCTTCGGCGGAGGTGAGGGTATGGCCGCGGGGGGACATGGCCACCCAGACGATCAATATCCTGCTGGTGCAAACGGGGGCAACGGCGCTGCCCTCCCACATCCGCACGCTCCCGTTGTACCCCATCGTCGTCACGGTGCGCCAGCCGCTCGTCTTCAGCCAGATCAGCAAGCAGTTCACCGGAACGAACGCGGATGCTCCCATGACCATCGTCAATACGACGGCGGACCCCGTGCCGCTCCGCAAAGGGACGCGGCTGCGCAACCAGGCGGGAATGGTCTTCAAGACGCTGAAGTCCGTCACCGTTCCGCCCAACGGCACCATGACCGTCCTCTCCACGGCGGATACACTGGACGCGTACGGCGAGATCGTGGGGGAACGGGGCAATGTCCCTGCCAACCTCAAGTGGGAGCTGCCCGGGCTGAACGAGGAGGAGCGCAAGCACATCTACGCGGAGAACCGCATTGCAGCCAAGGGCGGCTCCACCTCCTACCGCACCGTCCTCCAGCGGGAGGATATCGACACGGCGCACAAGCGCCTGGAGCGGGAGTTGCTCGCCCAGGCGAAGAAGCTGGTGGAGGAACGGTTGACCGCCACGAACCTCATGGAGGGGAAGAACCTGCGCCTCTTCACGCACGAGCAGCTGGTCCAATCCACCTTCACGGGCGTCACCCTGCCGCTCCACCTCATCAACCAGCCCGTCTCCTCCATCACCGTGGAGGGGGCGCTGGTCCACCGCGTCCAGGCGTACGACGCGTCCGCCATCCTGGAGATGATCCGCAGGGAGCTGAGCGCGCGCATCCCCCCCGAAAAGAAGCTCCTGGAGGAGACCGTGACTCTCAAGCAGCTGGAGATCCGCGTGTTCGACTACGCCGATGACCTCCAGTGGATCAAGACGACGGCGGAGATCTCCGCCACTGAGCAGTTCATCCTCGACCCGCTCTCGCCCTCGGGGGCGCTGTTCGCCCGGAGCGTGCGGGAGAAGGTCCAAGGCTTGGGCCAGCAGGAGGCCGTCCGCATCCTCAAGAACCTGCCGGAAGTGGAGAAGGTGGCGATTGAGCTGTGGCCGCCCTGGAGCAAGCTGCTCCCCACCATTCCGTCCAGTATTACCATCGTCCCGCAGAAATGACACTGCGTATGCGCCGCTCCCTCCGGCTCCTCGTTCATTCGCTCCTCATGGCTCTTCTTGCGGGGCTCTTCCTGTTTCTCCTTGTTGTCCGTTCCGTGGTCAACGGGTTTGCGGGGGAAGGGGAGTTGCCGGCGGACTGCGGCATTGTGTTTGGTGCGGCGGTCCATTCTATATTTGACAAGAATGAGAAAAAGTATGTTTATGTTGCTGGACCGGGGATCGAGAGGAGAGTGCTCACGGCCGTCAAACTCTATAAGGAAGGGAGCCTCCGCCGGCTTATCATGAGTGGGGGACGTGGAGAGGGGATGCGCGCAAGCGAAGCGGAAGTGATGCGTGACCTTGCAGTGGCTGAGGGTGTGGATCCCAAAGACATCACGGTCGAGACACAAGCGAGGTCCACGGAGGAGAACGTTCTCCTCGCAAGGCCTCTCACGGGCTCCTGCAGTTCCACGGTGGCAATCAGCGATCGGTACCATTTGGCGCGCATCGCGTACATTGCGAGAAAACAGGGGTGGGAGTTATCCACAGTCCCTGCACAGTGGCGTGCGGATCGGTTCTTTGAGGCCTATAGCGTGATTCGTGAGGTTGGGGCCTTGATTATCTTGAATGTACCTGTATATTCAAGATAAAATGCATTATCTTGAACTTGGACTATGCCTTCTTCCCACTCCCCTCTAGACCAGGCAGTCGAAAGGTACCTCCTCTTCCTCCGTGCGGAGGAGAACAAATCTCCGCTCACGTTGAACAACTATCGGCAGTCCCTGGATCTTTTTTTGACACTATCCCCTCTTGGTGACGTGGGCGACATACGTAAAGAATCCGTAAGGATGTACAAGGGCAAACTGCAGGAGTTCCGCACAAGGCAGGGCAACCCCCTTGCCATACGCACCAAGAACCACCATCTCACCGTCCTGCGCGCCTTCCTGCGTTACCTGGTGCAGGAGGAAGAGATGGATGTGTATCCCCCGGACCGCGTGCGGCGCTTCAAGGAAGAGCAGCGGAAGGTGAAGGTTCTTTTCGCAGAAGATCTGTTGCAGCTTCTCCAGGCACCGGATAGAACCACGAAAGCAGGCAAAAGAGACGCCGCAATGCTTCAGCTTTTCTTCTCTACAGGATTACGTCTTGCCGAACTGCGGTCCCTCAACCGACGGGATTTGAACTTCTCGACTCGTGAAATCAGCGTGCGTGGGAAGAGGAACAAGTTGAGAGTGGTGTTCCTTTCCGATGCATGCGTTGAGCATCTCAAGGAATACCTCGATGCGAGATTGGATCATCTGGAACCGCTGTTCATTACCCATTTCAATACAGCTGTGAACGAGTTGCCGCCGGGGGAATCTTTCAGGATGTCCGCTAACATGATTTACCGCGCCGTGAAGAAATACGCCGCCCTTGCAGGCATCATGTCCAATCCCACACCGCATACGCTTCGGCACTCGTTCGCAACCGATCTTCTGCGGAATGGGGCCGATTTGCGTTCCGTGCAGGAATTACTGGGCCATAAAGATCTTTCCACTACCCAGATCTATACACATGTGACAAATCCGCAATTGAAAGAAGTGCACAGGAAGTATCATAATAAGCGGCTATGAAAGAGAAGGCGACCAAAGGCATGATTGTTCATTCTTGGGATGCGTCTCCAGGAGCGGTATTGTTGGCGGCAGATCAATCCCTGAGCCTGCGGGGCATCTCCCCGTCCTCCTCATCTCCTATTATACCCTGCAGTGCGCTTTTCGTTTTCCGCCTTGTCTTTTCAAAACGGCGCAGAACATCTTCCGTGAACAGTGATGCGTCCGGGGAGCCGAACTCGAGGTCGTCTTCCCCCGTCCATTCGACGACGTCCTGATGGTCATTGCTCTTGTTGCTCATAGGGGCACTATACTCCCCCCACCGTGAGCGCAAGACCGCTTCCGGAGTGGTATTGCGATATCCGGTAACCGTGGCCTTCAGGTCGCGGATAAGGCAACCCCGCCCACGGCCGAGGACTTCAGCCAGAGGCTCCAGGAGAGGGGTGAAGCCCTACCCCGCGAGTGGGACTTGACGAAATAGATAAACGATGATAATAATTCCCCCTTTTCCCGTCTCACAGGTAGGCGGTAAGAGGACACACTCCCATGCAGTCGGACCACAACGTTCCACAGGCACTCCTCGTTGCGGCAATCCCCGTGCTGCTCGTAATGTCTTTGGCCATGCTCTTGGCCTCCGTGAAAGTGGAAGGGCAATCGCCACTCCCCTCTTCCCTCACCGGATCGGGCTCTCTCCACGTGGATGCGGAGGATGTGCTGCGGTTGCTCTGAAACTCATACATCCTGCTCTGAGCTTTGTTCCGGAGGTGTTTCTGTATTGCTTTCCAATAATGTTACCTCGAAATCATCGGTAACAGTCCACAAGTTCTTTTCATGAATCGCCTTACGAAGGGCATCGCGTTGCTGTTCGGTTACATGAGAAATCACCAGTGTACCCAGGTTGGGGAGCACGTGAACATCATGGCTATCGATACCGAGATGCGAGAATAATTCCAGTAATTGGAGACGAACACCATCCATCTGGTGACGGCAAGTTTCTGCATATTGTTGGCGTTCCTCCTGGGAGAGGCGTCTGATCCTTGGGGCCGTGCGCGGCGGCGGGGGAACGGAAATGATGACCTCCATGCGTCCACTGTAGCGTTGCATCCCCGCTTGTCTACAAGGACAGGGTGACCTTGAGGAACTTCCTCTTCCCCACCTTCAAAACTCCCTGTGTCGCTTTGGCGTCAATGGTGGTGACGGTCTCGTCATTCATCTTCACGGCACTCTGTTGAATCAAACGGCGCGCTTCCGCTTTGGAGGGCGCCAGCTTCTCCTTTGCGATAAGGTCCACGAGGAGCGTACTGTCTTCCACCGTCACTTCCTGCATCTCTTCCGGCAGGCCGCCCTTGCTGAAGACTTTCTGGAATTCCTCTTCGGAAGTCTTCGCTGCGTCCGCCCCGTGGTAGAGCGTGACCACCTCTCGCGCGAGGCGCATCTTCAGCTCCTTTGGGTTCGTCCCTCCTTTGAGAGCCTTCTCCGCTTCCTGCACTTCCGCCATGGGCATCTCCGTTACGCACTCCATGTAGGTGAGGATCAGGTCGTCCTTGATGGAGAGGAGTTTGCCGTACATCTCGTTGGGTGGGTCTTCAAGGTAGATGCAGTTATCGTACGTCTTGCTCATCTTGCGGCCGTCCGTCCCCTCGATCAGCTTCGTCGTCAGCACGAACTTCTCGCGTTTGCCGAAGCGTTTCTGCAGCTTGCGTCCGCAGAGCATGTTGAAGAGCTGGTCGTTCCCGCCGATTTCGCAATCCACGTCGAGCATCACCGAATCATACCCTTGGAAGATGGGATACAGAATTTCCAAGGTGCTGACGGGATTGGGAGGCGGAATGATGGTTTCCTTGGAAACAGGCGTCATCTTGCCGCAGTGGGAGCAGCGGATGTCGTTGGCGCCAATGGTTGCGTTCTGCATGTCTTCCGTGCTTTGGAACTGTATGGGGGAATCGGAGAGTTCCTTGCAGTGCCGACAGACGACTTTCCATTTCATCCGTTCCTTGAACATGTCCCGCTGCATCATCTGCTGGACCGTGAAGTGGCTCGTGAGGTTGAAGAAATCCACGCTCGCCATTGTGTCGTACCACTCATGGTTGTAGCGCAATTCCACCGCGGAGAAATCCAGGATCTTCGAGGCCTGTTGCTTGTACGTTTGGAAATTCCGCTCCACCTGCTCACGCGTGAGGGGATCGCGCGTTTTCTCCTGTCCGGTAGGGTCGCCTATCGTGGCGGTGTAACTCCCCACGAGGAATATCACGTGGTGGCCGGCGTCCTGGAAGGCCTTGAGCTTGCGCAGAGGGACGGAGTGGCCAAGATGCAACTTGGCGCCCGTAGGATCGATCCCCAGGTAGAGGCGCAGCGGCTTGCCCGAGGCGAGTTTCTTCTCCGCCAGGTCCCGGGGAACGACGGATTCCACGGCGCGGGTGAGGACTTCATGGGTGCGGTCCATGAGGGGAGGATAGCAGCCAGGGAGGCGGAGGAACAGATCCCAAGAAAACGGGGGACTCCCGTTTAGGCAAGGGCTTGGGGGAGAAAGATTCCGCTACACTGGCGCCATGAACGAATGGGTGGTTCCCCTCCCCGAACGGCTGGACGTGTTCCTTGCTTCGGAGGGCCGCATGCTCAGCCGCGCCAGGGCGCAGAAGGCCATTGAGGAGGGACGGGCACTCGTCAACGATTCCCCCGTCACCAAGGCGTCGCATCGGCTCCAGGAGGGCGACAAGGTGACGCTCAAGGGGGAAGAACGGAAAGCGGGACCGGCCTTCGATGCCGTCGACCTGCATCTTCCCGTCCTGTACGAGGATGGGTCCTGCCTCGTCCTGAACAAACCAGCCGGCCTCGCCGTGCACCCGGGCGCGGGCATGGCGCCGGGCGAAACGACGGTCCTCCACGGCATCGCGTTCCTCTTCCGGGAGCGTTCACTCCCCCGTAAAGGGGCGTGGCCCCCACGGGGCTTTACGCCCTTCTCCGCCGAAGCGGTCCTCGTCCATAGGCTGGACAAGGACACGACGGGCTGCCTGCTCGTCGCCAAGGATCCCGCGTCGCACGCAACGCTCCAGAAGCAATTCGAGACACGAACCGTCCGCAAGCAGTACCTTGCCCTCGTAGCCGGTGTTCCGGAGAACGCGCAGGCGGTCATCGATGCACCCATCGGCCGCTCCACCTCCAACCGGACGACGATGGCAGTCACGGGATCTTCCGGCAGCCGCGAGGCGCAGACGACGTACCACGTCCTGGAATCGAAAGGCCATGCCTCCCTCCTCCTCTGCGACCTCCATACGGGCCGCACGCACCAGGTGCGCGTCCACCTCTCCTCCATCGGCCATCCGGTGCTGGGGGACGGGACGTACCGGAATGAATTGAGCGAGCGCCTGCGGGACGAATTCGGCATCGCGTCGCTCTGTCTCCACGCGTGGAAGCTGTCGTTCAACTCACCCGCTGATGGTCAGGAACATCAGGCGGAAGCACTGCTACCTAGTCTGTTCGAGGAGGTATTGGGGAGGGTGGGGGTGGGATGGAGGCCTTGAGGGAGGAAACCGAGGAGTCCGAAGAGTCCGAGGAGCGTCTCGTAGTGGCATTGAATACCGAACAATGTGGTCCGTCGGAATCCTCAGAATCCTCGGTATCTTCATTTCCTGTACTCCACCTTCACTTCCATCTTATCCAAGATCTGTCCCTCGCTGTCCCGCGCAACCACTGTGAACGTATTGCTGCCCTCTCTGAGCGTCTTCAACTCGGGACTCGCGATGTAGTTCCAGAACGTCTTCCCCGCCGCGTAGAGCTGGAGACGGTAGTCATTTACCCACACGGAGTCCGTCTGCGGCACGGTGGTCCCCTCCAGGAGGAAGCCCGTCCCGGTTGCGCTGAAGCCTGCCTGTGCCGCGTCACCCGTCACGCGCAGGGTTCCGGGCGCCAGAGGGTCGTTCTGCGGGAGCGTGCGGGGGTCGGGTTGGGCGGGGGTGGATGCAGAGGAGGCGCTGCTCCCCTGCCCAACCACGCCTTCCGCCCCTTCCTCGTGGAGGATGGTGATGCGCGCGGGGGCGCTCCGCCGGCCTTCGGCATCTTCCGCGTAGACATCGTAGGTGTTGGTACCGGGCTTCATGTTGCCCAGGGACGTCCCCGCCAGGTAGCTCCACGTGCCCTTGGAGGGTGTGAACAGCTTGAGCTTGTAGTCGTTCACGTAGATGACGGCGGCTTCCGCGGGGGAAGTGCCGCGGAGGATGAGTTCGGCCGCCTGCGTGCGGTACGTCTCCCCGGACTTCGCAGGGCTCGTGATGGCGGGTGATGGAATGGCGCCAACGGGAACGCCGCCCGCCTCCCGCGTCGCCATGCGCCGCATCTCCGCCAGTGGTTGGTCCGCGGCGTCCAAGGCCTGGATGCGGAGGAGGAGCGCCGTCTCCCCTTCGGGGAACGAGACGTCCTGGGTGAACGTGCGCGCTTCGCGGTCGAGCACGGCGGGGTAGCCGTTCACCTTCACCGTCGCCACGCGCATGCCGAACGTCCCGGCCACCTTCACCGTCGCTCCCGCGCTGCGTTCCCCCTCAAGAGGTTTGGTGACGGAGAGGAGGTCCGCACCCGAACTGCCGGCAGCCGCCACCGTTGATTGCGAAAAGGAAGCCCACTGTGCGCGGCTTTCCGTGAGGAGGGGTAGTTGGACGGTGGAAGCGTCCAGCGGCGTTCGGTACGCATAGAGGTCCTTTCCCAAGGACGTTGCGGGCGCATCCGCGGGGAGCGCGAGCTTCTGCCCCTCGCCGATGGTCACCGGATCATGCCTGGGGAGGGTGACTTCCACGCCCGCCCCCTTCGCCGCGAAGACCAGGAGAGAGGAAGGCGAGACGATGGCTTCCGTTCCCGGCGGGAACGCGAACGAGAGCAGAGGGGTACGTACCGAGCGCAATGTTCCTCCCGAGGCGGCGGCATCGGGGACGCGCACCCAGGCCAAGCCGCGTTCCAGCGTGAGGACCACGCGCGTGCCGTCCTTTTCGCGCGTGCTCTCCTCCACCACGAGCGAGGAGTTCTGGTCGAGGCGCGCCATGGTGCCTTCGAAGAACCGCAGGGACGCGTGGCCGCTGCTGCCCGTGGCGATCCCCTCCCCCGTAAACAGTTTCATGGAGTCCTCCGCGCGCTTCGGCTCCTCGCCGTCCAGCGTCACCGTCACGGTGCCGCGGTCTTCCACGGCCACCGTGGCGGGCAGCCTCTCGATGGGGCCGCCGAACCCGAAGAGGCGCAGGATGCCGCCGCCGAAGAAGTAGCCCACGGCCAGGACGAAGACGACCGTGGCGATGAGGCGACGCGGGATGCGCGGCCGGGGAGCGACCGGATAGAGGCTCCGCCTGCGGCGGTAGTGGGTGAGCATGGGGCTGGGTTCCCTATGCTACGGAATCGGAGCGGGTGGGTGCAAGGGGTTATGAGCATACTCGTTCCACTTCCACCCGGCTCGTGATCTTCGCTGTGATGAGATCCTCGCCCCATTCCCTCATGGTCCGGAATCCTTCCTTCTTTGCGAGTGCCACCATGGACGCGGTGCTCTCGAAGGAGAGGATGGACTGCTGGAGTGCGGGCGACACGGTGAGGAGTTCGGGGATGCACACCTGGCCGTCGTACGTACCGTTGTCGAGGGGGTCGCAGGCAGCGCCTTCCTTGCGGCATTCCTGGCGCATGGTGCGCACGAGGCGCTGGGCGAGCACGGCGCGGAGGGAGGGGGCGAGCGTGTAGGGGGAGACGCCCATGGAGAGCAGGCGGTGGACGCTCTCCACGGCGGAGTTCGTGTGGAGGGTGGAGAGCACCAGGTGCCCCGTGAGCGCGGCGTTCACGGCGGTCTGCGCCGTCTCCAGGTCGCGGATCTCGCCCAGGAGGATCACGTCGGGGTCGTGGCGGAGTGCGGAGCGCAGCCCGCTTGCGAAGGAGTATTCGTGCTCGGGATCGATCTCGCTCTGGGTGATGCCGGGGAGCTCGTACTCCACCGGGTCCTCCAGCGTGATGATGTTACGTTCCTTGCCGATAATGGTGGAGAGGAGGGCGTAGAGCGTGGTGGTTTTCCCCGACCCCGTGGGGCCGGTGACGAGAATCAAGCCGTTGGGGAGCTGGACGAGCTTCTCGAGTTCCTCCTTGATGACAGGAGGGAAGCCCAGTTTCTCCAATGGGATGATGCCCCGTCGGGGGTCCAGGAAGCGGAGCGTGAGCGCCTCGCCGAAGCGGGAGGGCAGGGTGGCGACGCGGATATTGACCGTTCGGCGTGGCTCACGGCCTTCGGCGGTTCGGCTGCGCTTGTCCCGAGCGGGGTCGAGGGACTCACCGCCTTCGGCGGTTCGGCTGCGCTTGCCTTCGGCCGTGTTGCCGGGGTCATCGTCGGTCACTTGGAAGGTGTACTGGCCGTCCTGCGGGACGTTGGTGACGTTCAGTTTGAGCTTTGCCATGAACTTCACGCGGCGCAGGAGCTCCGCGTAGTGCTCATAAGTCAGCTTCGCCAGCGGAAGGAGCACGCCGTGCAGCCGCCACTCCAGGCGGACGTCAGCCTTCTCCGGCGCGATGTGGACGTCGGAGACGCCATGGATTACGCACTTCTCGTGGAGAGTCTTGAGGAGCGTTTCCCCGTCCAGGGAAGCGTAGTTCGGAGACATCAGGATATTATACCATAGATCAGAGTTTGATGGTAGGGAGTCTCTTCCATGAGAGAGGAGGCCAAGGATGCCAAAGATGCCGACGATTCCGAGCAATCATGCAAGTGCCTGTTCCGCATCATCGGCATCGTCGGACTCCTCGGAATCTTTCTGTCTGCTATCCTCCCCAACCGCACATGTCTTTGCGCCTTTCGCTCCGATCCACCGAGACCCAGAAGAAGCGGTCCCTCCTGCGGCGCATGCTCATCGTGCACGGCGTGTTCCTCGTGGTCCTCCTCCTCATCGTGGCGCGCCTCCTGGAACTACAGGTGCTGCGGGGAGGCGAGTACCGGGAGGTCGCACAAGCGCAGCACTACGGAGGGGTCAAGTTGCCCGCGAGGCGCGGGGAGATCTACGCGTTCAACAGCAAGACCGGCGAGAGGAACATCCTCGCCACCAACACCACGCTCGATCTCCTGTACGTCGATCCCCTCATCACCACGGATCCCGCGCGGGTGGCGGAGACGCTCAGCGACCTCCTCCTCACCGAGGAGTTCCACGCAGCGTGCACCGACGGCGCGGACTCCTGTCCCCATGAGCTCATCCCCTTCTACGCCGCTGCGTTCGATGCGCTCACGCAGTTTACGCTCCTGCACACGGGGGCGCTGCTCGAGCCGCTCCCCACGGGTCAACTCCCGCGCTCCCTGCTCAGCCTCCCCGACCTCGTGGAGGCGCGGAGGCTCTTCGCGCGTGACATCGAGCGGCGCATCTCCGATAAGCGCATCACCTTCGTCCCGCTCAAGTACGGCGCCACCAAAGTGCAGATGGCGGCGGCGGCATCCCTCAACATTCCCGGCCTCACCGTGGCTACGGAGGAGAAGCTCATTTGGGCGGACCCGGAGGAGATCCAGCAGATGCGCATCCCCTCCATTGCCCGCGCCCTCTCCGTGGTGCTGGAGACGGACAGCAAGCGCATCGCAGACCTGCTCCGCTCGCGTCCACTGCGCTACGTGGCCGTGATGCGGCGCCTCCCTCCCGCACTCTCGCTTCTGGTCAAGGAGACGCAGGTGGCCAACTACAAGGCAGCGGTGGCGAAGGCGCGCG
Organism: uncultured Candidatus Peribacteria bacterium; assembly: GCA_964358505.1. Classification (GTDB taxonomy): domain Bacteria; phylum Patescibacteriota; class Gracilibacteria; order Peribacterales; family Peribacteraceae; genus CAIKAD01. The sequence goes on from CAYHOS010000004.1 coordinate 38,064, forward strand.
GGGGGCAGGGGGGCAGGCGCGTGGTGGAAGTGGATTACCATTTGCGCAGCGTAGCGCTCATCCCCGAGCACTGGCGCTTCTACCCCGATGCCACGGTGGCGTCGCACGTCGTCGGTTTCCTCAACGCATCCCAGGAACCGCAGTACGGGGTGGAGCGCACCTTCAACGCGCAGCTGCGCGGGCAGGAGGGGCTCATCAGCACGGTGAGCGATCCCCAGGGAGGGCAGATCCTCACCGCCGAGCAGACCATCATCACCCCGCGGGACGGCGACACGCTCGTCCTCACCCTCGACCGCGCGGTGCAGCGCGAGGTGGAGCAGCGGCTGCAGGAAGCCGTGGACCAGTACCGCGCGGACAGCGGCCAGGCCATCGTTCTGGAACCCTTCACAGGCCGCATCATCGCCATGGCCAACGCGCCGCTCTTCGACGGCAACGATTACGCGTCCGTATACGAGAAGGTCCCCCTCACCCTCTCCCCCGAGCACCGCGCAATGGTGGTGGTGGAGGTGTTCCAGCCGGAGACCAACGAGCGGGTGGTGAAGGCGTACATGCAGGACGTCTTCACGGAGGAAGGGCGTTCCCGGCTCACGGAGAAGACGCGGAAGGCCATCGAGCGGCTGGAGAAACTCTACGACCTCCGCGACTTCACGCGCTACTACTTCTACGTGGGGCAGAACCTGCGCATGGAGGTCTTCCCCACGGGACGGCAGGACGTGTGGCTCAAGTTCAAGAACACCATCGGCGTGGGGGCGTACCTCAACCGCACGATCCAGGAGATCTACGAGCCGGGCAGCGTGCTCAAGCCCGTCACCATGGCCATCGCGCTCGACCAGGGGGAGGTGCAGCCGGGCGACATCTATGATGACACGGGGCCGGTGGAAGTAGACGAGTACAAGATCGACAATAACGACCGCAAGCACTACGGCCGCGTGACCATGACCGGTTGCCTGGAGTACTCCATCAATACCTGCATGACGAGCATCGGCTTCAAGCTGGGACAGAAGCTCTTCTTCCGCACGCTGGAGCGCTTCGGGTTCGGTACGATCACAAGCATCGAGCTGGAGGATGAGCTTCCCGGGGAGCTGCGCAGCTGGCGCGAGTGGAGCCGTTCCCTCCTCGCTACCACCGCCTTCGGGCAGGGGCTCTCCAGCACGCCTCTCCAGGTGGTCACCGCGTGGGCGGCGCTCGCCAACGGAGGCAAGCTCATGCGGCCTACCATCATCGACAGCATCGTCCATGCGGACGGGAGCTACGAGAAAACCGAGCCGCGCTTCGTGGACCAGGTGATCCAACCGAAGACCTCGGAGACCATCACGGCCATGCTCGTCTCCTCCGCAACCAAGGGATTCGCGAAGACGGGGAAGGTGAAGGGATACCGCATCGCGGGCAAGACGGGCACCAGCCAGATCGCCGGGCCCGGCGGCAAGTACGAGACCGGCACGGGATCCACGTTCGCCACGTACGCCGGCTTCGCGCCCGTGGACCGGCCCCGCTTCGTCATCCTGGTGAAGATCGACCGTCCCAAGAACGTCACGCACGGCGCCACGGCCGCCGCCCCGGTGTTCCGGGAGATCGCAGCGTTCCTCTTCAATTACTACGGAATACAGCCGGATGACCCGGCTTCGCGTTGAGGGTGCCGCGGAACGGCCTGACCTTCAGATAGGTACGGAATTGCGATCCCGCAACGCCGCGGTTTCACAGTTTGCTCGTCACCTCGTTGAGCGCCCACGTGGCGGCCTTCACGTACTCGATGGGGTTCATCTCGTGCACCGTCTGCACCACGTCAACGGAGCCGTCCGGCTTCTTCCATCCGATGATGATGAAGGCGTTGCCCAGCTGACGGGCGAATTGCTGGCTGTGGGCTTGCACCTGTTCACGGCTGAGTTCGGGCATGGGAAAGGAGGAAGTGGTGGGATTGTAGCGGATTTCGCAGAACATGCCGATGTCGTTGCCCAATAGTGAGGAGGGTTCTACACTGTGTGCCATGGTATTTTCCAAAAAGAACGCCGGCAAGTGGGTGGCAAGCAGGAATGGGGAAGTCCTTGCCACTTCAGTTTCCCTCCTCTCTCTCTTGAAGAGGATGGGGCGACGGGTGGACAAAAAAACAATATGGTATGATAAGATTCCTCCTGCCGCTTTTGCGGGAGGTTCCTATGGAGTTTAATTACACACAGCGGGAGAGCGATGTAGGGGTATTGTACGTCCCGACGCTTCCTATCACGATCAACGGCTTTGCCATTGGACACGCACTGGTCGATACGGGTGCCGACGTGACGATATTGCCGATGGAGGTCAATGACCTTCTCGCTCTTCCACTGGACACCGACCATTCGATAGACATGTTCAGCGCAGGAGGTGGGAAGTTCCGTGCAATACCGTCCGTAGAGAAAGTGCAGTACACGCTGGATCATAGCGGATTCCGGCCTATTTCTTGGCGAGGGATGGTGTTCTTCGCTCCGCGCCAACCGATGATCCTCCTCGGTCAATTCGAGTGTCTTTCCCAACTCACCATCACCTTGGATGCTCCCTGTCGGAAGATGATCGTGGAGGGTGGTTCCTGATCGATCGTCGGTATCCTCGGACTCGTCAGACTTTTCATTTCACCGTCACGCTCTTCGCCAAGTTCCGGGGCATATCCGCCCCGCACCACTCGCTTCTGCTGTTCAGTGTATTCATAGGGGCTCGGGTGCGGGACTTGGAGGAAGTATTACTTGACGGTCACTGACTTGGCCAAATTCCGGGGCATGTCCGGATTCTTCCCTCGTTTGACAGCCAAATAGTACGCCAGTACCTGCACCGGGATGATGTTCACCAGCGGCTGGGCGGCACCGGCATCGGGGACCTTGACCCACTCGTCGAAGGACTCGTGCTTCGTGGGCGCGATGCCGATGATGGAGGCGCCGCGGGCCTTGAGCTCGATGGTGTTGCTGAGGATGTCGTCCCGCACCTCGTCGTTGCCCGCGAGCGCGATGCAGGGCGTGCCGTCCTCGATGAGGGCGATGGGCCCGTGCTTCAGTTCCCCCCCCGCGAAACCCTCCGCGTGCACGTAGCTCACCTCCTGGATCTTGATGGCGCTCTCCAATGCCATGGGGTAGTTCCAGCCCTTGCCGATGATGAAGATGTCGCGGGTGCCTTTGATGCATTCAGCCAGGGTGCGCAGGCGCTCCACGTAGCGGGGGTTGAGCATGTCGTTGATCTCCGCCGCGGTTTCCAGGAGCAGCGTCTTCCCCTCCTGAAGCTTGCCGGCGAGCGCGTGGGCGATGAGGAGGAACACCGCCAGCTGGCCGGTGAGCGCCTTGGTAGAGGCCACGGCGCGCTCGGGGCCGGCGTTGATGCGCAGCGAGTAATCGGCCTCGCGCGCGATGGTGGACCCCTCGTTGTTCACGATGGCGAGCACCTTGGAGCCGGCCTGTTTGGCGACATGCATGGCTTCCAGCACGTCCGCCGTCTCGCCGCTCTGGCTGACGACGATGAGGAGGCTTTCCGGCTTGAGGAAGTGGTGGTACAGCTTGAACTCGCTGGCGGGGGCGTAGTTCACGTGGTGCTTGGCGATGACGGAGAAGAAGTACTCCGCGGCCATGCACGCCTTGCCGGCGGTGCCGCAGCCCACGAGGAACGTTCCCTGCGCTTCCTTGATGGCCTTGGCAAGCGTCTTGATCTGCTCCTCGTCCTGGTTCACCGCGCGCGCCACGCTCTCCTTCTGCTCCATGATCTCCTTGAGCATGTAGTGCTCGTAGCTCCCCTTGTGCGCCTGCTCCACAGACCAGCGGATCTCGATCTCGCGCTTGGGGCGCTCGCGGCCGCTCTGGATATCGGAAAACAGGATCGTCTTGCCGTCCGTCACCACCATCTCCCCGTCATCCAGGTACTGCACCACGCGGGTGTGTTCCAGGAAGGCCGGGATATCCGAGGCGATGAAGTATCCCACCGCCTGCCCCGCCAGGTCCTTCTCGACGCCGACGATGAGGGGCGAGCCGGAGCGCGCCGCCACGAGCGTCTGCGATGCCGCGTGGAGCGCCAGAATGCCGTACCTCCCCTTGAGGCGCGCGCAGGACGCGCGCACTGCCGCCGCAAAATCCTTCTGGCTCTTGAGCTCCTCCTCGATGAGATGCGGGATGATTTCGGTATCGGTCTGGGAGAGGAAGCGGTGCCCCTTGGCCTTCAATTCGTTGCGTAGCGCGTCGTAGTTCTCCACAATGCCGTTGTGGGCCACCGCGATGGTCTTGTCGCAGGAGAGGTGGGGGTGGGCGTTCGTTTTCGTCACGCCGCCGTGCGTCGCCCAGCGCGTGTGGGCCAGGGCGAGGGAGCACTCGTCGGAAAAGTCCTCGCTCTTCACATTGCTCACCTTCCCCACGTCCTTCTTCACCTTCACCCCCTTCTTCGTCTTCCATGCGACCCCCCAGGAATCGTACCCGCGGTACTCCAGGCATTTGAGGCCCTCAACGACAACCCGGCCGGCGTCGCGCCGGCTGCCGATGTATCCGAAGATGCCGCACACGAGTGCCATTGTAGTGGGGTTCCGCGCAGGGTCAACCCGCAGCCCGTGAGCAACTTCCCCTCTCCGCATAGAAATTGCGTCTAAAGCATACTATTGGTATAATAGATGGATTCCAAACGCCCACCATTCGCTCTAGAATACCGAAGTAACCCTCCTCCCCTCCCATGGCCGCTCCCCTCTGGCTCACCGCCGCTGAACGCACGATCTTCGACGCCCTCCCGGCACCCCTGCAGGACGGGTGGGAGCTCAAGGAGGAAACGTTAGCCTTTACGGATACGGCCGAACGGAGGACGGCGCGCCTGAGCCTGGTGCGCCTGCACGACCAAAAGCTCCTCGCCCTGCGGGACAAGGTGCAGAAGGCGACTTCACCCGAGGATGTCGCATCACTCCTCGCCGAGATCGACCTCCGAGACGTCACCGAAGGCGACCTTGCCGAGCTCTTCTTCGCACTGGGCCCGGATGCGCTCACGCGGCTGATCACTCCCCTCCTCCGCGAGGCGAAGACGGACGGCGACCTGGACGATCTGGCCTCCCTCCTCACCATCCGCCATTCGCTTCTGGAATCCTTCTCTTCCCAAGCCTGATCATGGGTTTCTTCTCACGCTCCAAAAAGGATCCTTCCACGAATGGCCAGAACCCGGAACAACCCGGGAAGAAAGCCGAGATCCTCCCGCCGTTCCGCGCGACCCCCGAAGCCCTCTCCCAGGTGCTGGAGATGAAGACCGACGAAGTGGAAGCGCAGCTCAAGAGCGTGGAGGGGCGCAAGGATCTCTTCGACAAGCTCATGGAGCATGAGGACAAGATCAAGCAGGTCCACGATTTCAAGCCGGAGGACCTGCGGCGCCAGCTGGAGGTAACGGGCGAGGCCGTGGGCGCAAAGGAGCGGTTCATGGCGGACGCGCAGTCGCCGGAGAAGAAGGGCTTGTTCCGCCGCGCGTGGGAGAAGGTGAAGGCGTTCCCGAGGAAGCATCCCATCGTCACGGCGCTGCTCGTTATCACTGCCCTTGCAGGGGCGACGGCCGCAGGGTTCTACCTCACGGGGAATTGGGAGCTGCTCATGTCCAAGGCCGCCGGATTGCGCAAAGTGCTGCAGGCCCTCAAGGCGCCAGAGGAGCTCATCCCGCCGATGCCGAACACTCCCCCGCTCCCCGGCGGCGGCGTCTTCGAGATCCCCGGCGGCACGCCAACGCCCGGCCTCGACATTCCCACATGAACCTCCCTCTTCCAACACACACATGACATCCCCCGAACAACCCAATACCCCGCGGGCACCCGAAACCAGGGAGGGAAGGAACGTGACCGCGTTCTCCGATAAGCTTGCGCAGGTCCGCGACATCCTCGGGCCGGGACAGGAAGCGAGTCCAGTCCCCTACAGCGAGGCGGGCATCGACAAGGAACTGGAGGCGATCGTCTCCGACAATACGTTCGAATCATTCTCCGAACAGTGCCGGCAAAGCGAACTGCGGTATCGTCGGGGGGCATTGGAGCGGCAAGCATTGCTGCGCGATCCGCATCAGTCGGCGACCGTGGACATGACGGAGTTCGTCACCGTCAACCAGGCGGTGACGTACCATGAGTATTTGCCCATGGTCGTACGGGAAGTGGTTGCAGTGATGGGGCGCTACGAAGCGCTGCGGGAGAGCGTGGGGACCGTCCCGCTGGAGTTCGAGCAGGGGGAGCGGCAAGCAAAGCTGTACTTCACGGCGCTCAATGCGGCAATGCGGGAGCGCGTGGCGTTCGCCCGCATCCTCCTCGTGGAAGGGAGGTTGGCGGAAGGCGCGGGTAATCCCGCGGAACTCACGCGGCGACTGGAAACGTACCGGCGTTCGTTGGATCTTCAGGAAGAGAGCTTGATGGCGCTGGAAGGATCGACGGAGGAGAAGTGGCGGAGGGGCAACGAACTCAACCAGCGCATCATCCGCCTCCTCTCTGGTACGGAGCGGATGGCGGGCGTGGAGGAAGGGTTCCTCCCGCAGGAGCTGTACCTCCGCCTCCTGACGTACCGCTACGAGCAGCTCATGAAGCTCCAAGAGCAGGCGGTGCGCGATCCGCTCCTCACACAGGCGCGCGAGCGCTGGAGCGTCCTCTCGCGGAAGAACACGGATGCACGGGAAGGAAAGGCCCAACCGCTCACGGCGGAGGAAGCGCGGGAGTACCGGGAGCTGCAGGGGCGATTGCGCGACCAGGACGTGTACGCGGATTCCCTCGAGGCGCAGCGCAAGGAAATCATCAGCGAGGCCGTGGAGTTCACGGACGCGCTGGGGCTCCACCAGATGCGCAAACTTGAACTGACGGATATCCAGAGCCAGTTCGGCGGCCGGTTCGACTTCGCGGGTGTCCGCCCCCCCCGCGCGGAAACGACCCCTGATGAGATCGCCAAGGCGATGGGGGAACACATGGAGGCGCGCAGGCGGTTCCACGGTGAGCGTTTGCAAGGATTTGTCAGCATCCTCGACGAGGAAGTGCTCACCATCGGTACCATCGAAATCACGGAGGACGTGTGGAATAAGGAAGGAAGGGAAGTAGTGCGCAGGATATCCAATGCCATGGCGAGCCTCTACACCTTGCCCGTACCGAAGACCCTCGGGCTGCGAGACAGAGTGCGCCAATCCCTCATGGGGCCTCTGCAGGAAGCCCTGGGCTGGCCGGCGGGGAAGGAGCGCTGGGAGGACCTGACCCAGGAGGAGAAGCAGAGGGTTCGGGAGAAAGCGAAGAGCGTTGCCGATGCGATCGTGGCTTTCAACGCGGTCAAGCTCCGTGCGTTCCGCGAGTCGGTGACCGTGGTGCAGTCCCTCCCGCCTGCCGCGGAGTTCGCGGGACAGCAGCCGCAGATTCCCCTCCCGGCCGAACGCGTTACCATGGCGAACCGCGAGGCGCTCACGTCGCAGTACGGCGGTGCGACGGTGCACCTGATGGCGCTGCGCCAGATGCAGGAGGATTGGGGGACGGCGAAACCGCCCCAAGGCCTCATCGGGGAGTACGCCGACTTCCTCACGGAACTCAATGCCACCATCGACGTCCACATGGACGTGGGGGAAGCGGTTTTCCGGCAGCAGGAGGCGTGGGAGAACGTGATGTGGGCGTACCTCGCCGCTGCGATTGCCATACTGGGGCTGGGGGTGGTGCTCGGTGCGTTGGGCGCCAAGGCGCTGCAGATGGCGGTGCGCGGGACGGCGCGGGCGGCGTGGAGAGGCGGCAGGCTCACCCTGCGTGGTACGGAAGCGGTGACGCGTGCCACGGGCCGGCAACTCCGGAACCTGAGCCAAGCGGTCCGCAGGAACCCCAAGCTCGCCGCGGGCAACGCGATGTTCCTGGCCGCGGAGATCCTCACCGCCAGTGAGCTCGCGCGGCGCTACAATATCCAGCTCCGCATGGAACGGTTGCCGGAACAGGAAGGGGTGGATGCCGCCCTCGAACTCATGACATCGCACCCCAAGGTGAACCGCGGGGCCGAACGGTACCCCTGGGAAGTGCAGAGCCTCGTCCAACGGCACGAACTCATCGACATGCGCCGGGTGATCGATCGGACGCTTGACGCGTTTCCCTCGGACGCCGCGCATGCGGCGGTCGTGGAGGAAGGGAAGAAGCTGCGTGACCGCATGCAGTTGGAGAACCGTAACCACTACGAGTTCTTCCCCATCACGGATTACATCCGGCGCAGCACGGCGGATCCCCGGGGGATCCTGCGCGTCTTCTACCACGATGTCGACGAGGCGAGAGCGAAGGGCATGGGCTTCATCCGTGTTCCACCGGAGCGGCTCAAGGAACTCCTCCTGTCACACGGCGCTCCGGTGATGCCGGAGCTTCCGGAGGGGCAGGTGCAGCTCGATGCCGCCCAGAAGGAAGCACTCAGGGACTATTTGGAACAGCGAAACAAGCGGGAAGGACAAAACGAGGAGGATGGGGCATTCATCCTCTACAAGCGGCAGTTCGAGGTACTCCAGAAGGAGTATGAGGCCTGGTTGCGGAAGGCGGCTTCTCTGGAATGACATTCCGCTTCACCTTGACTCTTCTTCCGTCTTCTTTTACTTTTTCCGAGTCCCATGCCCATCATCAAGTCCGCCATCAAGCGCGCCCGCCAGAACGAAGTACGCCGAGCGCGGCTGCTCCCCTACCGCACGCACCTCAAGACCATGGTCCGCACGTACATGGATCTCGTGAAGGCGGGGAAGAAAGAAGAGGCCGCAAAGCTCCTCCCGCTTGTCTTCAAGGCCATCGATACCGGCGCAAAGAAGAATATTCTGCACAGGAATACCGCGGATAGGAAGAAATCCAGGATGAGCAGGTTGCTGAAGTAGATGCGCTACCTTGCCCTCGACATCGGCACGAAGCGGACGGGTGTCGCTTTCCTCGATGACGACATCGGTATTCCCCTTCCCCTGGAAACCTTTCCCTCTTCTTCCAAGGAAGAATTCATGGAGCGGGTGATGGAAATCATCGCGCAGCGGACAGTCGATCAGGTGTACGTCGGCCTTCCCCGTCTCCCTTCCGGAGAAGAGGGATCGCAGGCGCGGATCGTGCGCCACTATGCTGCTCTCCTGGAGGAACGCGGCATTCCCCTCCAATTCGTTGATGAGAGATACACAACCCCGCGTAAAGCCAAAACTCAAAAGAAACGTCAATTACCGCTGGGGATGACCGATTTGGATTCCGCAGCCGCTTGCGAAATACTGAAGATTGCACGAAAGCATTGACAAGATAACTAATCATATTATTATCATCATACATTGCTCCTTGGGATCTTCGGAGGTTCCCCCTTCCACGTTCCAGAAGAAGTACCGCCGGATGTGAAGGGCTGAACCGCACGTCGACACGACCGGATGTTTCGGAACGCTGTTCACGCGATGGGACGTCACATGATCTTCACAAAAATCTCTGATGTCACATGCATGCTGTACCGTCCACACCAACGTGCGATAGATCTTTTATAACTGTCAATTTTCTGGTAGAACGAGGGTTGTTCTTCCCCCCGCACTGCATGACCCAAACGGTCACCCCATCGGCATCATCGCAGCAGCAAGCGCAAGCGCAGCAAATCAGCATCAACTTGCAAGAATTGCTGAATAATCTCTTCATGGTGCTCACGGAGAAGGAAGTGACGGTCGTCAAGAAGCGTTTCGCGCTCTTTGGGCAGCCGAAGCAAACACTGGAGAAGATCGGAAAGCAGTTCAAGGTCACGCGTGAACGCATCCGTCAAATTGAGAGCATCGCCCTGAGCAAGCTGAAGAGGACGGTACGCACCACGCGCCTCGATGAGGTGAACGATGTCGCCAAGGCGACGCTCCGCGCTCACGGCGGCGTGATGACGGAGGAGGAACTGGTTTCACAGACGCTCAAGAGGATCGCCAACGCAACGGCAGCCGACGGCGCCGTCTTGCGCCTCTCATTCTCCATCGACCAAGAGATGAGCTCCACCGGCCGCAGCAACACCTTCATGCCGTTCTGGAGGCTCTCCTCCCTCCCCTTCGAGGACATCTCCCTCATCGTGGAGAACATCGTGAAGATTCTCAAGAAGCGCAAGGCCTGCATGAAGGAGGAAGAAGTGATCAGCGCCATCCAATCGATCCACCTCTTCCCGGACCGCGTGCCCAGCGCCGAGCTTATCAAGAGTTGCCTGAAGATCGACGAGAGGCTCCGCAGCATCGAGGAGGGATGGGGGCTCACGGAGTGGAGGTTCGTCCGCCCGCGCTCCATCCGCGACAAGGTGGAGATCATCCTCAAGAAAACCGGCGAGCCGCTCCACTTCATGGAGATCGCCAACCGCATCCGCGAGGCGAAGTTCGACCACAAGAACGTCACGGTGCAGGCCGTCCACAACGAGCTCATCCGCTACCCGCAGTTCGTCCTGGTGGGCCGCGGCCTCTACGCGCTCCGCGAGTGGGGGTACGCGCCGGGGACGGTGGCGGACGTCATCGAACGCATCCTCAAGGAGAAGGGGCCGCTCTCCAAGAAGGAGATCATCGCCGAGGTGGCCAAGCAGCGCACCGTCAAGGTGGGCACCATTTCCCTCAACCTGCAGAAGATGCCGTACTTCAAGCGCGTGGGCCGCGCGGTCTACGCCTTCGATTCCGGCAAGAAGAGCGGGAGCGTGTCGGTGCAGGCGTAATCCCCATCGTGCATCGAAAGAAGAATGCCCCGTAAGGGGCGTTTTTCTGTATACTTCCCGTATGACCTCCCGCAAACGCACTCTCTCTCTCCTCCTGTGCTGCGCCGCCCTCCTCCCCCTCGCGGGCTGCCGGAGGGAGCCCCCTCCCATCCTCCCCCAGGGCGTACAGACCGTTTCCGGGCTCCTGAAGAAATCCCCCATCTCGCTCACGCGCCGCGGCACGCACGTGCTCATCCAGAACGACGAGCCCCACGCATATCTGGAGAGCTCCACGGTGGATTTGGGCGAGTTTGAGGACCGCGTGGCGGATGTCACCGGCACCTACGAGCGGAACGTCGATCCCCGTGACCTCCCCGTGATCGTCGTCACGTCGGTCAGGGGCGGGGAGCCGCAGGGCCGCGCCTACGCCATCCCCGCGCTGGGCATTTCCCTGGAGGTCCCGCGCGAGTGGAAGGGAACCATTGCCGGGGCGGAGGCGCAGTTCACCGCACCCGACGGCGAGGAAGGGTCCGGTGCAGCCATTCCCCTTCTCTCCCTTTTCCTGGAGGGGGAAGACGACCTCATCGGCTCGGCGCCCTCGAGCGAGAACGTTACGGACGAGGCCGTGGCCGTGGGCGGGCGTTCCGGCGTGCGCTGGGAGAACACGCAGACCGGCGTGGAGCGCGTGCAGGTGGACTTGCGCCCCTACGTGAGCGACCCCAAGACCGACGTGCTCACGTTCCTCTTCACGCCCAACGAGGAGGCGCTCAACCTGCCGGACACGTGGGAATTGGTGAAGGAAGACGTGCTCCGCTCCGTGAAGTTCACGGCAAGCAGTTCCTCCACATTCTCTTCGGCATCCGCGTCGGAGGGTCCTCCCCCCCCATCCGTCCCGGGTGACGCCTCATCGTCGCAGGGATCGGCTGCCTCCCTCAATCCCCTCCAGGGCGCGCCGTGCGGCGGAGAAGCGGGCATACTGTGCCCTCAAGGCTCCTACTGCGAGATCACCGACGTGGAAGCGAACGTGGGGCGGTGTAAGAGCCTGTAAGGGAAGGTGTACGAAGATACACCACCACACTCTAAACGTCATGCAAGGCCAATCAATTGACCGATACGCGTGACATGCTTAACCTAACGGTGTACGTTCATTCACCTAGGGTACGAAGAGGACGAACGCAGCGATCTCCTCCACTCCCATTCCCACACTTTCCTTCCACTCCCTTTCCCCCTCTTCTATCATGTCGAAAGTATCATCTTCCGCAGCACTTATGGATCCCGTTTCCCAGAAGAAGGCACAGAAGCACGATCCCTCGTCCTTCCCTTCGGCTTCGCTCAAAGCAAGCAAGTTCGACGCCGTCAAGAACGCTCTTTCTGAAATCAAGAAGAAGTACGGAGATGGCGCCATCATGAACATGGGCGACGTTCCCGTCACAAGCATACCGCGCGTCTCCTCCGGATCGCTCTCTCTGGACATCGCGCTGGGCGGCGGCGTGCCGCTGGGGCGCATCATCGAGATCTACGGTCCCGAGTCCTCGGGAAAGACCACGCTGGCGCTCCACTGCATCAGCGAGGTGCAGAAGAAGGGCGGCCGGGCGGCCTTCATCGATGCCGAGCACGCGTTGGACGTGAACTACGCAAAGAAGATCGGCGTGGATATCGACCAACTTCTCGTCTCGCAGCCGGATGACGGAGAGCAGGCGCTGGAGATCTGCGAGACACTCGTCCGTTCCGGCGGCATCGAGGTCATCGTCGTGGACTCCGTGGCGGCCCTCACGCCGCGCGCGGAGATCGAGGGGATGATGGGAGATTCGCACATGGGGCTGCAAGCGCGCCTCATGAGCCAGGCGCTGCGCAAGCTCACGGCCATCGTGGCCAAGACCAACTGCTCCGTGATCTTCATCAACCAGCTGCGCATGAAGATCGGCGTGATGTTCGGCAACCCCGAGACCACCACGGGTGGGCACGCGCTCAAGTTCTACGCCTCCCTGCGGCTGGATGTCCGCCGCATCGACAAGGTGCTGGAGAAGAACGGCAAGGAAGGCGCGGAGGGCCAGGAGATCGTGGGGAACCGCACGCGCGTCAAGGTCGTGAAGAATAAGGTGGCTCCTCCGTTCCGTCAGGCGGAATTCGACATCCTGTACGCCGTCGGTGTCAGCAAGGTCGGTGAACTCCTCGATTTGGGCGTCAAGTACAATATCCTGGAGAAATCCGGCGCATTCTTCCGCTACGGGGACGAGACCATCGGGCAAGGGCGGGAGCAGGCGAAGCTCTTCCTCACGCAGAATCCCAAGCTGATGAAGGAGATGGAGGGGAAGATCAGGAAGGAGGCGGGGGTATAGCCCCCACCCCTATCCCCTTCCCCATTGGGAGAGGGGAAGACGCTTCCATCAAAATTCGAAACTCAGAAATGGGGGGATTTGAGCTGGCCCTGAGCGTAGCGAAGGGCGCGCGACCGCTCAAAAGGAAAAGGAGCACATCGCGGGAGGGACCATACTGAGGGACCCGAAGGGTCCCTCCCCTTCCAGCCTTCGCTGCGCGAAGGCTGCCCGTCCACCTCTGCATCTGCGGATACTACGGTGGACAGGCCGTAGTATTGCCTGTCATCCGTAGCTTTGCGAAGGATGAGCGAAGGTGGGCTGTTGTTTGTGCTCCCTGAGGCTGCGCTTCGGCTGGCAAGCCGTTCAGGGTATGATGTAAATATGATAAATATCCTTTCATCACAAGAGCTCTTCTCCGGCCATGGGTGGAAGATCACACTGGATTCCGCGCCGCTCCCGGACGGGAGGGTGAAGACCGCAGGCAGGGCGCACCGTGCGGAAGTCGTTCACATCATTGCGTTACCGCAGCCGGAGACCGTTCTTATGATACGGGAGTTCCGGCCGTTTTATGGAAGGTACGTCTGGATGATACCGTCAGGCAAGGTAGATAAGGAAAGCAGTCATTTAGACGCAGCGCAGCGGGAACTGCGGGAAGAAACGGGATATAGGGCGGAAGAACTTCATTACTACAGTCTAGGGAGGTATACCGATTCCCTGGAGTCCAAGAATCACTTCTACGTAGCTCGCAAGCTCGTCAAAGATCCTCTCCCGCAGGATGCGAATGAGCTGATTGAAGTGCATGAGATGACTCTTGAAGACGCGATTGAGAAGGTTCTCTCCGATGAGTTCGCGCACTTGGCAACGGCGTACGCGCTCCTCCGCCATGCGCGGGAACATGGATTGTGAGGCAGGAATGACTACAAGGCAACGTAGCCAGTAACTGGCAAGGGCAGGAAATCCTTGGTTTCCTTGGATTCTTTGGTTTCATCGGTTTCCTTTCCACAAATCTTCCACATTAACCCCACGTACCGGAGACGGAAACAGCCTCGAACGCCAGAAGAGTTCGTTGCTCCGCGCAAGGGCAACTCTAGAATGAGTGCCCTTCCCGTCTTGGCAATGGTGACGACGCTTCCCTCCCCCTCCCTTTCCGCCGTGCGCGCGGGCTCCCTGCTGGAGAGCCAGCCGCATTCGCTGGAGGCGGAGCGGACGGTTTTGGGGGCGTTGCTCCTGGACCCGGAGGCTATCGTGAAGGTGTCGGACCTCCTTGCACCGGAGGATTTCTACGACCCCGTCCACCGCCTCATCTACCAGGCCATCGCGGACCTGTTCCAGCAGCATGAGCCCATCGACTTCATCACCGTCACGAGCAAGCTGGCGGACGTCCAAAAGATCCAGCAGATAGGGGGGAGCGCGTTCCTGGCGGAGATGGCTTCCGTGGTCCCCACATCCTCGCACGTGTATCAGTACGCGCAAATCGTCAAAACGAAGGCGGTGCACCGGCGCATCATCGAGGCAGGGCAGAAGATCTCCGGGCTCGGCTTCGAGGTGGAGCGGCCGGTGGCGGAGCTCCTGGACGAGGTGGAGAAGACGGTGTTCGCCATCACCAACACGTTCCTCAAGGAGAAGTTCATGCACATCCGGGAAGTGCTGGGCATGCGGTACGAGAAGTTCGCGGAACTGCACGAGGCGAAAGACGAGGAGCACGTAAAGGGCGTCGCCACGGGCTTCCACGCGCTGGATTACAAGCTCTCCGGCCTCCAGCCCAGCGATCTCATTGTCATCGCAGCGCGCCCCAGCATGGGGAAGACGAGTTTGGCGCTCAACATAGCCATGAACGCGGCCATACGCGGGCACAAGACCGTGGGGGTCTTCTCCTTGGAAATGAGCAAGGAGCAGCTGGTGGACCGGCTCTTCGCCTCCATGCTCGGCGTGGACTCCTGGAAGCTCCAGCGCGGCAAGCTGGACGACAGCGACTTCCAGAACATGGGGCCGATCATGGACGAACTGAACAAGGCGAACATCTTCATCGACGATTCCGTCGCGTCCTCCCTGCCGGAACTGCGCGCCAAGGCGCGGCGCTTGCAGATGGAACACGGTCTGGACCTCCTCATCATCGACTACCTCCAGCTCATGAGCACGGGGAACATGAGTTACGCCGGGAACCGCGTGCAGGAAATCTCCGAGATCTCCCGTTCCCTCAAGCAGATCGGAAGGGAGCTGCACGTCCCCGTCCTGGCACTCTCCCAGCTCTCGCGCGCCGTGGAGACGCGCCCCGGCAACATCCCCCAGCTCTCCGATCTGCGCGACTCCGGCTCCATCGAGCAGGATGCCGACGTGGTGCTCATGATGTACCGCGAGGACTACTACGAGGAAGACAGTTCCCGCCCCGGCATGACGGACATCTACATCCGCAAGCACCGCAACGGGCCCACCGGCCGCGTGGAACTGATGTTCAAAAGAGAGCAGATGCGTTTCTACGACGTCGATAAAGCCCATAGTTCGGCGGCTGCTGGAGATGACGATTGAGACGGACTTCGGACATCGGACTTCGGCAATGTCATTCGGGCTGTCTGGTTTGGACAACTTCAGGCCGAAGTCCGAGGTCCGACTGACACATCCCTTCCACCCGGGACGGAATCATCCTAAGCTACCGGCATGAATCCCCTCCTCCCCGTCCGGCCGGAGCTCTCGGTCGTGTCCATTCTTGGATACGCGGCGTTCGCGTTCATCGTCGGCCTTGCCCTCACACCCTCCTTCGTCACGTTCCTCAAGAGGAACCGCATGGGCAAGCAGCTGCGGGTGGAGACCATGGATGGCCGCGACCCCGCGATCTTCCGCATGTACCACGAGAAGAAACAAGGGACGCCCACCATGGGGGGGATCCTCATCTGGGGCGCCATCGTCCTTACGGTGCTCTTCTCACGCTTCCTCTCGTTCACCGGGGCGGTCTCCAACTCCCTCCTCCAGCGCGGCCAGGTGTACCTGCCTCTCCTCATCCTCATCGCGCTCGGGGTTCTGGGCGCCGCCGATGACTACCTCAACATCACGGGAGTCGGCAAGAAGCGCGGTCTCAACGTGGTCCCCAAGATCCTGTCGCTCCTCCTCATCTCCACGCTGGGGGCGCTCTGGTTTTACTACAAGCTCGGCTACAACCAGATCCACGTCCCCTTCGTGGGCGACGTGCCCGTGGGCGCCTGGTACATCCCCATTTTCATGTTCATCATCGTCTCTACGGCGAATGCGGTGAACTTCACCGACGGGCTGGACGGTCTCGCGGGCGGTCTCCTCGTCATCGCCTTCGGCGCCTTCGGCATTTTGGCGTATGTGCAAGACCTCTACGTCCTGGCGGGATTCTGCGCCGTCGCTGCGGGGGCGGTGGCGGCGTTCCTATGGCACAACGTTCCTCCTGCCCTCTTCTTCATGGGTGATACGGGCTCCCTCGCGCTGGGCGGTGCTCTGGGCGTGATCGCGCTCATGACGGACAACGCGCTCATCCTCCCCCTCGTCGGCTTCGTCTTTGTGGTCGAAGCGCTCTCGGTGGTCATCCAGCTCACGAGCAAGAAGCTGCGCGGCGGAAAGAAGGTCTTCCACTCCGCGCCCATCCACCACCACTTCGAGGCCTTGGGATGGGGGGAGAGCAAGGTGACCATGCGCCTGTGGATCATTGGGGCGTTCATGGCGTTCTTCGGGATCGTGATGGGCATTTTCGGGTGATGCGCCGCTCTGGTATCATCCAACCATGCTGCGTGTAGCCATCAATGGATACGGACGCATCGGGCGGGTCGTGCACCGCCAATTCGTCGAACGCTTCAAGGGAAATGTGGAGGTCCTGGCCGTCAACGCTTCGAGCGACGCCGCCATGCGAAGGTACCTCCTCAAGTACGATTCGCTCCACGGACGGTTCGGCAAGGAAGTGGAGGTACAGGGTGAGCATTTGATTGTGGAGGGGAAGCAGGTGCGCGTCGTCAAGGAGCGCGATCCGTCACGTTGCCCCTGGAAGGAACTCAAGGTCGACGTGGTCGTGGAAGCCACCGGAAAGTTCCGTACCAGGGAGAAGGCGCAGGGGCACCTCACGGCCGGCGCGAGCGCCGTGATCATCACCGCCCCCCCCAAGGACGATACGACGATGATCGTCCGCGGCATCAATGATCATGCGCTGGAAGGGGCGCTCCCCATCGTGAGTGCGGCGTCGTGCACCACCAACTGCATCGCGCCGGTAGTCAAAGTGTTGGACGATAGACTGGGCATTGAGCGCGGACTCATGTGTACGACGCACGCCTATACTTCGTCGCAGAACCTCCTCGACAATGCTTCGGATAGCTCCAAGCTGCGCATCGCGCGCGCCGCGGCACTGAACATCATCCCGTCCACCACCGGTGCCGCCAAAGCGATCGGCAGGGTCTTTCCGCACCTCGTGGGGAAGATGGACGGCATGGCGTTGCGTATCCCCGTCCCGGATGTCTCCGCCGCGTATCTTGCGCTGGATGTCCGCAAGGAGACCACGGCTCCGCAGGTCAACGCGTTCCTCCGCGACGCCGCCGAGGGGGAACTGCGGGGCATCCTGGGTGTGGAGGAGGGTCAGCTCGTCTCGGCGGATTACGTCTCTAACCCGCATTCCTCCACCGTTGACCTGGAGTCCACGAACGTGGTGGGAGGCACCATGGTCCAGATCCTCTCGTGGTACGACAACGAGTGGGGCTACGCGATGCGGGTGACGGAGATGGTGATGGATGTGGGGAGACTGCTATGATCTTTCCATGCCCCCCGCACCCTACTGCCCGCTCCCGGAGAGGACTTCCCTCAACGCCCACCTCTTCCGCGCCAAGGCACCCGACCTCCTCCGCCACCTCATCAACGACATTTCCCGAGCCACCAAGTACATCCACTACGCCATCCGCACCACGGAAGCGGGTCTCGCGGGCACCAGGAACCAGTTCGGGGAGGAGCAGGTGAAGCTGGACGTTCTGAGCGACGAAATCATCCGGCAGCACCTGTGCGAGAACCAGATCGTGGCGAGCTTCTCCTCGGAGGAAATGGAGAACGTCATCGAGCTGGACCCCAAGGCGCCCTACTCCGTGGTGTATGACCCGCTCGACGGCTCCTCACTCGTGGACGTCAATTTCGCCATCGGTTCCATCTTCGGCATTTACGCGGGCAAGGACATTCTCAACCGCACGCCGCGGGAGCAGGCGGGGGCGCTCTACGTCCTCTACGGGCCGCGCACAATCCTTGTTTACTCCATCGGGCAAGGCGTCCATGAGTTCATCCTCAACGACGTGGGGGAATTCATCCTCCTGCGGGAGAACCTGGGCGTGGCGGACAAGGCGAAGAACTTCAGCCCCGGGAATCTGCGCGCCGTGACGGATACGCCCGCTTACCGCGACATGATGAGCCTGTGGCTGGATGAGAAGCTCACGCTGCGCTACTCGGGCTGCATGGTGGCGGACATCCACCACATCCTCAGCAAGGGGCAGGGGGTATTCACGAACGTTGGCGGTTCCAAGTACCCCCAGGGGAAACTGCGTCTCGCTTTCGAGTGCGGCCCCTTTGCGTACCTCATGGAGAACGCCGGCGGAGTGGCCTCCAACGGCACGGATCCCATCCTCGATGTCCGTCTGCGCGAAACGGACCAGCGCACGCCCATCATCATCGGGTCGAAGGAGGAGGTGGAGAGGGTCTGTGGGGTGTTGCGGGGGAAGTGATCAATCCCAGAACGCTTCCTTCGCCGCACGCTGCATCGCATCGTCCAACGGCATATTCCCTTCCACTTTCTTCGGTTTGCCTTCCAACTGGTACACGCGCTTCATGGACTTGTACGTGCCCCACGGGTAGTAGTGCTTGCGACGCGGGCCTCTCGTCCGTTCACCCTCCGCTTCCGGCATGAGCTTGGGCTTGGGCTTGGGGTTACCGGCACGGCTCCATTCAACGGGACCGATGACGGTCCGGTTCTCAGGGTCGACGTAGACGAGGTCGTCGTCCTTGAACGGAGCCTGCGGCGGCGTTGGGTCGGACATGGGGGGTTAAGGATACATCCTATGCTCCTCCGGAGCGGGGGGGGGCGGAGGAGGCGGTGGCGGTGGGGCGATGAAACGTTCCTCCTTCTCGTTGCGCAAGGGTCTATCCTCAGGGTGGTGGAAGAGCTCCTCCGTCTGGGCTTTCCGCTGCTCTTGCAGGCGCAGGAACGCGTAGAGGAGGGAAACGAGGCATCCGATGAGCGTCATGTAGATGCCGAAGCGGATCTCCATGCGCGTGAACTCGAACGTGATGTTCATGAGCACCGTGAGGGCGGAGAGGGTGAGGAGGGTGGCGGTGCCCGCAAGGCAGAGGCGTACGATCTCGCGGTAGCGTCGGCGGATGAGTACGGGACCGCCGAGGAGGGGGAGAACGGAAACGACGAGCAGCGCGAGGAGAACGAGGAACACGGCGTACCCCATGGTGGACGTGTAGAAGCCGAAACCTGTGAACGCTTCCCGTTCCCCTGCCACCCCCTCCCCGCTGATCCATGGCAGGAACATGCCAATGCAGCCGAGCAGGGCGCCCCCATTGAGGATCTGTTCCTCCGTTTCCATGCTCAGGAGGCCGCGAAGGATGCGGGACGGCATGCATGTAGGGTATCATTGACTCCTACCCCTGCGCCAGTGCAGAGGGGCATTCTATGCGCATAGCGATTGACGTCCGCGAGGCCTGCAAGCAAAGACGCACCGGCAAGGGGCAGTGGGTGTACGGCCTCATGCGCGAACTCATGAACCGCGGCGTCTCCCTGATTGCGTATACCGACGTGCCTCTTCCCTCCGTCCTCCAGGGATGGAACGTCCGCACGGTGGAGTTCGGCAGGACGGGCTGGCGTTGGCATCTGGCGGTGGCGCGGCGGTTGCGGAGGAAGAGGGACGCGGACGTCTACGTGAGTCCCACGAGTTTCATCGTGCCCGCTCTTCTCAAGGGTGCGTTCCCCGTTGTCCCAGTGGTCCATGACCTCATTGCCTTCAAGGACCGCACGCACGAGCGGCGCGCGACCTTCATTGAGAGATTGACACTGGGGAGGGCGGTGCGGGGTGCGTCACACATCTGCACCGTGAGCATGGCCACGAAGCGCGACTTGCTCGCGCGGTTCCCCAACCTGGATCCCCACAGGGTCACCTGCGTTTTCGCGGGCCCTCTGCGCGCGACGCCCCCTCCCCATGCGCCGGATGGGAGGACCATCCTCTGTATTGGTACCCTTTCGCCGCGCAAGAACCAGAAGCGGCTAGTGGAAGCGTACGCGCGGCTCCCCCAGGCGCTCCGCGAACAGTACCGGCTCCTCCTCGTGGGGGGGAGGGGCTGGAAGGATGCGGAGATCCTGGAGGCCGCCTCCAAAATCCCCGGCGTGGAGTGGCGGGACTACGTGCAGGAGGAAGAGTACGAGGCGCTGTTGCGATCCTGCACCCTCTTCGCGCTTCCCTCCCTGTACGAGGGGTTCGGCATGCAGCTCCTCGACGCGCTCCAACGCGGGATCCCCATCCTCACCTCGGCGAACGGGAGCCTGCGGGAAGTCTGCGGGAACGCGGCGCACTACGTGGATCCCCTCGACAGCGCATCCATCGCGGAGGGGTTGCGGCTGCTCCTCACGCGGGACCGGCTGCGGTTCGACTTGCGGCAGCGCGCCCTCGTGCAGGCGCACACATTCAGCTGGAGCCGGACGGCGGACCTGCTCTTGGAAGCACTGCAGAAAGCGTGAAGCCGGGGCGCGGCACGACGGCTGTATGGTATGATTGACGCATGTTGAAGTACCGCCGCGTCGGTGTCACAGCGAAGAGCGATTTGGGGGACCGCGATGCGGTCGTCGCTTCCGTGTTGAAGACCCTGCGGGAGGAAGGGGCGGATGTGCGCTTCGATGAGAAGCGGTGCAAGGGTTTGCCGAGCGCCGCGGGCATGCCGACGTACAGGGGAGAAGAAAACCTGGACTTGATGGTGGTGGTCGGGGGGGACGGAACCATCCTCCGCGCGGTGCGGGAGCTGAAGGACTTCTCCATCCCCATTCTCAGCATCAACCGGGGCGCCATCGGTTTTTTGGCGGAGCTGACGGTGGAAGAGGCACCGTTGCTCCTTCCCCCGTTCCTGCACGGGGAAGGGGTGGTGGAGGAACGCAGTCTCCTGCTCATCACGGCATTCCACCGGGACGGGGAGGAATTCGTCCACAGCCACGTGCTCAACGAGGCCGTCATCTCCCAAGGCAGCATCGCGCGGCTTATGGATTTGCGTGCCACGGTGAACGGAGAGGACCTCACGGTCTTCCGCGCCGACGGGCTCATCATCGCCACGCCTACGGGCTCCACGGCGTACTCCCTGGCGGCAGGCGGCCCCGTGGTGCATCCCGGGCTCACGGCTACCATCCTCACGCCCATCAATTCCCACGCCTTCGCGCAGAAGCCGATCGTCATTCCCAACGAACAGGAGGTGGAAGTGGAAGTGATGAGCAAGCCGAACAAGTTCGAGGACATCGAAGTGAGCCTCACTCTGGACGGGCAGGTGTTTAACGTCCTGCAACGCCACGACCGCGTGCGTGTCTCGCGCCATCCGGACACCGTCAAATTCCTCCGTCGCCGTCAGGAGACGTTCTACGCGACATTGAGGAAGAAACTGAAGTGGGGGGAAGTGCCGACGGACTGAAGATCCTTTATCGAACAATCATCTGTCCCCTCCCCGGCCCTGTCCCAATCAATGCGACCGGAATACCGATGCTTTCCTCGATAAACCGGATGTATTCCCGCGCGTTCTGCGGCAGGGCATCGAAGATCGTCATGCCGGTGGTGGCGGAGTTCCATCCCGGGAATTCCTCGTAGAGAGCTTTTCCTCCCTTCTCCGCCGTACACACGGGAATGGTCTCTTCTTCATCGAGTACGTCGAGTTTGGTGAGGTTCCAATGTGTGAAGCCGTTGAGGCGCGCACTGCGCCGCAGGTCCGGGAGGGAGAGCCAGCCGCAGCGGCGCGGCCTGCCCGTGGTGGCGCCATACTCCCCTCCCCTCTCCCGCAGGCGGCCGGCGGTGGGTCCCTGCGCTTCCGTGAGGAATGCGCCTTCCCCCACGCGCGTACAGTACGCCTTGGCGACGCCGATGCAGGAGGTGAGCGCGCGGGGCGGCAAGCCGAGGCCTTGGAGAGCGCCCGCGGATGTCGTCTGGCTGCTCGTCACGTAGGGGTAGGTGCCGTGGTCGATGTCGAGAAGGGACGCCTGCGCGCCTTCGATGAGCACGCTCTTCCCCTCCGCAAGCAGGTCATGGAGGAACGAGACGGGACGTATGCCATTGCCGATGACCTTGGCGGCTTCCATCAGGTTGTTCGCCTCCTCTTCCACGTCAACGTCGACGCCGTACGTCTGGGCCGCCATGTCCTTCCGCCACAGGAGGTCGCTGCGCAGCGCTTCGGCGGATCGGGCCATGGACTGCATGTCCCCAAGGCGCATGCCCGTGCGCGCCGCTTTCTCCACGTACGCGGGGCCGATGCCGCGCCTCGTCGTCCCGATCTTCCCGCCGGATTTCTTGGAGCGCCGTTCCTCCATCACGCCATCCACGTCCTTGTGGTACGCGAAGACCACGTGCGCTTCCTCCGAGAGGAAGAGGCGCGGGACGATGTCGATGCCCGCGTCGCGCAATGTCCGGATCTCCTCCAGGAGCGTCGGGAGGTGGATCACCATCCCGGAACCCAGGAACACCGGCTTGCCCTCGTGAAGGCTTCCCGCAGGGAGCAGGTGGAACACGTGCTTCTTCCCGTCGACAACGATCGTGTGGCCGGCATTCGCGCCCCCGCACGCGCGTGCCATGACGTCAAAATGCTCCGCCAGGATATCCACCACTTTCCCCTTCCCCTCATCGCCCCACTGCGCGCCGATCACCGCGCAGACGGGTCCGAGGGAGGTGAGAAAGGACTTCACGCAATCATTGTAATGACCAACGACCAAATCGCAATGACCAATTGGAACAGACTATGAACAAGGACGTTTGGTCCTTGGTCCTTGGTCATTGGTCATTGGTCATTGGTGTGTGGTGATTGCCTGAGGATATGATCGATACGTTCGGCCTGTCCTTCCTCACATTCCATCACGAATCCCAGGCATGCGGGATGCGCCTTCGCGGCCTTCACGAGCGGCCGGATCACATCCATCCCTTCCGGTCCGGCGAAAATGGCTTCATGCGGCTCAAAATCCGTGATGTCCGCAGGGAGCTCACGGCCGCCCTGCACGTAGGGGGGATTGGAGACGAGGAGGAAGGGCTCACGGGGGTGGGTGACGGGTTCGAGCAGGTTCCCGTGGAGGAAGGTGACGCGGTCACTCACGCCGTGGCGGTCGGCATTCGCTTCCGCCACCTCCAAGGCATCGGCGCTGGTGTCCGTCGCGATGATGTGCAGATCCGGTCGCTCCAGCGCGAGCGTGACGGCGATTGCGCCGCTCCCCGTCCCCATGTCCACAACGGTCTTCGCGTCCCCCTTCCGGACCACGCGGCCCACGGCGACGATGCCGGCGTCAATGGGGATGACGGAATCCGAAGGCGCGTTGAGACAGGCGAGCGCAACGTCCACAAGCCCTTCCGTCGCGGGACGCGGGACGAGGACGCGGCGGTCTACGTGAAACGGCCGCCCGTAAAATTCCTTCTCCCCGACGATGTAGACGATGGGCTCGTGGCGGAGGCGGCGCTTCTCCCAGGCCGACCATTGCGCCGTTTCCTCCGGTGTCAGTTCCCGTTCCGGATGGGCGAGGACCCATGTACGGTCGACACGGAGGAGCGCGGCGAGCAGGATTTCCGCGTCGCTGCGGGGGAGGCGCGTGGCCGCCAGGAGGTCATCGATGGACATGCGCTATGATGCTACCTGTGAATGCCGTTGCCATCGACTGCCGCTTCGCCCATCTCCCCGTGGGGCTTGGGCGCTACACGCGCGAAATCGTCCACCATCTCGCGCAGAGGGAGGACGGCTTGCGCTACGTCCTCATCGTCCTGCCCGCCGGGGAGCAGTGGGCAGGGTCCCAGCAGCGCTGCACGGTCCTCACGGCGTCTGCGCAACCCTATGCCTTGCGGGAACAGTGGGAACTCCCGCGGTTGGTGCGGCGGGCGAAGGCCGGCCTCCTCTTCGTCCCGCACTTCAACGCTCCCCTCTCTTGTCCCGTCCCCTTCTGCCTCACCATCCACGACCTCATCCTCCACCGCTATCCGAATCGCGCTTCCTTCCCCAGGCGCATCGCGTACCGCTTCCTCTTCTCGCGCGCGGTGCGGGGGGCGCAGCGCATCGTCGCCGTCAGCCGCTTCACTGCCGCGGAACTTCGCGCGCTGTACGGGGAGGAGGTGTCCGTAAAAGTCTCCGTGGTCCACGAGGGTGTTGCGCCGGCGTTCCATCCGAAGAGCGAAGAAGAACAGGAAGCAGTGCTGCGGCGCTACGGCATTCGCAAGCCGTTCTTCCTCTACGTGGGCAATGCCAAGGAGCATAAGAACGTCCCCCTGCTCCTCGATGCCTTCTCCCGACTCTCCCCCACCCCTTCCTCCCTCGTGCTCATTCTGGTGGGGAGCGAAGCGAAGAGGATACGCGTGCGCGAAGGCGTGAAGGTCCTTCCCGGCGTTCCTGAGGAGCATCTGCCGGCTCTCTATTCCGCTGCAACGGCATTCGTCACGGCGTCCCGCTATGAGGGATTCGGTTTACCCGTTGCCGAGGCGGCTGCATGCGGCAGTCCGATCATCACCACAGCCGCAGGAGCTCTTCCCGAGGTGGCGCCGGAGGGGACGATGTTCCTCCCTTCCACTGTGGACGCGTTCACGAAGGCGATGGAGAACCCCCCGGCGCCTCTCCCGCCTCGCGCGTTTTCCTGGGAGAGGGCGGCAGAGGAGACGGCAGGGGTGCTACGACGATGTCTTGGAACGTAAGGACGCGGTGTGCCACGTCCCTGCCTTCGCGGTCCCCTGATGTTTCATCTATACTCACCTCTCCTCATGGACTCCCTCCGCTCCATCCTCCCCAAGGTCCTCCGCAAGCGAGGCCTGCACGCGCATGCCGTGGCGAGCATGGTCACCTTCCGCTCGGAGCAGTGGCTCCGGGAGTCACTTCCCCGCCTCAGGGACGCCATCGCCGTCCATGAACTCTCGGACGCCGTCCTCACGATCGAGTGCGAGAACGGCATCGCGCTGCAGGAGTGCCGCTTCCAAATCCCCGCCCTCGCCGCCTACCTATCCCGGGAATGCCCGGAGACGCTCCTGCGGGAAATACGGGTCATCCGACGGAGCAGGAAGCGGCCGAACGCTTAAAACGGCTTGCACTTCCCCTTCCCCTTCTTTACACTTCCTCCGCTTTATCGCATGCTCAAAATTCGACTGCAGCGCACCGGCCGCGAGAATATCCCCACCTACCGTCTCGTGGTGGCGGAGAAGCGCGACCCTGTGAAAGGGCGCCACCATGAGGTCCTTGGCCATTACCTGCCGGCGCGCAACCCCGCCGTCTTCGAGCATAATGACGAGCGGATAGCAGATTGGATCCAGAAGGGCGCCATACCCAGCGATACCGTGGCGCGCCTCCTGCGCAAGGCGGGGCTGAAGGGCATGGACAAGTTCATCCACACGTACACGAAGAAGAAGAGCAAGAAGACGGGAGAGGCAGCGGCGCCTGCGGGGGCTACCGCAACGGCGGGAGCGCCGGTTCCGCAAGCGTAATTCGCGTGACAGGAGCGCCGCCAAACGGTATCCTCTCCGGCAATGGCAACGACCACACCCGAGAACACCCCCGGATACGCTTTCCTCAAGTACGTCCTCGAGTCCCTGGTGGAAGACCGGGACCAGCTCTCCATCGAACCCACGGTGGACGAGTTGGGCGTGCTCCTCACCGTACGCGTGAGCGAGCGTGACATGGGCAAGCTCATCGGGAAGGGCGGACAGACCGTCAAGGCGCTCCGCACGCTCCTCCGGATCATCGGAGGAGCGAGTTCCCAAAGGGTGAATTTGAAAATATTGGAGCCGCAGAACGTGTGATTCTATTGCCCTCCCCCTAACCCCCTCCCATCATGCTGCGCGACCTGCTCCAGAACGGCACGCCCCTCGAGATTTTCGCCACGTTCATCGCCTTGGCGCTGGTGGTGGCATCGCTCCTCTCGCTCGTCTTCATCATCGTGGGAGGCATCAATTTCATCCTCTCGGCAGGGAACGAGGAGAAGATCAAGAAGGCCGTCCACACCATCCGCTACGCCATCATCGGCCTTTTCGTCACGTTCATCGCCTTCTTCGCGGTCTCCTGGATCGCGCGTCTTCTCGATATCCCCTTCGAGCTCAGCTTCGGCACGATCATCTCCCTCATGCAGGACATCTTCTCGTCTCTGAGCCAGTAGTCATGCTTCGTTACGCCCCGCTTGTCAGGTTGAGTAAGCCGGAGCGAAGCGGAGGCTGTAACGAAACGGACAAGCGGGGCTGCTCAGCATGACGCTCCTGTTTCTGCAGTGCTTGTTCAGCGATACTGCTGTGCTAGTCTGATCGCGGGCGGTTAGCTCAGTGGTCAGAGCGACTGGTTTACACCCAGTAGGTCACTGGTTCGACCCCAGTACCGCCCACCACACTCCGCTCGCTGCGGCGAGCTTCGCGTGGCAAGCCATCAGAGCGAAGAAGGTGATACGCAATACTCACCAGCACTATTGACAGTAACAGAGGTGGTGTGTTTACATACTCTCATGGGTGCAACAGAATTCTTTCAAGAATCGGAAAGTCATGAGGCTGAAATTCAGAATCCTCGAGAGGAAATAGACTTGGACAGGCGCACTGTTGGTCTCCTTGTTGAGGAAGCCACGGTATTAGAGAGCAAACATCAGATCTCTCACGACATGTCTCAATTGATACGGTGGGCAATATTTAAAGCTGTTCGTTCCTTTCCAAAACAGAAACATGACATGCCGTTCCTTCACTTACATCAAACAAAGTCAATTGTTGAGACGCTGCGCATGCTGGTAGACAATAGTGGTGAATTCAGAGAGATCGAGGATGAAAGTTTTGTCAATTATGCAAAAGCTATAGGAGTGAGCCCCGTGGCTCTTGCAGATTTTATCGAAGCTGATCCGTCTGAAGAAGTACCAGCAGAAGTCATTGATAAGATAGGCAGGTACTATGCCATGGTCCTCTATTGATTCTTGAACACTACGGATAGGTGTGAGAAAAGGGATCTGCCCTGGCTGTGCAGCACAACAAGCTTCCATTGCCACCGCAATCACCTCCCGCTACCATCCCTCACGCATGTCCATCCCCTCCCTCCAGCCCATCCTCATCGGCATACACCTCGCCATCGGCGTCCTCCTCGCGCTCGCCATCCTCATACAGCACCGCGCCTCGGGACTCACCGCCACGTTCGGCGGGAGCGGGGCGGTGTTCGTGCAGCGGCGTGGCGCGGAGAGGGTCATTTACAAGGCATCTATTTGGCTCAGCGTCCTCTTCTTCGGGTTGAGCGTCGTGGAGTGGTACCTCTAGCGTGTCACCCCGAGCCCCGTCGCTCTTCGACTGCGCTCAGAGCGACCCGCAATACACGCATCAGAATCTTCAACGATAGACCCTGAGCATAGCCGAAGGGTCGAGGGGTGCTTGTGTTTATGGTGCATTCTCTACAGAGGCGTGTCATGGTTCGACGGAGCTCACCATGACACTTTCACGCCTTCCTTTGACAGGAATGCCATTCATCAGGCGTACCGCTTTCCCGATCGGTCGTTTCACGTAGAATGGTGCCGATGTCGCGACTCATCCGGCTCCTCCTCACCATGTCCACGTGGGAGCGTTGGACGCTCCTGGCGCTCACCGTCCTCTTCCTGGGGAGCTTTGCGGGGCTGCTGCGCGTCTTCTACGTGGAGAATACCGTCATCATGCCGGCCACGGGCGGCACGTACATCGAGGGGTCCGTGGGCGACCTGCAGCCGCTCAACCCGTGGTTCACCGTGCAGAACGACGTGAACCGCGACATCGTGTCGCTCGTCTTCGCGGGGCTCCTGCGCTACAACCCCCAGACGCGGCGCATCGAGGACGACCTCGCCCTGCTCCAGGTTTCCGCGGACAGCAAGACGTACACCGTGCGGCTCAAGGACAACGTCTTCTGGCACGACTCCACGGGGGAGAAGCCGCATCCCGTGACCGCGGACGACGTGGTGTTCACCTTCAACACCCTCAAGGATTCGCAGTTCCCCAACATGCTGCTCCAGCAGAATTTCCGCGGGGTGAGGATAGAGAGGGTGGACGACCGTACGGTGAAGTTCCTCCTCGACGAGCCGTACAGCTTCTTCGCCAGCAACCTCACCCTCGGCCTCCTCCCCAAAGCGTCGTTCGAAGGAGTTCCCGTCGCCAAGCTCGACCTCGCGTCCGATTTCGGGTACAAGCCCGTGGGCGCGGGCCCGTACAAGCTCAAGGCCATTGCGCAGACGGAACTCTCCACGGAGGTCACGCTGGAGCGCTTCGACAGGGAAATCCCGCCGTCGTACCGCCTGGACCGCATCGTCTTCCGCATCTTCCCGGAGTATTCCTCCCTCCTTTCGGACCTCCGCAACCTGCAGGGCGTGCGGCTGGTGGCGAAGGATGACCGGGGACAGCCCATCATCCCGCGGCGTTACGTGGCGCGCCAGTACACGCTTCCCCAGTACGTGGCGCTCTTCTTCAACCTCGACCGGCCGGGACTGCAGGACAGGAAGCTTCGGCTGGGGTTACAGCTGGGGACGGACAAGAAGTCGCTGGCGGATGACATCCACGAGACCGTGCTGGTGGATACGCCGCTGCTGGAGCTGGATACGAGCGACTGGCGCTACCACTTCGACCCCGCCGCCGCGCAAGGGGCGCTCTTCGAGAGCAACTGGAACATGCCGGAGAAGATCCGCCTGCAGCGGCTCCTGGAGGAGGAGGACGTCAACCGGCAGGGAGTGCTGCGCGTGCCGTCGGTCGTGAACCTCGGGACGGGGGCGGTCCTCACCCTCTCGGGATCCATGGCGGAACTCCCCAAGGAGAGCATCCGCATCAACGGCCAGCCCATCCAGCCGCACCCTTACGCCAGCGGCGCATGGATCACCGTGATCCCCACAATGCGCGCGGCGACGGGGGCGCTCAGGCTGGGGCGGAACATCATCCGCCTCACGGACGCCAAGGGGAAGACGTTGGATTCCGCGTACGTCTACCGTGCCCGGACCCAAGACGAATACGCGCGGGCGCGCGCGGAGCAGGACGTGGTGAAGGCGTTCCTGGAGACGCGCGCGGGAAAGGCGGCTGCGGAGAGGAAAACAACCGTGCAGAACATGGTCCTGGACCGGGAGATGCTCCGCGGACGCAAGACCGGCGATGCCGTGAGCATCCGTCGCAACGACCGCGGGGAGCAGCTCGTCCTCCGCCTCCTTACGAGCCCCTCGCCCGCCGAGTACCGGAAGGTCGCGGAGTTCCTCCGGGAATCGTGGGCGGGCTTGGGTGTGAAGGTGACACTGGACATCCCCAAGACGCGGGAGGAATTCCAGGATAAGCTCCTCAAGCGCGAGTACGACCTCCTCCTCTTCGGACAGTCGCTCCTCGACAACCTCGACAGCTACTCCTACTGGCACAGCAGCGGCGTGCAAAAACGCACCGGCAACCCCAAGGACTTGCGGCAAGATGCCTACAACCTGTCCCAGTACGCGTCGTTCCAGGCGGATACCTTGCTGGAACGCGTGCGGCGCACGTGGGATGAGAAGGAACGGAACGCGGCGCTCACGGAGCTCCGCCAGGTGTTGCGGGACGACGTACCCGCCGTCTTCCTGTATTCACCGCAGTACTCCTTCGCGCAGCACAAGAACATCCTGGGCGTGGAGCTGGGTTCCCTCTCCCTCCACAGCGACCGCTTCCTCACGCTCCACAAGTGGTACGTACGGCAGGAACGCGTCTTCAAAGCCGGCAAGGGGTGGCTCTCCATCTTCACGTGGATCCCATCCCTCTTTCGGGGATCCGCAGCGGCAAACTGAAAAGGTATGGCTGAAGAGGATATGTATACAAAATATGATCAGTGTCATCACGAAATGCTGAAAGAATCCGGAGGGATGGCCGAGATTTTTCTTTTCGGCTCGCCATGAACCGTTGACGCATGACGCGTTGTTCAGTACACTTTACCAGCTCTTTTCCATATGAGCCCAGCAGAAGTTCTCCCCTCAGGCATCATGGAAGTACTCCTCCTCGAGGACGTCAACGGCATCGGCAAAAAGAACGACCTGCTCGTCGTGGGGGACGGCTTTGCCCTCAATTTCCTCCTGCCGCAGCGCAAGGCGTTGGTCGCCACTCCCACGGTCCGACGGCGCTACGCGGACCAGATCAAGAGACGGGCGGAGGAGAAGGAACGGGAGAGGCAGTTCCAGACGGACGCCGCTGCGGCCGTGGCAGGAAAAACCGTCACCTTCATGAAGAAGGCAAGCAAGACGGGCAAGCTCTACGCGGCCATCACCGAAGAACAGGTGGCGGAGGCGCTTAAGGAGCAGCATCAACTCGACGTTTCCGCCGAGTCCATCTCCATTCCGGAGCACATCAAAGCCATCGGCACCTTCCAGGTGCAGATCACCGTTGGCACAACGCAGCAGCCGCTCACCGTCCAGGTCCGGCAACTGGCGGCGGAGGGGAAGAAGTGAGGTTGGGGGTTGCGTTGAACGGCTCTGTGAACTGGAATATTGGCTTGCAACGGTTCTTGCGATCCTCAGCATGCCACCCACAATGAGTGGCGACGTGATCCTGTAACGGGAACTGCGTCAGATGGAGCATTCTGGACCTTTCGAATGTCAGTTCCCAGCGTTTAGTGGTCTTTCTCCGTCAGAGGCTTAATGATGGAGAAGGCACGATCAATATCTTTCGCATCGAATATGAATCCCAGTTCAGCATAGCCTGCAATAATCTGTACGATGTTCATGTCGTACCACGCAAGTGCCTGAAAAAACGGATAGTAGATGCCAGGCATGTTCGTGATGTCTTTATGAAATCGAATGCTGATGTAAGAAAGATTTCGATAACGCCTTATGAGTTTCTCTTTCGCAGGCTGAGTTCAAGAACCAAGTGCAACACCTGAGGATTCCCTACCCTCTGGTGTA